>PUNQ01000054.1 GCA_003551845.1 Candidatus Nealsoniibacteriota bacterium
AAAAAGTAATTTCTCTTATAGATGACTATTGTGATAAATACGGGATGTCGGTGGTTATGGCCGTCAGTAACAAAGAGGACATCAAGCACTTCAATACGATTTATCTTCTGGAAAAAGGGAAGATAGTCTTTAAGGGAACCGAGGAGGAGCTGGAAGAGCGAGGTGGTAGCCAGTTTTGCTCTCATTAAAAAAACCGCCCTTTACGGACGGTTTAAAGTGGAGCGGGTGATGGGACTCGAACCCACATAACTGGCTTGGAAGGCCAGGGCTCTGCCATTGAGCTACACCCGCCTAAGATATATGTACTGACATTATGATAAGCAAATAGCTAAAAGCTGTCAATGTTTTTAAGGTGTCGGGGCACCCGGATTCGAACCGGGAATCACTCGCTCCCAAAGCGAGCATGTTAGCCGTTACACCATGCCCCGCGGATGGATAAATAATAACACTTTAACTTAAGTTGGTCAAACGAAAAAAATATGATAATTTTAAGTAATGAAAAAATTACTTCTCATAGACAGCAACGCTCTGGTTTATAGGGCTTATCATGCTCTTCCCCCTCTTAAAAACGACGGAAGGCAGGTCAACGCTCTTTACGGGTTTTTTCTTATTTTTACCCGAGTTACGGAAGATGAGAATCCGGATTACGTGATAGCGGTCTTTGACAGAAAAGAGAAGACTTTCAGGCATGAAATATTCAAAGATTATAAAGCTCAAAGGCCGGATATGCCGGATGAGTTGGTGGATCAACTCCCTTTGATAAAAAAGGGCTTGGAAAAGTACGGTGTTCCCGTTTTGGACAAAAAAGGCTTTGAAGCCGATGACATAATAGCGACGCTTTCAAAAAGGTGGGAAAAAGAAGTCAAAACGGTTATTTTGAGTGGAGACAGAGATCTTCTGCAGCTTGTAAACGATAACGTTGTCGTTAGGTCTCCTGGAAGAGGAATAAAAAAAATGATAAAATTCGACAAGGAGAAAGTTTTAAGAGAATACGGAGTGCCTCCGAAGCTTTTTGTCGACTACAAGGCGTTAAAAGGAGATCCTTCGGACAACATCCCGGGAATTGAAGGAATAGGCAAAAAGAGAGCTTCTGAATTGGTAAAAAACTATGGAACGGTAGAAGATATTTATGACTCTTTTGACGAATTAAAGGAGTCGGTCGGGAAAAGGTTGAAAAACAAAAAAGAAACGGCGATAAAAAGCAAAAAGCTGGTTTCCTTGAGAGAAGATCTCGATCTGGAAATCGATCTCGAAAAAGCGATTTTTAATTATTCCGATAAAGAAGTTTTAAACTTTTTTAAAAAATATAATTTTAAAAGTTTGATAAAAAAATATGGGGAGGGATACGATCAAATGGAGCTGGATTTCTAAAAAAGTAAAATTCGGCAAAACCAAATGAAAACCAGTATATTCAGCAGAATATTCGGGGCTATGGTTTTGGTTTCTTTTCTGGCTGTAAGTTTGGTCACGATTTTGACCGTAAGGGATCAGATATTGATTTTTCACGAAGCGACGATGAAAGAAAATAAAACCGTCCTTGATTTGTTATGGGCTTATTCCAGAGAAAGTGAGGGTGAAAAGTTGATTCCCGAAGTCGTTTTGGAAGAAGTTTCCAGGTCTGTAGACATATCTTTTCTTTGGATAGTGGATTCGGATGGTGAGCTTTATTATGCGGACAACGGTGAATTTTCCGGAATGATGATTGACGATCCTTTTGTCGGAGTTGAGACTTTTGAAAGAAGAAGAGCGCTTTACCGTGAACGAGAAACGGAAATAATAGCTCGTCCGTTGGTTGGAAAAGACGGAGAAAACTGGACCGTTATTGCCGGAGTGAATCGTATTAAGATAATGGCATTTTTGATGCCCGCCATAGCCAGAGGTTCATCAATACTTCTTCTTGCGGTTTTGATTTCGGTATTTTTATCACTCTTTTTTACAGAAAGAATTATAAGACCCCTTCTTAAACTTAAAAAAGCGATAATCAAGATCAGAGAAGGAGATATGAGTCAACGTATAAAGATCAATACCGGGGATGAAGTTCAAAGAATAGGAGAAGAGTTTAATGAAATGGCCGCCGAACTGGAAAGAAGTCATCGGGAACTGGAAGAAGCCAAACAGGTTTTGGAAATAAGAGTTCGTTCCAGAACGAGGGAGTTGGAAGAATTGACGGAAAGTTTGGAGGAGAAGGTAGAGGCGAGAACCGAAGAGCTTCAAAGAAAGGTGGAGGAGCTGGAAAAATTTCATAATTTAACTGTCGGCAGGGAAAAAAAGATGATTCAATTGAAGGAAGAAAATGAAAAGATAAAAGAAGAAAATGAAAAATTGAAAAGAAGGCTAAAAAACAAGGAATAGTTTATGGAAAATATTTTTAAAAATTATCTTGAAGATATTCTCTCCTTTTTGCCCGTAGCGGTTCTTTTTACGGATGATCAGGGACGTATATTGAAGATTAATGAAAAGGTTGAAAAGATTTTGGAATACAAAAGTCATGAGCTTGTGGATAGCCGCCTGGACAAGATTATGGATGTTGAAAAGATGGAAGATGTGCTGGTTAAAGAGCAAAGAGATGAAAAGATAACTCTGAAGGGCAAAAATAAAGATATATTGGTCAATTTTTTCAGTGAAAAAAAGATAAGGGAAGATAAGCCGATTATACTTATTTCTTTTTTTGATCTCAGCCGAGCTCAAAAAATAGAAAAGAGAATGGAAGAAAAAGTGAAGGAACTGGAAAGATTCAATCGATTGGCGACGGGAAGAGAGTTGAAGATGGTCGAACTGAAGAGAGAGAAGAAAAAGTTGGAAAAAAAGAATGAAGAATTGGAAAAGGAGATAAAGATACTCAAAAAGAGAATAAATCGGGAAAATGAACAATAATAAAACTCAAGAAAAGCGAATAACCGAAGAGATGAAAGATTTGGAAGAATTCAAGCGTTACGCTCAAGAATTAACGGATTTTTTACCTATCGCTTTTTGTGTAGTCAATCCTTTTGATTTGATATTGGAAGCCAATAAATTTTTCGGAGAAATTTCCGGATACGGAATAATCGATTCAGTAGGCCTGAACATAAAAGAGCTTTTTCTGGAAAAAAGAGAAATTGAAGATTTTATTGAAATAATAAGAAGAACCGATGAAAAAAAAGAAAAAGAACTCACTCTTTTAAGCAGTAGTGAAGAGGCGATACCGGTTGAAATTTTTGCGTTAGCAAAAAGAAACGAAGACGGTGATTTTACCGGTTATTTTTTGGCGATCGTTGATATAACCGAAAGAAGAAAATTAAGTGAAAGGCTAAAAACGGAACTTGAAAAAAAGGAAGAAGAGCTGAAAAAAAAGACGGAACAGATGGATGATTCTCGCCTGGCTTTACTTAATATATTGGAGGACGTTGATGAAAATTATAAGAAGACGAAAAGAGAAAGAGCAAAAACCTTGGCAATAATAGAAAATTTTGTGGATGGGATGCTTTTTTTCGACCCCGAGGATCGCCTGACCATCATCAACCCCAAAGCGGAAAAACTGTTCGGAATTGATTCTGAAAAAGTTGTCGGAAAAAAAATTAAAGAACTTTATGAAATTGATCAATTTTCAGAATTGCTTGAATTTATAGAAGATAAAGAAAAAGAAGAAAATTTAAGTCAAGTTTTTAGGGAAGAGCTCCAAATAGGTGATAATTATTTTGAAATAACAACGACGGAAGTCGAAGAAGAAAATGAAAGCTGGGGAGTTTTGGTTCATGTTCATGATGTTACCAGGGAAAAAAGAATAGAAAGAATTAAGAGCGAATTCGTATCGGTGGCCGCTCATCAATTGAGAACTCCCCTTTCGGGAATAAAATGGACTTTGGAAACTTTTCTTGAAGAAACGGTTGAAGAAAAAGAAAAATTGACCGAGGACGAGGTTGATTTGATTAAAAAAGCTTATGATGCCAACGAAAGAATGGTTAATTTGATTAATGATCTGCTCAATGTAAGTAGAATTGAAGAAGGTAGATATATTTATGAGCCACAAATAGTCAATATCTTCGATGTAATAGATCCGATAGTTAAAAATTATAAGGAGGGTATAGAAAAAAAAGATAATGTTGAATTCAAGCTGAATAAAGTTAAGAAAAATTTTCCGGCGGTAAAAGTGGATACGGAAAAAATATCGATAGTAATTCAAAATCTTTTGGATAATGCGATAAAGTATACGGATAAAGGAGAAATAGTCTTATCGATAAGCATGAAAGGTGAAGACGAATTGAAGATATCGGTTCAAGATGATGGAATAGGAATTCCCGAAGAGCAACAGGAAAGACTTTTCAATAAATTTTTCAGAGCCGGAAATGTAGTGAGAAAAGATGTAGAGGGTTCCGGATTGGGTCTTTTCATTTCTAAAAATATTGTTGAGGCGCATGGGGGAGAAATGGGTTTCGAGTCAACTGAAGGAGTGGGAAGTCTTTTCTACTTCACTCTGCCGACGAAAAAAGGTGATGACGAAGACTTTATGAGAAATTTTTAACTTGAAAAGTTTGACAATAAGGTTTTAACTGTTTAAAATCAAGGCAGCGGATTAAAAAATATGAAGATATGAAAAAAGTATTGATAATAGAAGATGAGAAGCTCGTAAGGAATTTAATATCCAAGAAGTTATCCGAGAAAGGTTTTGTCGTTGAAATTGCCGAGAATGGAAAGAAGGGTTTTCAAAAAATAAAAGAAACGGAACCGGACTTGATTTTGCTGGATATCATAATGCCGGAAATGAACGGATTCGAAGTTCTCGAAAAGATGCAAGAGGAGAATATCGAAGTGCCGGTAGTTATCGTTTCCAATTCCGGACAACCGGTCGAGATAGATAAAGCCAAGGAATACGGTGTCAGGGATTGGATAGTAAAGACAAAATTCGATCTTCAGGAAGTAATTGAAAAGACAGTGGCTCAAATAGGAAAACCACAAAAATAATAGTTAATATTAATAAATAATAAATTAAAAAACATGACTAAAATATTGGTTGTAGAAGATGATAAATTCTTGAGAGAAATGATAGTCAGAAAACTTGATAAGGAGGGATACGAAACGGTTCAGGCGGTGGAAGGAAAAGAAGGGTTGAAAAAGATGAGAGAAGAGAAACCGGATTTGGTTCTTTTGGATCTGATAATGCCCGGAGTGGGAGGTTTTGAAGTTTTGGAGAAATCCAAAGAAGACGATGAGCTCAAGGAGATCCCCATAGTGATTCTTTCCAACCTGGGTCAAAAATCGGAAGTGGAAAGAGGGTTGGATCTCGGGGCTGAAGACTTTCTGATTAAAGCTCATTTTACACCCAAAGAGATAATTACCAAGATCAAGGAGACCCTGGATTAGTTTTCAAAAATTTAAGCGATGCCCGAACTTCCGGAAGTTCAATCAAGCGTTTCATATCTTAAAACGAAGGTCCCGAAAAGGACCTTCGTTGACGTATGGACCGATACGCCGAAAATGGGAGTTTGTAAAGGATCTTTAAAAGGGTCGTTTAACCGATTAATTAAAGGGAGAAAGATAAAAACGGTGAGAAGAAGAGCGAAAAACGTTATTTTTGAACTTGATAAAGAGCTTTCTCTGCTTATTCATTACAAAATGACGGGACATCTTCTGTATGGAAAGTGGAAAAAGGAGGAGGATGAATGGGTATCCCGAATTCCGGGCCCACTGAAAGAAGATAAAATGAATAAGTACATTCGTTTTTTGTTTTTTTTGGATAACGGAAAACATATCGCTTTCTCGGATCTTAGAAAATTCGGAAAAATTGAACTTTGGAAAAGAGAAGAGTTGAAAGAAAAGCTGAAAGAGATAGGTCCGGAACCCTTATCTGAAGATTTTACGGTTAATAAATTTAAAAAGATGATTTCCGGAAGAAAAAAAATGATAAAACCGCTTATAATGGATCAACATTTTTTGGCGGGAGTAGGGAATATTTATGCCTCGGATGCTTTGTGGATGGCCGGAATTCATCCGGAAAAAAAGGCCGACAGACTTTCCGAAGAGGAGATGAAAAAGCTGCATAATGCCATAAGAGATGTCTTAAAGCAGGGAATTAAAAACAGCGGAGACAGCATGGTTGATTTCAGGTTGCCCGATGGAACAAAGGGAAATTATCAGAAAAAGCAGAAAGTGTATAATAAGGAGGGAGAAAAATGTGAAAAGTGTAACTCCGAAAATATTGAAAAAATAAAAGTCGGGGGAAGAGGAACTTATTTTTGCCCCCGCTGTCAAAAGTTATGATAATCATTTTACATGGTAATGATACTTATAGGTCAGCTCGGAAACTGAAGGAGATAATTTCCGGATACCGAGATAAAAATACGAGTGGAATCAATTTAATCTTTATGGAAAAGGCTTCTTTTAATGAGCTGAAAGACGAAAGCGGTCAAATGGGGATGTTTATGGAAAAAAGATTGGTTGTGGGAAAAGGATTACTCAAAAATAAAGATCTTAGAAAAAAAATAGAGGAAAATTTGGAGGATCTGGCCGGAAGAAGAAATATTTTGATACTTAAAGAAGAAAAAAAGATAAAGGGAAAGCTGGTAAAAAAAGCCGAAGGAATGAAAAATGATAAAGTGATGATAAAAGAGTACCGAAAATTAAAAGGAAAAAAACTTCAAAAGTGGTATGAAGCTCAATTTTCAAAAGAGAGCGCGAAAATTAAAAAAAGAGCATTGAAAAAGATGGTGGAATATGTCGGTGACGATTTATGGCGAGCGAGCAATGAAATAAATAAACTTGCAAATATGAAGAGAGGGAGTGAAATAACCGTTGATGACGTAAGAGAGCATGTCAAGCCCGAATTGGAAACGGACATATTCAAGACTATAGATGCTTTGGGAAAAGGCGACAAAGCTAAAGCGGTAGAATTAATTCAAAAACACATTCAAAAGGGAGATTCGCCTTTTTATCTGCTCTCGATGATTAATTATCAGCTGAGAAACCTACTCATTTTAAAAGAGCTCCAAGATCAAAATTTATCGGCGAAGGAGATGAGAAAAAAAAGTGGAATGAGTCCGTTCGTTTTTAAAAAGACCGGCAGGCAAACTAAAAATTTTAGCTTTGACTCATTAAAAAAAATCCATCAAGAACTCTTCAAGATGGATTTGGATATCAAACTGGGAAGAATAACTCCGGAAACCGCTTTAATGATGATTGTCTCTCACTTTTAATCCAATTTGTTGACCAATTTCGTCAAACGTGATTTTTTACGGCTGGCATTCTTTTTCTTTATCACTCCCTTTTTTGCAGCCTTGTCTATCGCTTTGTAGGTATCGGGTAGTTTTTTTACAGCTTCCTTTTTTTTACCCTCTTCCACCAAGCTGCGAATCTCTTTTATCGAACTCTTCATTCTATCCTTAAAAACTTTGTTTCTTTTTTTCTTTTTTTATTTTGGCGTAGCCTTTTTTTTGCTGAATCGGTTATCGGCATAAGGTTTTAGATTGGTTTTTAGTGGTTATTATTATACTTGAAATTGGCGGATAGTCAAATAAAAGAAGGGCATCAATTACAAGCCCCCATTTTTACACCTACGAGGTGTAAAAAGGGGGTTTTTAACGGGATGGCAATTTAGCTTTTGAGTCTTAAGCTCAACCTGTGATCGTCGGCGTCAATGGACAAAATTTCAAACTCGTAAGACTTGCCGACTTCCAGAGATGCTTTCATTCTTTCTTTGGTTCCGAATTCGGAAATGTGGCAAAGACCTTGAATTCCGGAATCGAGCTCCACGAAAGCACCGAAAGAAACCATTTTGGTAACTTTCCCCTCTATCACGTCACCTTTGGAATGTTTTTCTTGTATCGTTTTCCAGGGATCTTCCTTTAAGGCTTTTAGTGACAGAAAAACTTTTCCGTCCGCTATTTTGATTATTTTGGCTTCAATTTCTTGATTTTCTTCCAATATGTCCGAAGGATCGGAAACCAAGCTCCAATCCAATTCCGAGATATGGATCAGTCCTTCTATTCCTTCACCGAACTTTATGAAAGCACCGAAATCGACTATACCGGTTATTTCTCCCTCGACTACATCTCCTTCGGAATAATCTTTAAGTGCTTCTTCTTTCTTTTCTATTTCTCTTATCTTTTCGGACAGAATAATTTTTTCATCTTCTTTGGAGAGATCCAAGATTCTCACATCCAATTTTTTACCTACCAGTTCTTGCAATTCTTCCAGTATCTTGTCTCGATCACCGCCTTCTACGTGTGGGTAATGATCTGAAGAAAGTTGGGAAGAGGGCAAAAATGCGGGAATACCGAAAAGCTTGGCCAAAAGCCCCCCTTTGTTGGCTCCTTCTATTTTTACACTTATCGTTTCACTGTTTTCTTTCTTTTCTTCCAAAACTCCCCAAGCCATATCTTTTCTGGCTTGATGTCGTGACAACTCCACATAGCCGTCTTCTCCGTCTATGTCGATTACTTTTACGGAAACAGTTTCTCCGTTTTCCAAGTCTTTCAATTCGTCTTTAGCTTCGTAGAACTCTTTTCCGAATATTATTCCGGTACCGAAGATTCCCAGATCAACGTAAGCTGCCGCACGACCCTTTCCGACTATTTTTCCTTCTATTATGGATCCTTCTTTTGGAATTTCGAGTAAATTTTCTTCTTGTAGTTTTTCCTTCATATTTTTTTTGATGGAAATTAAGCTATTCGGCTCGAATTAAGCTTTTTTCCACCGATTGGTTAATAATTTTTTTAAAGCAACGGAAGTCTTCGAGCCCAAACTTTTATCCGTCACCTGCACTGAATGCTTATTTTACATCATATCTTGATTTTTTCAAGTCGGCTTGCTAAAATAAGTGTCAGTTCAAAAGATAAAAGAGTAAAAAATATGGATTTTAAATGGTACGGACAGTCTTGCTTTTATATTTCGGGAAAAAGAGGAAGAAAATCGAGGAAGAAGGTTTCAATTTTAACTGATCCCTTCGATGAATCGACCGGATTGAAGCTTTATAAAAAAAATGTTGAAATGGTTCTTGTTTCTCACGATCATGATGATCACAGTAATTTGGATGCGGTAAACGATGAAGCTTTCGTTATTGACGGGCCCGGAGAATATGAAGTGGAAAATACTCTCATAAGGGGTATTTTTTCTTATCATGACGAAAAAAAAGGTGAAGAAAGAGGTGTAAATACAATTTACGTCATAGAGTCGGAAGGTATGGTGGTGTGTCATTTGGGAGATTTTGGGCAAAAAGAGCTCACGGATAAACAGGTAAAAGAAATAGGAGAAGTCGATATTTTACTTGTTCCCGTCGGTGGCAAATATACGATAAATGCAAAAACAGCCGGAAGAATAGTTTCTCACCTTGAACCCAAAGCGGTAATACCGATGCATTACAAGATTCCGGGACTAAAATTTGATTTGGAGGGACCGGAAGCTTTTATGAAGGCGATGGGAGCCAAAGACAAAAAAGCGGAAGAGAAAGTTTCAATTTCCAGAACTAATCTTTCGGAAGGAGAAATACAAGTTTACAAGCTTAAACCTCAGAGTAAAAAAGCATAAAACAAAAGCCAATGGAAGATGAAAAATTTGAAGAAAACGATATAGGATACGTAAAACCCAGAAGCATTGAAGAAGAGATGAAGAAATCGTACATCGATTATGCGATGTCGGTTATAGTCGGAAGAGCTCTTCCCGATGTTCGGGACGGATTGAAGCCGGTCCACAGGAGGATTCTTTATACGATGAATGAAGACGGACTAACTCCCGGAGCAAAATACAAAAAATCGGCCAGTGTTGTCGGAATGACTTTGGCTCGTTATCATCCGCACGGTGATAGTGCCGTTTATAATTCTATGGTCAGGATGGCTCAGGACTTTTCACTTAGATACCCTTTGGTTAAGGGTCAGGGAAACTTCGGATCGATAGATGACGATCCTCCCGGAGCTCAGAGATACACGGAGGCCAAACTTTCCGAGATAGGAAGTGTGATGCTTCAGGACATAAGCAAGGATACGGTTGATTTTATTGACAACTACGACGGAACCAAGAAAGAGCCGACGGTCTTGCCCTCGCCTCTTCCTCAGCTTCTACTGAACGGTTCTTTGGGTATTGCCGTAGGGATGGCGACCAATATACCTCCGCACAACTTGGGAGAAACGATTGACGCGGCTGTTCATCTTCTGGAAAATCCGGATGCGGATACGGAAGATCTTTTTAAGTACATAAAAGGACCCGATTTTCCCACCGGTGGAGAAATTTTCAACAAAGAGCAGATTATAACCGCTTACTCTCAAGGAAAAGGAAGTATAAAATTGAGAGGAAAGGCGGAAATAAAACAAAGTGCGAAAAGCTCTCAAATAATAATAAACGAGATTCCGTACGGCGTTAAAAAGTCCAAAATGGTTGAAGAATTCGCCAAATTGGTCAAGGACGGAAAGTTGGAGGGCGTCAGAGACATAAGAGACGAATCGGACAGAGAGGGTTTGAGAGTAGCTATCGACCTCAAAAGAAACGCTTATCCCCGGAAAGTTTTGAACAGGCTTTTCAATTACAGCTCGCTTCAGAAAAAGTTTCACTTGAACATGATCGCCCTCGTTGACGGCATTCAACCGAGAGTTTTGAGTTTGGTTGAGATTTTGGAACATTATCTGGATCACAGGATAGAGGTAATTACCAGGAGAATGAAATACGATTTGAGAAAGGCGAAAGATAGAGAGCACATCTTGGAAGGACTGTATAAGGCCTTGGTTGATATAGACGACATTATAGAAACGATTAAAGCTTCCGAAAACAAAGAGGAGGCTCAAACCAATTTGATGGATGAATACGGTCTCAGTGATCTGCAGGCATTGGCTATTTTAAGAATGAGATTGCAAAGATTGGCTAAACTGGAAAGAGTTGAAGTGGAAGACGAATTAAAAGAAAAAAGAGAGAAAATTAAGGAATTGACGGAAATTTTGGAAAGTGATGAAAAAATAAAAGAAGTGGTTAAAAAAGAGCTTGAAGAGATGAAGGAAAAATTCGACGATGAAAGAAGAACCGAAGTTAATGAGCAACCGTTGGGAAATATAAAAGAAAAAGACTTGATTCCCAAAGAGTCGGCCATAGTCACCATAACCAACGGAGGATATATAAAGAGAATAAATCCGTCGACCTATAAAAAGCAAAAAAGAGGAGGTAAGGGAATTTTAGGAATGAAAACCAGCCAAGATGACGTAGTGGAACACTTCATAAAAGCGAATACTCATGACGACTTGTTGTTTTTTACCGATACGGGAAAAGTTTTCAGAGTTCCGGTCTACAGGGTTCCGGAAGGATCTCGAGCCGCTCGAGGAAGAGGAATTCTCAATTTTTTGGAACTTTCTTCGGATGAATCGGTTTTGGCGGCGATACCTTTGGACAAGGACGGAAAGGACGGAGAGATTAAAAATTTGATAATGGTTACCGAAAAGGGTAAGATTAAGAAAACGGCTTTGGACGAATTCAAGAATATACGGAGATCCGGATTGATAGCACTGGGACTCAAAGAAGGGGATCAGCTCAAAAAAGTAAGAAAAACGACCGGTAGTGACGACGTAATAATTATTACCGAAAAGGGAAAAGCTATAAGATTCGATGAAGAAGAAGCTCGGCCGATGGGAAGGCAAGCCATGGGGGTTAAGGGAATAGATTTGAAAAAGAAAGACAAAGTTGCCGATGTCGGAATAATCAGAAAGGACAAAAAAGGACAGTACGTCTTCTTGATAACAGAAAAGGGATACGGAAAGAGGACTCCGATTGAAAAATACAGACCTCAGAAAAGGGGTGGAGTCGGTTTAAAAACCTTGAGCAACTCTTCCAAGGTCGGAGAGATAATAGCTGCTCGAGTGGTTACCGAAGGACAAGACGTAGTAGCCATATCGAAAAGAGGCAAGGTTATAAGAACCAATATAGACAAAATTTCAGAACTTTCCAGGGTAACTCAAGGAGTGCGAGTAATGAAGTTGGGAAAAGATGATGAAGTCGCTTCCATAACTTGTTTTTAAAAGTTAAAATTAATCATTATGGAGTTCGTAAAACCCGAAGAGATAATAGATGATCTTCCCCTGGAAAAAAATATGATTGCTGCCGATTTCGGGTGTGGATCGGGCGGATGGGTTGTGCCTTTATCAAAAAGATTGAAGGAAGGAGTAATTTATGCCATAGATATTTTAGAGGAGCCGCTCTCGGCCTTGAGAGGAAAGATGAAGAGAAACAATATTGCCAACATAAAGGTGGTGAATGAAAATATAGAGAAAGGCACCCACATTCAAGATGGGAAGGTTGACTTGGTCCTAATGACCAATTTTTTATTTCAAGTGGAAAATAAAGAAAAAGTTGTCTCGGAAGCAAGAAGGATTTTAAGAAAAGAAGGGCTGCTTTTAACCGTGGAATGGGAGCCGGAATCACCCATAGCCCCGAAAGTGGAAAAGCTTTCTCCGGGAAAAACCAAGAATTTGATTGAAGATGCGGGATTTAAATTGGAAGAAGAATTTCAGGCCGGCATGCATCATTACGGATTTTTACATAGAAAGTAAAAGATAAAATAGTGAAAAAAGCTATGAAAAAAAGAAGTTTTTTTGCTCTAATTTTATGGTCTTTACTTCTTTTTTCTTTCGGAACGAGTGCTTATGCCAATGCGGCAACCGCCACGGGTCCTACAACTCTTACCATTCCGAATCCGGTTCGTTTCGAAACGATATCGGAGTTTTTTGACGCTCTTATAAATTTATTAATCTCTCTGGGGCTCGCTTTACTCGTTTTTATGGTGGTTGTCGCCGCTCTTTATATAATGGTCGGTGGAAACAATCAAGAGTATATACAAAAAGGGAAAAATATAATCAAATGGACCGTCTTGGGAGTTTTCATAGTTGTCGCCGCTCGAGCAATTTTATGGCTGGTAGCGTATATATTTTCTTAAGTTTATTTGCAATAATAAGAGAAGGTGATAAAATAAACCAAGTAGCTTTCTAAAAAGGTCGATTACAACTTATAATAAGAAAAATGAAAAAAACAATATTGACATTGACGTTGCTTGCCGTATTCGGTTTGATGTTTGCCACTCCGGTTAATGCTCAGTTGGGAATTTGGGAAGATTGTACTTTGGTAAGACCAATAGAAGTGGACGGAACCCCGTATTCAGAAGGTGCTACGGTCACGATGGGTCAAAACGAAGGGCAAGGATCATTGGTTTGCATGCTTAATGCGGTTTACAGAGCTATTAACGTCTTGATTTGGTTCATGGTTGCCTTGGTTGTGCTCTTCGTAATTTACGGAGGATACAAGATACTGACTGCGAGAGGGGTTGAAGATGACATAAATGCGGGTAAAAAGATGATCACTTTTGCTATCATAGGTGTATTCATTGCCGCCGTCGCTTGGGCCGTTCCTTGGATTGTCAACTTTATGATAAGTTAACGACTCTTAAAAACTCCCTTCTCGTATTTTTTAGGAAGGGAGTTTTGTTTAGCCGAGGTGGCGAAATTGGCAACCGCGGTAGGTTTAGGGCCTGCTGTCCGTCAGGACTTGTGGGTTCGAGTCCCACCCTCGGCACATTTTCATGGAATGCTCCTTTTTGGATATAAATTTTGAATAGATCAAAATTGTAATCATGAAAGGAAAATTGATAGCGGGAGCAATATTAATTTTTATCATTTCTGGCACTCTTTTTCCTTTGCGAAAAATTAGTGGCTGTGGGGAAGGTCGACTCTGTCCACCGGAGCAGCGTTGTCAAATGGTACGTGAGCTTGAAATTGAAAACAATCGGTATTCAAGAGGGAGAATAGTCGGGGTCTCAGAAAATGAGGGCGAAGGAGCTTTAGCTTGTATGATTAATAATCTCTATAGAGCAGCTCATGGTATCGCGCTTTTTGCGAGCGGTTTTGCCCTTGCTTTGATTATTTTGGGACTACGAACGCTGACTACCGGAAAGGATAAAAGGATGGCAAAGAGAGGCAAAAGGAGAATTATTTACGGAATACTGGGAGTGATTATTGCTGTCGCTTTCATGGTTAGCCCAATGGTGATCAATTTTGCAATAAGCTGATTTTAGGATTTTTAGAGTTTTCGGAAAAGTTTTACAGTTCGTAGATAAAGATACTTTTACCGCTGGACATTTTTATTCTTTTTACCTCTTTTAAATTCGGAAAAGAAAAGGAATAACTCACCACTTTGAAACTCAATTTTTCCCGTTGTATCTTTTTTTCCAATTTTTTCATAAGAGATATTGAAAGATATGCAAAGACAACATCGGCTTTCGATAAATCCGATTCAAGCAGATTCTGACAGATTATTTCTCCTTTAATTCCTCTTATTTTCAAGTTTATTTTGGAAACAAAAGCATTGGGACGGGAATGTTCGATTCCCACTACTTGCGCCCCGAATTCTTCAGCGGCTATTATCAGGGACCTGCCGCTTCCCGATCCCAAATCAAAGTAAAGATCTCCGCTTTTTAAACCGGCCTCTTTCAAAGCAGTTCGTATTACTTTTTTGGGAGTCGGAACCGGAGGAGCTCCACTGATATAAGACTTGATACTACTCGGGGTAAGAAAAAAGAATAAAAGGGTAATCAAGACGAATATTGCTAAAAGAAGACTGAAAAATAAGAATATAAGATCAAAATTATTCATCTTCACTTAAGTTGACCTCTCTTCTTTTTTCGCGTTCGATGCGTGGTATTTTTATCGTCAAAACACCCTTATTCATTAAAGCCTTCGCTCTGGAAGGGTCGGTTTCTTCCGGAAGAATTATTTTTCTGGAAAACGGACCCCAAAAACACTCCTTAATGAAAAATTCTTCAGGCTCTCCGTTTTCGGGGCGATTTCTTTGACCCTTGATAATAATCATGTCTTTTTCCGTGATTATTTCCAGATCGTTTTCATCGATTCCGGCTACCGGTGTTTGTATGATTATATCTTTATCCGTCTTATATACGTCCACGGTAAGCTCTCCCTCCTTGGAAAGCCAACTCTTTTTATTTTCATCCATTTTTTTTGTCGTCCACTCTTCTTTTTTGTTTTTACTCATAGTATTTTTATTATTTTTTAATCTACTAATCCGAATGAAGGCTTGCCGGCTTACAGATACTTTTCATCTCTTTACATCTTTTAAATGCTCTCATTAAAACAATCGTTAAAAGCAGCAAGAAACCCAAAAGAAGTCCGGGATAAATAAGTCCTTCAACTTGAACCATGAAAGATATAAGGAGATTGTAGAGAGTGTGAAAAAAGGTTACCGTCAAAAGACCCAGAAATACGAGGTTCAACTTCATTTTTTTGATTGAAAGAGCGATGAAATAACCCAATATTCCGGCAGCCAAAGCATGAAAAAGAGTGGTTATGGCAAAGCGCAGAAGGACCAGTTCGGTAACCATTTCCAACGGAGCTTCCGAAAAATATAAAAAGTTTTCCAAGGCGGCAAAGCCGAGACCGGCGGTTACCATATATATTATACAATCGACCGGTTCGTCAAGCTCTCTCTTATTCAAAAGGAAGACTCCCGCCAAAACGGCTAAAAGTTTTGAAGATTCTTCTATGAAAGCGACTAAAAAGAAAGAATCGATGAAGCCGACTAAAAAAACTTCCAATTCCGCCATATCGAACCTCTCCAAGAAGCTGAAAAAATCAACTGAATAAATTATTTCCCTGGTCGGAATTTGAATAATTGCCGCCAAGAAAGCCCCGAAAACTCCCAAAAAAAAGACCAGGACAATCATTATTTTGGGTTCGGGATCGTTATCCTTTTCCAAAAAGTAAAAGAGCCAAACCAGACTCGGTAAAATTCCCAAGATGAAAAATGGTATCAAGTCGATAAAAAATGGTATCAAATCGGCCATTCTTCAATCATTAAAGTTTCTTTTTTGTCTTCCAGGGGCATCTTTTGATAAATCTCTTCTGTAACGAAAGGAATAAAAGGATGGGCCAGCTTCAATATTCCGGTAAAGATGGTAATAAGAACTTCCTGTCGCCCCGCTTTCTTGTTCTTATCATCCAGGATTGGCTTTGACTCTTCTATTATTTCATCTGCAAAACGATGCCAGCTGTAATGATATATTTTTTCTGCAGCATGAGAAAATTCAAAATTTTCAATGTGAGAAGTGACTTCTTCAGCTTTTTCATTGAACTCGTCAATCAATTTTTTATCCTTATTACTTAATTTAGGATTTTTTCCGGGCTCGTAATCTTCACACCTAAACATTAAAAAACGAAACATATTCCAGATTTTATTAACGTAATTTCTGTATCCTTTTATTTCATTTTCGGAGATGACTACGTCTTTACCCGGGAGGTTACCGACTATCAAAGACATTCTTAAGGCGTCGGTTCCGTATTCTTCAGCTATTTCTATGGGATTGATTACGTTCCCTTTTGATTTTGACATTTTGTCTCTGTTTTCATCCCTGACCAGCCCGTGAAGATAAACCGTCTTGAAAGGAATCTTCTCGGTTTTGTAAAGGCTGAGCATTATCATTCTGGCGACCCAGAAGAAAAGAATGTCATAAGCCGTTTCCATGACGGAAGTCGGATAGTACTGTTCCAAGTCGGATTCGTTTAAAAGGGTGGCAAAAGGCCATTGTCCTGAAGAAAACCAAGTATCGAAAACATCACCATCCCGCTCCAAATTATTTTCTTCGCATTGTGGGCATTTTTTAGGCTTTTTTCCCGCCGTTATGACCCACTTTTCATCATCTTCGGTTGAGCAATTTTGACACTTCCAGGCGGGAATCTCTATTCCCCACCAATTTTGTCTCGATATATTCCAGTCTTTTATATTCTCCATCCAGTGAAGGTATACTTTTTTGTAATTGTCGGGGATTATCTTGATTTTACCACTTTTTACCGCTTCTATGGCCGGTTCGGCCAAGGGTTTTATATCTATGAACCATTGCTTCATCAAAATGGGTTCAATCTTTTTTCCACACTTATAGCAGACTGACAAATTATGTTCGTATTCTTCATCAATTCGTTGCAGAAGATCTTTTTTCTTGAGGTCTTGAACTACCTTTTTTCTTGCTTTTTCTACTGACATTCCCGCATAAGGGCCTGTGACGTCGGTCATTTTTCCGTCTTTATCGATTGCTTCAATCGGATCGGGCATTTCGTCCTTGTGACGTTGCCAGATTTCATAATCGACTTCCGAGTGGGCGGGAGTCACTTTTATCGCCCCCGTTCCGAACTCTCTATCTACCGCCTCATCCTGGATTACTTTGATCTTCTTTTCGCCGAGCAATGTTTTTATTCTTATCTCTTTACCCACGTACTTTCTGTATTTTCTGTCTTCCGGATGAACGGCTATGGCCGTATCACCGAATTTGGTTTCCGGCCTGGTGGTGGCTAAAATGAAGGGGCCGTATTTTATGTAGTAGAGGGGAGTTTTTCTTCTTACGTGCTCGACTTCCAAGTCGGAAAAGGCTGTTTGATGATTGGTGCAGTAGTTTACCAATCTCTTCTTCCTGTAGATCAATCCCTCGTCGGCCATTTTTTTGAAAGTATTGTGAGTGGTTTCAACTATTTTTTCATCCAGTGTAAAAGTATCTCTGCTCCAGTCGCAAGAAGCACCCATCTTTTTTATTTGATCTTTAACCACCTCTCTGTTTTTTTGAGTATAGTCCCAAACTTTTTCATAAAATTCTTCTCTTTCCATATCCAAACGAGATTTTCCTTCTTTTTCCAATTTTTGTTCAAAAACTATTTGAGTTTCAAACCCGGCATGGTCCGCACCCGGAAGCCAGAGAGCCTTTTTTCCCTTCATTCGGTTGTATCTGGTCATTATGTCTTGAAGTGTAATAAATAGAGAATGGCCGATATGAAGAGAGCCGTTGGCATTGGGAGGGGGCATCAGTATTGAAAACGGATCTTTGTGATTTTCGGGAAGGTTGTCCGGATTGAAGTATCCCGTTTTTTCCCAAAGCTTATATATCTTTCCTTCTTTTTTATTTGGATCGTATGCTTTTGGTATTTTCATAATTTCAGTATAGCAAATTTTTCAACTGCTTTTGGTATTTTCATAATCTCAGTATAGCAAATTTTTCAACTTATTTTAAGGTTTGGTCTCGCCTTCAATGATTTCGGATCAATCGAACCGTTATTTTTGTATTCGTAAAAAGCGGTAACGGCTATCATTTTCGCATTATCCGTGCAAAGGTCCTTGTCGGGCATGATTAGATTAACCTTTTCCTTTTTTGCTCTTTGTTTAAACCTTTTTCTCAAAGCCGAATTGGCGGAAACTCCACCACCCAAAATTACGGTCTTTGCACTTTTTTCTTTGACCGCTTTGAATGTTTTTTCCGTTAGAACTTCAACTATTGCCGCTTGAATCTCTTTAGCCATCGCAATTTTCAAATCCCGACCTCCCTCCATATCTCGCCAGCGATACAAGACGGCGGTTTTCAGGCCGGAAAAACTGAAGTCGTAATTATCTTCTTTCAGCATCGGCCGTGGAAGATCTACCTCTTTTTTCGTTTCTTTTTTTGCGAACTTTTCTATTTCCGGTCCACCCGGATAGGAAAATCCCAACAAGCGAGCCGTTTTGTCAAAACATTCTCCGGCCGCATCATCGCGAGTTCTTCCTATGACCCGATGGCTCTTGAGATCGGAAGATAAAACCAGTTGAGTATGCCCCCCGCTGACAATTAAAGAAATCGCCGGAAATTCCCCATCTTGCATATAAAGAGGTGCAAAAAAATGGGCTTTTATATGATTTACGGGAACCACTTCCAGGTCCCAACAAAGAGCCAGCGCTTTTGCCATAGTTATTCCCGACCAGAGAGAAGGATCCAATCCCGGACCGGCGGTTACGGCTAAAAGATCTATCTTCGGCTCGGAATGGTTTTCAAGAAATTTTTTTAAATTGTCCAGAAGAACGGACTTCCTTTTAAAGTTTTTTTCTATGGGCTCAACGGGAGATGAACCTTTTTCTAACAGGCCAGCCTTTTTAAGTGCTTTTTTTAAGACGGGAACCAGATTTTTTTGATGCTCTCTGGCAGCCAAGGTGGGGTGTATTCCTCCCCATTCTTTATGAATTTCGATTTGAGAAGAAACAATATCGGAGAGAAATACGCTTTTTTCATCTTCAATGTCCAATACGGAGATACAGGTGTCGTCACAAGAAGTTTCTACGGCTAAAATTTTCATAACGGTCTTGATTTTTATAAAAATTACTTTATACTGTAAAAGCAGTTTACCTTAAATTTAATCAATTTAAAAGTTTTAGCTTTAATTGAGGGTAAAAATACGGCCCCGTCGTCTAGCCCGGTCCAGGACGCCAGGTTTTCATCCTGGTAACAGGGGTTCAAATCCCCTCGGGGTCACCACCATATTTTATAAACACCTCCGAAGATAAGGAGGTGTTTTTATTTTAAAATTTTGTACAGCTTGTTAATAAAAAGTTATTAGTTTATAATTTACGACATATATCTAAAAATTATATAACTCATGTTTTTAAGATACCAAAAACGAAAATTCATCCCGTTAGAGATAAAGAATGCACTTTATAATTATAAAAAAAAGTGCACTAAGAATCGCTTGGAGCGATTCCCGTCTCTAACGGGGTTTACGCTAATAGAATTACTAATTGTTGTCGGAATAATAGCGATTTTAGCAGCTGCGGTAGTGGTGGTCATAAATCCCGGCCGGCAATTCGCCTCCGCAAGGGATGCGACCAGAGAATCTCATATAAACAGCTTATACACTTCTCTTATATCTTACCAAGTAAGCCATCAGGGCGGATGGGATGAAATAGGCATGCCGCAAGAATTAACTGAGATTTGTAACACCAATTTGAATAATCCCGATTGTGAAGATTTGGTCAATCTTTCCACACTGGTTCCTGATTATATTAATCAAATTCCGGTTGATCCACAAGGCAGTGTAAGTGCGGTGCAGGATGGAACGGGATACTTTATTTCCGAAAGCAGCATTATTCTTGTCGCTGAAAATTGGGAAACCAGATTTTTGGGAGTCGGTATGACGGAAGACCAATATGCGGAATATGTTGAAAATTTTAGTTGTGACGAATATGAAGGAGTTATTGTTTTTTATGGAGACCCGGTTTATTGTGATATGTCCGGAAATATTTGGACCCCGACTTTGGATTTGACTGCCGATGGTGGTAATTATCAGGACTACGATTGGAGTAGTGCTATTGACCAATGTGAAAATTTGGATTACGGGGGTAAAGATGATTGGGGGTTGCCCGGCCTTTCCGATCTGGAAGAGCTTTATGACGGGGCGGGATCGGAGCCGAGTTACGATATTAATGCCCGGTCGGCGGGCTATTGGTCTTCCATGTCGGATATGATGGGAGGAGCATGGATGGTGGATTTTTCCAACGGAGAGTCGAGTGTAGACGATGTAAGTGAGCACAACTTTATTCGTTGTGTTCTTGAGGAAGGGATTTCAATTTAATATTTAAAAATGTTAATTGGCACGGGTAAATAATCAGACAACCAAACTTTTCAGCTTTAATGATTAATAAAACCGTCGTTTAGACGGTTTTTTAATTATAAAATCCATTTATTCGAAGTGCAGATTTTTTTCCACCGATTTCAGCTTTCTTTTTACAGTCGAATATTTTTCCAATTTAAAATCCTTTTCTAACAAATCGCTTGCCGCCTCTTTCGTTTTTTGCACCGTCTTTCTGTCTTTTAAAGCTTCCATGGTAAACCCGGCCACTCCCCATTGTCTTTTACCGGCCAAATCACCCGGACCCCTGAGCTTCAAATCCTTTTCGGCCAATTCAAAACTGTTTTCGGATTCAACCAGGGCCTTTAGTCTTTTTATTGATTTTTCGGAATTGGAACCGGAAAAAAGAAAGCAGTAAGATTTTTTTTCACTTCTTCCCACCCGGCCCCTGAATTGATGAAGCTGAGCCAAACCGAACATCTCCGCCCCCTCTATGACCATTACCGTTGCGTTGGGTATGTCTATTCCGACTTCTATCACCGAGGTGGATACCAGGATATCAATTTTTTTATTTTTAAAATCTTCCATTATCTTCGCCTTTTTTGTAGCCGTAAGTTGGCCGTGGAGAGTAGCCACTTTGAATTCGGTGAACTGTTTTTTTAATTTTTCAGCCAATTCTTCCACGGAAGTTACGTCCGCCCAGGGGGTTTCGTCTTCTTCATCGGGTTTTTCGATTCGCGGACAGATGAAAAAGGCCTGCCTCTCCTTTTTCAATTCCTTTTCTACGAAAGAGTAGATTCTCCCCCGCTCCTTTTCATTTACCACTCTGGTTTCTATCTTTTTTCGTCCTTCGGGAAGTTCGTCTATGATTGATATATCCAAATCGCCGTAAAGAGTGAGAGCCAGAGTTCTGGGAATGGGAGTGGCGGTCATCGAAAGCAGGTGAGGAATGGTGTCTTTTTTGCAAAGCTTGGCGCGTTGCTTTACCCCGAATCTGTGTTGCTCGTCGACTATTACCAGGCCCAAATTATCAAAAGTGACTTTGTCTTGAATCAAGGCGTGAGTGCCTATGAGAAGATCGATTTCTCCGATTTCAACTTTTTCCAAAAGCTTTTCTCGGGAGATTTCTATGAATTGTTTTTTTAGTTTTTTGGACTTGAATTTATCCTTTTTTCCGGTTAGAAACCCTATGTTAAGCTTGAATCCTTCAAGCAAGTCGGAGACCTTTTTAAAGTGTTGAGTAGCTAAAACTTCAGTGGGAGCCATCAAGGCCGCTTGGTAGTTGTCCTTGGTGGTGGCCAAAATAGCCATTGTTGCCACTACCGTTTTTCCCGATCCGACGTCACCCTCCAAAAGGCGGTTCATCGGGTGAGGCTTTTCCAAGTCTTTAAGGATTTGCCAGGCGGCTTTTTTTTGGGCGTCGGTCAGCTTGAAGGGGAGCCCTTCTACGAAATCCTTAACGTATTCCATGTCGATTTCGATGGGAGAAGATGACTCACTTTTTATGGATAGCTTTTTCCGCATTGCAGCCAAGTGGATAAAGAAAAGGCGCTCAAAAGAAAAACGCTCACGCGCCCTCTTTTTTTCTTTTTCGGTTTTGGGAAAGTGGATTTTTTCAATCGCTTTATCAATCGTAAGTAGATTATACTTTTCAATCACTTCTTGAGGCAGGACCTCCGGAATTTTGGGGGCCAATCTTTTTATCAAGGGCTTTAAAACGTATCTGAGCCAGCGTGATGAAATACCTTGGGTTTCCGGATATATCGGGATAAGCCCACCGGTATGAATCGTTTCGTCCTTTTCTTTTTCATAAGAGGGGTTTATAAATTGCAAGCCCTCTCGTCCGTAGGACGGTTCACCGGAAATATAAATTGATTCCCCTTTTTTTATGCTGTTTGCCAAATAGGGTTGATAAAACCAAATTATCTTTACGGCGCCGGTACTGTCTTGAATTATCGCTTGAGCGTAAGGAACTTTTTTTCTGTTGGTTTTTCCCGCTTCGATTGCTTTCACTTTTCCTTTTATCGTAGCCGGCTTATCTCTACGTAAGTTTTTAATTTTAGTAAGAGAAGAGAAGTCTTCATATCTGGAAGGGAAGTGATACAATAGATCGCCCACGGAGATTATGCCCATTTTTCGTAATCTTCTTCCGTATTTCGGACCTATTTTGGGAACTTCATTTATTGAATCTGAGAATCTCATATTTTTATTTGTGCCCTCGAGAGGACTCGAACCTCTATTGCAAGCTCCGCAAGCTTGTGTTTTATCCGGTTAAACTACGAGGGCTTTTCACAATTCTAACATAAAAAATTATTTTTTCTAATAAAGACACTTTCTTCCGCTGTTTGAAATGATAATTTTTAACTTGAAAGAGGTTCGTAAGTTGGGAGAGGCCTGACCTCTCACAATTCGCCCCATTTCCACGCACCAGGTGCGTGCATATTTATCACACCCCGCTCCATTTTCACGCACCAGGTGCGTGCATATGGGCGTAAAGTAGCATTGACTTCCGATTACGGATTGTCGATTAAATCCACGGAAGTGGATTTTCTATTTTTGCAAAGGGGGATTTATGATATAATTTTACAATACAGTCTTTTATTTAAATACAATTGACGTATTTTTCATAATCAAATACATATATGAGCAAATATAAAAATGGAGGTTTTACTCTCATAGAATTACTAATTGTCATAGGAATAATAGCGATACTCGCTTCCGCTATTATTGTAGTCATAAATCCCGGCCGGCAATTCGCCTCCGCAAGGGATGCGACAAGAAACAGTCACATAAACTCACTTTATAATTCACTTATTTCCTATCAAGTAGCCAATCGAGGAAATTGGGGTGAAATAGACCTACCTCAAGAACTTACCGAGATATGTAACAGCAATCTTGAATCTCCGGATTGTACCGGTTTAGTTGATCTATCCGATTTGGTAGACAACGGTTATATAAATCAAATACCCTTAGATCCTCATGCCGAAGGTTACGGAACCGGTTACGAAGTAGCCGAGGCAAGCGTTATTTTAAGAGCTCCACTGGCTGAAACACGGTTTATAGGAATAGGAATTGTCGAGACCGAATATGCGGAAAACGGAAACGGTGGAGAATTTAATTGCGGAGATGACTTTACCGACAATAGAGATGGAAACATTTACGCAACTGTAGAAATAGGTGGCCAATGTTGGTTTACTGAGGATTTAAGGTATGAATGTGATAATTTTAATGATGTGGGTGAAGATGATGCCACCAATTGGGATGGAGACGGTTGTGCCCCACAAGGAGATAATTATAATGGACTTCTGTATCAATGGGGTGCGGTAATGGATTGGGATGGTGAAGGAGATCCACCCGAGGAAGGATCGCAAGGAATTTGTCCCGACGGATGGATTGTTCCCACCGATGATGACTTTAAAGAATTGGAAATAGGGCTGGGAATGAGTCAGTCCGATGCAGACGGTACGGGATATAGAGGAGATCAGGAGGGAGATATGCTAAAATCCGATCCGGAGGTGGAAGATTGGTGTCACACATCTATGGATTGCGCAACTTCAGGATGGGAAGGATTACCTGGCGGTTACCGCCACAACCATGGCTACATCATCAATGTCGGTTCGAGTGGTCGCTGGTGGTTTTCTACTGAAGATGGTACTGGTGCCTGGGCCCGGCATCTTCACAGTACCTTCAGTGCAGTCAGCCGTCTCTCCACCGCCCAGAATTCCGGTCACTCCGTTCGCTGCCTCAAGAACTAATTGCACTCGATACCCTCTTTTGAGAGACCACGCCTCGAATCGTCCGGCGACGATTCGGGCCTTACGCTCTCGGCGTTTCATTTCCAACAAGGTCGGAAAACCATGCTGAAACGCCTGCGAGAGTCCTCTCAAAGAGGGTATCTTCGCTTAAAAGTTACGATCGCGAACTTCCTGCCTGCCGGCAGGCAGGTTTCAACCCCAATCCCTCGCTTAAGGGAAAAAATAGACAAATATTTCACGCACCAGGTGCGTGCATACACTCCTACACTCCCACCCCATTTTCACGCACCAGGTGCGTGCATATAGGCGTAAAGTAGCATTGATTTCCGATTACGGATTAAAGATTAATGATTGCGAAAACGTTTATTTTTCAAGTTGAAAATAATCGAAATTATATTATACTTGAATTCAAGAAGGAGAGGTGCCGGAGCGGTCGAACGGGGCACCCTGCTAAGGTGTTGTGCCTTCACGGGTACCGAGGGTTCGAATCCCTCCCTCTCCGCATTGACAGTCAGTATTTATTTAAGTTAATTGTTTATGCTAATTGGGTTGGTGAGTGAAGTTGATTCGAACGGTTTTTCCCCGTGTTGAAAAACAGTCCAGTGCATATCCCGACATCATATTCTGAGCGACAGTACTTTGAATCAGTTTGCAGGAACGAGGATAAAAGTTTGTTATTTACAAACGATAGACGAGTGACGACCAAAATGATCAAAGTACGGTCGTCCAAAAGAAAGCTTTTTAAAATTCATCTTCGGCGTTACTTCGTCAATCACGATAGCCTTCCGGCATCGCTCAATCCTTGCGCCTTGAATCTGAATCTTAAAGAAGCTTCTCAGAATATGATTGATCGGGTATGACACTGGACGCTAAAAAACGTGGTTTTTTAGAGCCAGGGGGTCGGGGAAAAACAGGTGTTTATTTCGAATCCCTCCCTCTCCGCACTATCTGAAGAGAGAGGAGGGTTGTAAATAATCGAGAGGATAAAACCGGGTGGGGTGGTCGAGTGGCTTAAGGCAGCGGTTTTGAAAACCGCCAACCCTCACGGGTTCGTGGGTTCGAATCCCACCCCCACCGCATATAAAGCAGAATATTAAAAAATACAATTAATTGAGATGGATAGAGTTGACAAGCAGGATTCGAACTTTAGGGGAGTGAGATCCGAATCAAAGTCCATTCAGCGAGAATGATGCAGGTTCATATTTTAGGCTCGAGGAGTAAAAGATATTGTTCAATATCTTGTCGACGAGAACGACAAAGATGGACATGCATCACTCGCCCGAAGGGAAGCATTTAAATGTTCGTCTTCGTTGTCATTTCGTCGCTTACAATGTTTGCACATTGTTCACTCCTCATTCCTAAAATCCGAACATTTAAAAAGCTTCTGAATGGATTGGGGTTCGAATTCCCCTCCCCTATAAAAGGGGTCGGGAAAAATTAATGAATTTTTCCCGTGTTGGGAAAGACTAAAACCCGTGGGGTTTTAGGGGGCAAGCCGTCCGGTGGGCGGCGAAGCGACTTCGAATCCCACCCCCACCGCATTAAGAACAAGATAGTAGAAAGCACAATCGATGTGGACGGGCGGAATTGATAAGAAGATATGACTACCCTGAACTCTACGTAGTTCAGGGCCACCCCCACCGCTTTAATTCAAGCCGGTTGCAAAAAATATTTTTATCACTTATCATTATTAAAAGATTTAACTTTGTAATATGCCTCTATTTTCAAATGAGCCCAAAAAGTGTTTAGGGGTGGATATAGGATCAACTTCAATTAAAATAGTAGAGCTTACCAGAACGAGAAACGGAATTTCACTTTCAAATTACGGAATAGCTTCCATAAGAGACATAACCGGCAGGGAATTGAGAAGAAAAACGAGTGACGATTTTATATCTTCCGTGGATATTATTTCAGAAGCGATACAGATAATTTTAAAAGAGGCGGATATTAAAACAAAAAGAAGCGTTTTCGCAATCCCCGATTTTACCAGCTTTTTCACCTCTTTCGAAGTGCCGAAGATGGAAAAATCCGAAGTTGAATCCGCGATTCAATTTCAAGCCAGACAAAGAGTACCGCTTCCCTTGAATCAGGTTACATTGGATTGGACTCTTACCGGAATCAGAGATTCCGGAGAGCAGGAGATGGTGGAGGTTTTGCTTTTGGCCGTACCCAATGAAACTGTTAATTCTTATAGAAACGTAGCTAAAAAAACCGGCTTGGACGCCGGCTTGCTTGATGCTGAGACTTCCGCTTTTGCAAAAGTTTACGGAAGAAAAAACGAGACCGTAGCCGTTATCGACATAGGAGACAAAAGTACTACGGTTAACATAATAGAGGATGAGATTCCGAAGCATAGTCACAGTTTGGACATAGCGGGTAAAGACTTTACCGAAGATTTTGCAGTATTGCCGGAAATTGAAAGGACGGAAAAGGCGGTCAGTCAAACTACGGAAAAAATTAAAAAATCTCTTTCTGAAGATTTGGTTTCCAACATTATTGATGCAATCGGAAGCTATGAAGCGGGAGGAAAAAAGGTTGATGAAGTTATTTTAACCGGTGGAGGAGCTAATTTTAGAGAAATTCGGGAAAATTTGGGGAAGCATTATAAAATTTCAATCGCTAATCCCTTTCAAAGTCTTGACTACCCCTCCATTTTGGAAGAAGTATTAAAAAAAGATCTGTCTCCCCTCTGCTCGGTAGCGGTCGGGATGGCGATGGAAGGTTTGAATTTAGAATAATATGGCAATAAGCATAAAACCGCAGAAGGACAAGAAGTATGAGCTACCCGGCTCTTTTAATATATTGTTTTATTATTCAATAATTATTTTATTTTTTGCTCTTAGTGCTTATTTATTGGTTAACAGATGGAATGAAAACATGCAAGAACAGATTCAAAGCAGAGAAAGCGTTTTACAGAGATTGGAACAACAATCGGAATTTCAGCAAAATAAACTGAAGGTTCATGACTATCGAAGCAAAGTGAATAATTATTCCGACATTTTAAGTGCAAGAAATTCAGTGGAGGGATTTTTCCTATTTTTGGAAAATTCAATACACCCTCTCGCTCATTGGCAAGAAGTTCGTCTGGATGCGGAAGAAAGAAGAATTGACCTGGAGGGAAACGCCCTGGATTTTGACGCTTTGGAGCAACAACACTCAATCTTAAAGAATTTTAGCATGGAAAAAGAATTCACCGGTTGGGTTGACGCCGAAGATGTGGAGGAGATTGCCGAAGACAGACTTTCAACCGACGGAAGAGCGGTTTCACTTTACAACAAACCGACTTCAATGGGTAGAGAGGAGGTGATTAATTTGAGAGACGCGGAAGAAATTTTAATTTTACAAAAGATAAGTGAAGAAGATTACGAGCCTCAAGGATTGAGAGTGGATATCGATTTGATTGAAGGAGAGTGGTATGAAGTTTTGGCTAAAAAAGATGTTTCACCCGTTGACGACATCGAGCTCAGGAATGTCGGTGAGACCGATGAAGAATTGAGAGTGATGTTTGAATTAATCCTGACAATCGATCCCATAATATTTAAATAAAATAACAAACAATGCGTCCAATAATTACAATAATTTGTCTTACGATGGCATTTGTCATAATGGGGCTCTTTCTGTGGCCGGAGTATCAAGATTTAAGAGAAGCGATGATTGAAGCTGAAAT
The DNA here is from genome assembly GCA_003551845.1 of Candidatus Nealsoniibacteriota bacterium. Classification (GTDB taxonomy): domain Bacteria; phylum Patescibacteriota; class Minisyncoccia; order Minisyncoccales; family PWPS01; genus PWPS01. The sequence continues at coordinate 27,777 of PUNQ01000054.1, forward strand.
TAAGGATACCGATTGGCAAAATATGCTCAATTACAGCAGAAGCATGGACAAGATGATTGAAATTTTGAATGAAGAATATGAGGAGGAAGTTAAAAAAATGGATGATGGAATTCCGGATGATCATTATATCCCCTCTCTTTTTTCGGAAATCAGAAACGCTTCCAGAGCATCGGGTATCAGGGTGGAGAATATAGGTAGTTTTTCAACCCGAAATCATTCTGAAAAAGACGGTATTACTGAAATAGAAATATCTTTTGCTGTCAGGGGGGATTATTTGAACTTCAAAAACTTTTTGTTACGCTTAGAAAATTCAGCTCGAATAAAAAGTATAAGAGGAATAAGGATAGATAGGATAGCGGGTGAAGATTTTGACACTTTGGAGTCTAATTTAACATTGATAACTCACTCCTACTAAAAGTATGGCAACAAAGACAAAAAAAGACGACTCCAAGTATTTTTACGCAGTGGTTTTAATCACTTTCGCAATAATGGGAGTGATACTCTGGGAATTATTTTTCGTAACTTATGAACATGGGACTACGGATCCCGGATTGGAGCATATTCCGGTTATAGATTTCACACTATTTGAAAGTTATAAATTTCAAGATCTGGACTCTTTTCAAAGGGGAGACGATCCACTTTTGCCCTGGAGAAACATGGAAACACAAAACCCCTTCAATCCACCGACAATTCCGCAAGAGAGAAGATTGCGAGAATGGTGGAGAGTTTTCAATATTAATTTTCAGCTCGAAGAAGATGTTCTGGTTGGAGATTTTCCCAATATGATAGTTGGAGAAGAAAATCCGGAATTGATACTTTTCGAAGACAGATGGTATCAGTTTAAGTGGAGAGAATCGGGAAATGAGTGTGATTTGATATTTATCAGTGAAGATGACGAGATTGTAAACGGCGATCAAGTCGAAGAAAAGGAGGACGGAAAAAAAGTCAGAATTAAAATCACGGGAGAGATCGAAGAATATCTTTGTGAAAATATACCCGAAGCGAGAGGCAGGGTGACGGTGGTCGGAGACGACTACGAAATAGCTGACCCGGGAGAGGTTGCCGAAGAAATTGAGGAGGAAGAAGAAATTGAAGAGGAGATTGAAGAAGAGGAATAAGGAATGAATTAAAAAAATAGAAGATTCATTTTATAAAAACAGTTTAAAAAATGCAGGGATTAATCCGGGAATTAAAAAGGAGGAGGATAATCGACGAAAGGGAGATGGACTCCTTGATAGAAGAAGCGAGAACCGAAAACATAAAAGAAGAAGAGGTAATTTTGGAAAATGTTCCGTCACTTTCGGAGGAGCAACTTTTTACCATAAAAAGTGATCTTTTGAATATTCCGCTGAAGACGGAAGTTAATCTGGACAAGCTCGGAAGCATATTGCCGGATATAGCCAATTTGATTCCGGAAGACTCGGCCGAGCATTACAGGATGGTCCCTTTGAATAAGGAAAATAACACGATAGAGATCGGAATGGTTTACCCCAAAGATTTGAAAGCACAAGAAGTACTCAAATTTTTATCGAAGAGAGGCGGATTCGATTCGAAGATAGTTTTAATAACTCCACAAGTTTTCAGTGAAGTATTGAGTCAGTACGAAGAATTGAGAAAGGGTGCCGGAGCTGCATTGGGAGCCATGGACGAAAAAGAAGAAAAGGAGCTGGCGGAAAAGCTAAAGCAGCAGCAGGAAGAAGATGTTAAAAAAATGGCCGAGGAGGCTCCGATAGTCAGGGTCGTTTCGGTAATACTCAGGGAAGCCGTAGAGGGTGGAGCTTCGGATATACATATAGAGCCGGGCAGAGAAAAGCTGGAAGTAAGATACAGAACGGACGGAGTTTTGCATTCCAACTTGATTTTACCTCTTAAAACCCACAAAGCAGTAGTTGCCAGAATAAAGATACTTTCCGATTTGAAAATAGAAGAAAAGAGACTTCCGCAGGACGGTAGATTTTTTGCCAATATAGCCGGAAAAGAGATAGATTTCAGAGTATCCACTTTTCCGACTACTCTGGGAGAAAAAGTGGTTCTCAGAGTTTTGGATCCGGAACAGGGAATGATGAGTATCGATGAGCTGGGAATGAGAGATGCAACCAAAGATATAATAATCAAGGGGATAAACAAGCCCACGGGAATGCTTCTTTCCACCGGTCCCACCGGTTCCGGTAAAACGACCACACTTTATTCGCTGCTCAGAAAACTGAACACGGAAAAGGTCAATATAGTAACTCTTGAAGATCCGGTTGAATATTTTATTACCGGAGTAAACCAGTCACAAATAAAGCATGACATAGGGTACGATTTTGCGAGCGGACTGAGAAGAATTCTCAGACAGGACCCGGATATTATAATGGTAGGAGAGATAAGAGATCAAGAAACGGCCGAATTGGCGGTGCACGCGGCTCTTACCGGTCACATAGTTTTGTCCACTTTACACACCAATGATGCAGTCGGTGTTATTCCGCGATTGATAGATATGGGTATAAAACCTTATCTTCTCCCCCCTTCGCTAAATACCGCTGTTTCTCAACGTCTTGTCAGGCGTCTGTGTGATCAATGTAAAAAAGAAGTGGAGCCCGATGAAAGAATGAGAAGAATTATTATTCAAGAAATGGAAGCACTGCCCACCAAATATGCGGAGAAAGTCAATCTTTCAAATTTCAAGACGTATAAGCCGATCGGATGTGATCAGTGCGGAGGAAGAGGATTCAGGGGCAGAGTGGGAATTTTCGAAGCTTTGGAGATGACGGATGAAATGGCGGCAATGGTTCTGGAAGACAAAGGGGAAGGCGTTATCAGAAACCAGGCATACAAACAAGGAATGGTCACCATGAGGCAGGACGGAATAATGAAAGCTCTTGAAGGATTAACTTCCGTAGAGGTGGTTTTGAAAGCGACCAAAGAAACTAAAAAATAATTGAAAATAGATGCGGGAAAGAAATACAAGACTAAACAATTTTTTTAAAAAGGCAATTGAAAATGAAGCCTCCGATTTGCATATTCCTTCCGGAAGAAGGCCGGTAATCAGAGTGGATGGAAAGTTGAGAAAAATCCGGGAAGAGGACAAAATAAGCCCCGAGGAAGCGGAAGAGATGGCTTATCAGCTGATGGGAGAAGACAGAAAGAAAAAATTTTTAAAAGAGAAGGAGATTGATTTTTCTTATCTTTTTGAAGATGGCACCCGCTTCAGAGTGAATGTTTTTTATCAAAAGGGAGAAATTTCTTGCGCCCTGAGAATGATTCCGGAGAGGATAAAGACCTTGGAGGAATTAAATCTTCCGACTGTGCTTTATGAGTTTGCAGAGGCTAATCAAGGGCTCGTTTTGGTAACCGGTCCGGCTTCTCACGGAAAGTCAACAACTCTGGCCGCTTTAATAGATAGAATAGACAAAAGTAGATTTGAGCACATCTTAACGATAGAGGATCCCATAGAATACATATTCAAAGGAGACAAAGCTCTTATAGATCAAAGGGAGGTCGGTCACGACACCTTGTCTTTCGCCAAAGCGTTGAAATCGGCTTTCAGGCAGGACCCGGATGTTATCATGGTCGGTGAGATGAGAGATCCGGAAACGATAGAAACTACGATAACCGCAGCCGAAACGGGGCATCTTGTTTTTTCCACCCTGCATACGAATTCGGCGGCCGAAACGGTTCATAGAATAGTGGACTCTTTTCCGGCCGAGCAACAAGATCAAATAAGGGCTCAGCTTTCATCTTCACTTTTGGGAATAGTCTCTCAAAGGCTGATTCCTCGAATTTCCGGAGGTCTTATTCCCGCTTGTGAAATTATGAAGAATAATTCCGCGGTTTCCAATTTGATTCGTGAAAGAAAAATCCATGAATTGGATATAACGATAGAAACGTCCTCGAATGACGGAATGATCAGTCTCAACAAATATTTGAGCAATTTGATTAAGCAAAATGAGATAAGCTTGGAAGAGGCTTTGACTTTTTCAAGAAAGCCGAAGAGCTTAAAAAAATTAATAGAGTAAAGCGCAGATGAAATTCAAATACCGGGCAAAAAGCGAGAACGGAGAGACAGTGGAGGATTTTATAGAAGCCGACTCCGAAGGTGGGGCTCTTTTAAAGTTGCAACAGAGAGGTTTGTATGTAATGGAGATTAAAAAAGAGTCTCCTCCGTTTTATAAAAGAGAGTTGGAAATAAAGAATCCGTTCGGAGGAATTTCGGATACCGATTTGTTGATGTTTACCAGACAGTTGAGTGTAATGCTGGATTCCCGAGTGGGAATTATAGAATCGCTCAGGATATTATCCAAGCAGATAGAAAATGAAAAAATGAAGGAGATAGTAGTCGATATAGCCGATAAAGTTGAAGAAGGAGACCCGTTTTCCAAAGCGCTGCAAAGACACAGGCAGGTTTTTTCAGAATTTTTCATCGGAGTCATCGAATCGGGAGAGGCGTCCGGAAGCTTGCCCAAGTCCTTGGAATATTTGGAAGAACACATAGAAAGAAACAGCAGATTCAAAAAAAAGCTCACCGGAGCTTTAATTTATCCGCTTTTCATCATTTTCGTTTTTAGTTTCGTAGTTGCCTTTCTTCTCTTTTTCGTAATTCCCGACTTGGTGGAGATAGTTGAAGACTTCGATGCGGAATTACCTTTCATAACCAGAGCCATGATAGGAACTTCAGAATTCATGATCGATTGGGGTCCGGTAATTTTAATAGTTTTGGCAGTTTTAATATTTTTATTTATAAGATTCAAAAGAACCGAAAAGGGGAAAGCGCTTTTTGATGAATTCATTTTAAAACTTCCCGTCTTCGGCAAGTTTTTTAAAAAGGTTTATTTGACTTATTTTTCGGAAAGCATGGCTACTCTGATATCGAGTGGGCTCGATGTAGTCAAGGCCCTGGAAGTTACGGAGGGGATTGTGGGGAACGAAACTTATCGGGAAATAGTTTCCGAAACGAGACAGGGAGTAAAAGAAGGAAAAGAGATAAGCTCCTGCCTGCAAAGACATCCCCAATACTTTTCTCCCTTGGTAACCAGAATGATAATCGTTGGAGAAAAGACCGGTAAAATGGAAAGAATATTGAACAGTATAGTCAGTTTTTACAGAGATGAAATAGAGAGAAGCATGGAAAATTACGTAAAAATTGCCGAACCGGTTTTAATCATCATGCTGGGACTTGTCGTCGGTGGACTGGTCGCTTCCATCCTTCTTCCAATCTTCAATTTGGGAGCGGTGATGTAGATTTTCTTGACTTCAGACTGTATTCTGATAATCTTAAATAAGAAGTCAATCAACAAAAAGGTCGTCAGTGATTAATTATATAATTAATTCATTCATGAGAAAAAACGGAGGATTTACTTTAATTGAGCTTTTGGTAGTAGTGGCAATAATCGGTATCTTGGCGGGAATAGCTTTCGTATCAATAAGTGAAGCGAGGCTGTCGGCTTATGATACCCAAATCAGATCCGAGCTCTCTCAAATAAGAAGTAATGCTGAACAATATTATTACAGAGACGGAACATATGAAGGTTATGATGATGATGGTGCCGATTCCGGATGGGACAGAGTAAAAGGGCAAATTCCGGGTTGTAGTGCGGACCAATTGCCGGATGGTGCGGATGAAGAGTATCAGATAGCGGTTGACTCTCAAGCATATGCCGCTTGGGCACCGCTTTGCTCGGAAGAAGTCTACTATTGTGTTGACAGTACCGGTGCGGCGGATAATTTTGACGGAAATCCGACTACTAATGGTAATTTCAGCTGTGAAGACGTTTTTAGTGACTAAACGTATTTTTAGATTTCTTGCACCGCTTCCTTGCTGGAAGCGGTGTTAGCTAATTTTAGTTTGTAATGAGCAGTACGGCGCATTTAATCGGTTCCGGAGTGACTGTTTATTTTTATTCGGTTTTTTTTATCTTCGGACTTTTGGTCGGTTCTTTTTTAAATTGTCTTATTTACAGAATAAAAACAGGAGATTCTTTACGCGGAAGATCCTTTTGTCCTCGATGTGAACACGGTCTGGGACCCCGGGATCTGGTTCCGATTTTTTCTTTTATTTTTTTAAGGGGTCGGTGTCGCTATTGTAAAGAGCGGATATCTCCACAATATCCTGCAGTTGAGCTTGTCACCGGGATCCTTTTTTTAACTACTTTTATCTTTTTCAGGCCGATAGAATCCGTGGAAGCGGCACTTCTTTTTTCTCTCGTTCTTTTTTGCTTTTCTTGTCTTTTGCTGATATTCGTTTATGACTTGAAGCACTATATAATACCCAACAAAGTTATTTATCCCGCCTTGGCTGCGGCCGGAGCGTATATCTTGGGATCGGCTCTTTTCAAGGGAGAAACCGGGATTATCGGAAATCATCTTTTGACCGCTTCGGCAACTTTTCTCTTTTTTCTTGTTATTTTTCTTCTTACTCGGGGAAAGGGATTGGGTTTCGGTGATGTGCGTTACGCCGCCTTCATGGGGCTCTTTTTGGGTTTTCCCGATATTTTGGTGGGGCTGTTTTTTTCTTTTTTTTCAGGTGCTATAATAGGAGTAGCACTTATCTTTACGGGAAGAAAAAAAAGAAAAGACATGATTCCCTTCGGCCCCTTTCTGGTAGCCGGAACGGTTATAGCTTTTTTTCTGGGTGAAGTGATTATTAATTGGTATTTAAGTGGCTTATTATGAAAGATAAAGGCTTTAGCATCATTGAGCTCATAGTCACCACTTCGGTGATAGCTATAATTTCGCTTATAGTATTTTCCGGCTACAGGCAAAGTGGACAAGCCACTCTTTTGGATGATCAAGCCAGCGCGATAGTGGTTGACATAGAGGCGGTCAGAGGAACCGCTCTTTCCGCTAAGTCGATCAAAACCGATCAGGGAAATCAGGTGGATTATTACACTCTTCACTTTGAAGAAAATGCAGTGGTTCTTTTTAAAGAAACGGAAGAAGAAAGACGTAGAAATCTGGAAGGAGAAGTTAAAATAAAAGAAGGGGCGGGTAAGAGTGTAGGATTCAGACCTCCTCAGCCGGAAGTAATTTTTTTTGACAGCGAGGGAGAAGAAATGGAAGACGGTAATTTGGAGATAACGGTCGGCTTTCCGGGTGAAGGCGACAATGATCAAAGTTTGAAGGTGATAATTAATAGAGCGGGACTGGCTAAAATGGTAACTGAAAATGATTAACAGCAACAAACTTCATAAAAAAAAGTGTAACAAGAGCGGTTTTGCGGCCGGCTTCACTCTGATAGAATTAATTATAGCCTCAGCGGTAATTTCGGTAGGTTTTTTGGCCGTAGTTTCACTGGCATTAAACACCTTCAGCCAAACGGTACCTCTTTCTTATAATTTGACCGCCAGCTATTTGACTCAGGAAGGTTTTGAGGTGGTAAGAAGAATAAGAGATCACAATTTCAACATTAAATATACTGAAGATGATGAAAGATTCTGGCTCGAGAATCTAATTGATGATCAGAGTAATGAAGGTGATGAAACTATCGGCGGTCTCGATTATGAATCGACATCACTTGAAGAGGGAATGGAAGAAGACTATTTGAAAGTGGATGGACAGGGCTTTTTCAACTATGAGGAGGGAGATGAAACGACATTCAAAAGAGAAGTATCCCTCCAAAGGTTGTGCTATGATGGCTATCATGATTATGGTGAAGGGGCTTTTGAAGATGATCTTTGCGGAGAAGACGAAGCCGAATACGTGCTTGTAACCATCAGGATAACTTGGGAGGACAAGGGAGAGGAATATTCCCATGAAGCGAGCACTAAACTTTTTAATTGGTACTGATAAGATGAAAAAAAATGAAAAGGGATTGACCCTTATAGAAATATTAGTCGTAATGGGTGTATTTTCCGGATTGATGATTATTATTTCCGGCATCTTTTTGGTTAATTTTCGAATGCAAAGAAGGACACTGGCAATTCAAAAAACGATGGGAGAAGTAAGTTATGCAATTGAATACATAGGAAGGGCGGCCAGAATGGCTCAAATAGATGAAGAGGGAGATTGTTTAGGGGAAGATAATTGGGGTTTTACCTACAAGACGATAAGTAATCCGGGAAATGGAATTAAATTTATAGATTACAAAGAAGAGTGCATCAGATTTTATCTGGATGATAACGGAAATGGAGAGCAGCTTATAAAAAAAGGAATCAAAGAAAACGGTAGCTGGGAAAGTCATGATTTAACCTCCGGACTTTTGGAGATAGAAACCTTTGATATTCAAACAAATGTTGACGCCGCTGACCCCGATGCAGTTGAAGAAGCTTTATATAGGCACCAGCCTTCAATAACATTGACCATGAAGTTCAAGGAAACGGAAGCCGAGTGGTGGGAGGGAAGTATACAAACCACGGTGGCCAGAAGAAAATTGGAAATAGAAAGATTACGTGATGAAGAAAATGATTAAAAAAAATCAAAAAGGATCCGTTCTCTATTTTGCAGTTCTACTTTTGGGGATACTTTTTACTTCCGGAGCGGTTTTGACGGTTATTCTGATTCAAAGGATAAGAATGATAAATGAGATGAGTTATTCCATAGGCGCTTTTTATGCCGCTGATTCGGGCATAGAGAAGATTCTTTACAGATGGGGAGATATGCCGGAAGAAGAAGGTGACGAAGTTTTGAATTGGGATAATCCGGAAGACCTGATTTTTACGGGGCCGGGAGAAAATCAACACTACGAATTGAGGAGGGAAATACGTGAGGAAAATGGCATCGATATGTTGATAATTACTTCAGTGGGAGAATTCAAGCCGGGAGAAGAATGGGAAGAAGGAGTAAGAAGAGGAATTCAAATAAGTAGACCGATTGAGAACAATTAAAATGAAAAGAGAAGAGGCTCAAAAAAGAATAGAAAAACTGAAGAAAGTTATAAAGAAGCACAGATACCTGTATCACGTTCTCGATAAGCAGGAGATTTCCGAAGAGGCACTCGACTCCTTGAAAAAGGAGCTTTTTGACTTGGAGAATAGATTTCCGGAATTTGTTACTCCCGATTCTCCGACTCAGAGAGTCGGCGGAAAACCACTTGACGAATTCGATAAACATCGCCATTTCAGCCCGATGCTCTCTTTTCAAGACGCCTTCACCGAAGAGGATATGACAGATTGGAAAAAAAGAATGGAAAGGCACTCCGGAAAAAGCCCGAAAGAATTTTTTTGTGAATACAAAATCGACGGGCTCGCTTTGGAGTTGGTATATGAAAAATCAATTTTAAAAACCGCTTCGACCAGGGGTGACGGTCTGGTGGGTGAAGATGTAACTGAAAATGTAAAGACGATAGAAGCGATCCCCTTAAGACTGAGAAGTCCTCGATTTTTTTCCGACGAGGAAAAGTCTTTTTCAGAAGATTCCGGATGGCTTGATGAAGGTAAGAGCTTGATAGTGCGGGGAGAAATTTTCATAAGTAAAAAAGAGTTTGAAAAGATAAATAAAAAAAGAAAAAAGAAAGGAGAAAAGGCGTATGCAAATCCACGCAATTTGGCTGCCGGATCGATAAGACAGCTCGATCCGAAAATTGTTTCTTCTCGTAATCTGGATTTTTTCGCTTACGATTTGGTTGCCGATCTGAATACGGAAGAAACGATAAATCCGTTCGGAGCAAAAACGCATGCGAAAAAACATAAATTGGTAAGAAGCCTGGGATTTAAAACCACGAAAGAAAAAGTTTGCAACGGATTGGATGAGGTTTTTCTTTTCAGGGAAGAAGCGGAGGAAGAAAGAGAAAAACTGAATTACGAAATTGACGGGATAGCCGTCTTTGTCAATGATAATCAATTTTTTGAAGATCTGGGAGTAACGGGTAAAGCTCCGAGAGGAGGGATCGCTTATAAGTTCCCATTGAAAAAAGCGGTTACCGAGGTTAAAGATATAAAGGTGCAAGTGGGAAGAACGGGAAGTGTTACTCCGGTAGCGATTTTAAAACCGGTCGAAGTTGGTGGAGTGACGATAACCCGGGCATCACTTCACAATGAAGATGAATTGAAAAAAAAGGATGTTAAAATCGGAGACAGCGTAGTGGTCGGACGAGCCGGTGACGTGATTCCCTACGTCATACGCGTGCTGAAAGAGATGAGGGACGGCAATGAAAAAGATTTCATCTTTCCCGAAAAATGCCCCGTTTGCGGTAGCCGGCTCGTAAAAAGAGATGAGGAGGTGGTTAAGAGATGTCCTTCCGATGACTGTGTCGCTAAAAAAAGAGAACAGCTGAAGCATTTTGTCTCCAAATCGGCTTTCGACATAGAAGGTTTGGGCGATAGGGTGATCGCTCTTTTAATGGAAGAGGGAATAGTTTCCGATCCGGAAGACATATTCGAGATCAAGAAGGGGGATCTGATTCCGTTGGAGGGATTCGGCGAAAAATCGGCGAATAACTTGATTAGCTCGATAGAGAAAAGCAAAGAGATATCACTTTCCCGATTCATATATTCATTGGGAATAAGGCAGGTGGGAGAAAGAACCGCTGTAGATTTGGCCCGAGAGTTCAAGAGTTTGGAAAATATAAAAAATGCTGAACGAGAAGAGTTGTTGAGAGTAAAGGACATAGGACCGGTAGCGGCTGAAGAAATCGAGGATTGGTTTGTAAGTGAGAAAAATCTGAATACCGTAAATAACCTGAGAAAAGCCGGGGTTCGTATTAAAAATGAGTATTCAAAGAAGGATCATTTGAGCGACAAAACATTTGTTTTTACTGGGAGAATGGACTCTTTCAGTCGTCGAAAAGCCAAAGAGAAAGTATTGTCTTCCGGTGGAAACGTGGCTAATTCGATTACCGAAAAAACGGACTATCTCGTTGTGGGTGAAAATCCCGGCTCAAAATTGGAGGCGGCTCGGAAGCGAGGGATTGAAACTATCAATGAGGAAGAGTTCATAAATCTGTTATGAAAATTATTAAAAGATTTTTCGAATTGGATTTTATATTGCTGGGAGCGGTCGGCTTCATAATAGCCGTCGGACTTATTTCCATATATAGTTCAACCGGTCCGGAAGTGATGACCAGGCAAGCTTTTTTTGTGGGTCTCGGTCTCCTTGTCTATTTCGTGATTTCTTTTTTCGACTGGAAAGTATTGGAGGAAAATTCTTTCGTCGTTTTGGGAATTTATCTTTTGTCAATAGCTCTTTTATTGGCACTGCTTCAATTCGGTCCGGAAATAAGAAATGTAAGACGCTGGTTCAGACTGGGACCGATCATGATTTCTCCGGCTGAGTTTTCCAAATTGGCACTCATAATAATTTTGGCCAAATATTTTTCGATGCGTCATGTCGAGCTTTATAAGATAAGGCACATTCTTCTTTCCGGAATATATGCGATTATTCCGACTTATCTGGTTTTCAGGCAGCCGGATATGGGAACGGCCCTGATTTTCATCGTTTTGTGGGTTGGAATTCTTCTTATTTCCGGAATAAGGCTCAAGCATTTTTTGGCGCTTTGCTTTATCGGTTTGACTTCTCTGGGCCTTGTATGGGGCTTTCTGATGCAGGATTACCAAAAAGAGAGAGTGATGAGCTTTATAGACCCCCAACTGGATCCTCAGGGGATAGGTTGGGGAGGAAGACACGCCAGGATAGCGATAGGAAACGGTGGTTTTTTCGGAACCGGAATAGGGCAAGGAACCCAGACTCAGTACGGATTTCTTCCGGAGCCTCATACCGATTTCATATTCGCTTCAATAGCCGAAGAGATGGGCTTTATAGTAGTTACTTTACTCTTCATAGCTATGGCGATAGCGGTCTGGAGAATGTTCATCGTCATTTTCAGCACGGAATCCAACTTCCCTCGGCTTTTCATATCCGGTTTTTTGATAATCATAATGTTTCAAAGCTTTGTCAATATAGGGATGAATTTGGGTCTTTTACCGATAATGGGAACCCCGCTTCCTTTTGTCAGTTACGGAGGAAGTTCCATGCTGCTTTCTTTTACCGGACTTGGAATTTTGGAAAGTATGCGCTATAATGATACTTAGTTTCTCTGATACTTGACAAAGCTTTTTGAAAAAAGTAGAATAAGGAACATTGAAGAGTTTTTATATTAAATAAGCGTCAAATAACATTCGCTTACGCTTTCTGTTCAAGCTTTTTTATTAATAAATAAAAATATATATCACCCTAAAATTCAATTAGGGTTTGTTTACTTTGTTAAATTCGATTAAGAATACTCAAAAAACCATGCCCAAAGTCAAAAAATTCGGTCGTCGGAAAAAAACACTCGATTTCCCCTATCTTTTCAGCTTACAAGAAGAAAGTTGGGATATTTTTTGGGAAGAAAAATTGGAAAATCTTTTCAAGGAGGCTTCTCCGATTAAGGATTATTCCGGGAAAGAGTGGGAGATCTATTTTCTGGATTACAAGTTGGAAGAATCCAAATACGAAAGTGCGAGAGAAGCCAAAGAGAATAATGATTCCTATACCGCCCCCCTGAAAGTGGATGTCAAGCTGGTCAACTTGGAAACGGAAGAAAGCAAAAATCAAGAAATATTTCTATGCGATTTTCCGCTTATGAGCGAAAGGGGAACCTTTATAGTTAACGGAGTGGAGAGAGTTGCCGTTTCTCAATTGATAAGATCTCCCGGAGCATTTTTCAATTCTGAAGACAAGAAAGGAAACAAATGTTTCGGTGCCAAAATAATTCCCAATCGTGGGACCTGGCTCGAATTCGTTTCCGAGCCGGACGGCTTTATCGGTGTAAAGATAGACAGAAGAAGAAAAGTTCCGGCAACGACTCTTTTGAAGGCTTTGGGAGTTGATGATAAAAAGATGGAAAAGAGCTCGCTGGACAAAGATATCGTCAACATTCTTTCGGCGGGTATCGATGGAGACGACCATATTAAAAAGACTCTGGAACGTGATCCGGCAAAAAACAGGAAAGAGGCGGTGATGGAAATTTACAGAAGAATGAGACCCGGTGAAGCGGTTACACCCGAACCGGCTAAAGAACTCGTAGAAAATACCTTTTTCAATTTTGACAGATATGATCTTTCCGAAGTCGGAAGGTGGAGAATGTGGCAACGGCTTCCCGTTCTGAAGCCCGAAAAAGATAGAGAAATCACGCTTGATGACAGAGTTTTAACTACGGAAGACGTAGTGGAGGTGGTCAAAGAGATAATAAGGCTCAATAATGATCCGGAAGCGGAAGAGGACAAAATAGATCACCTCGGAAACAGAAGAGTCAGGCCTTTCACCGAGCTTTTGGAAAACAGGTTACGCGTATCTTTGATGAGAATAGATAGGAATGTAAAGGATAAAATCTCAACTGCGGAAGATGATGACCTCGAACCGTCCAAGCTTATCAATGCCAGACCCTTCGCTTCCGCGGTACAGAAATTTTTTGCATCTTCGGCCATATCCCAATTTATGGATCAGGAAAACGTTCTTGCCGAAACCGAACACAAAAGAAGACTAACGGCCACCGGGCCGGGCGGCCTTACGAGAGAGAGAGCCGGATTCGAAGCCAGAGATGTTCAGGCTTCTCACTACGGCAGAATTTGCCCGATCCAGACTCCGGAGGGAGCCAACGTGGGCTTGGTTAATCATTTTTCTCTCTTTTCTCGGGTCAACAAGTACGGTTTTTTGGAAACTCCTTATTATAAGGTAAAAAATGGAAAAATAACTTCCGAAGTGGAATTTCTGGATGCTCATGAGGAAGAAAAATACAAGATTGCTCACGGAGGAACCGAAATTGAAAACGGAAAGATAAAAGATAAAAAAGTGGAGGCCAGAATCAAGGGAGAGCCGGGCATGGCTGATCGGGAAGAGATAGATTATATAGACGTATCGGCAGAACAACTGGTTTCAGTAGCCGCTTCGGCTATACCGTTTTTACAAAATGATGATGCCAACAGGGCGCTTATGGGTGCCAACATGCAAAGACAGGCCGTTCCCCTCTTAAAGCCGAACCCTCCCTTGGTCGGGACGGGGATAGAAACCAAGGTGGCCGAAGATTCGGGTCATATAATTTTGGCGGAAAAAGAAGGAACGGTAAAGGAAGTTGACGGAAAAAAGATAGTGGTAAAATATGCAGACGGGAAAAAGAAGACATACCAATTGGAAACTTTTTCGGAGACGAATAACTATACTTGCTTTCACCAAAAACCGATAGTTGAAAAAGGTCAGAAGATTTCCGAAGGAGAGGCTTTGACCGACGGAGGATCAATAGCCGACGGGCGACTCTCTCTGGGTCAAAACGCCTTAGTGGCTTTTTTGCCCTGGAGAGGATATAACTATGAAGATGCGATAGTCGTTTCCGAAAGATTGGTCAAAGACGATACCTACACCTCCATCCATATAGAGAATTTCACTTGTGATGTCAGAGAAACCAAGTTGGGTCCGGAAGTTACTACCAACGATATTCCGAATGTGGCGGAAGAAAAACTTAAAGATTTGGACGAAGAGGGAGTAATCAGAATCGGAGCGGAAGTTGATCCCGGCGATATCCTGGTCGGAAAAATATCACCGAAAGGAAAAGCCGAACTGACTCCGGAAGAGAGACTTTTGAAAGCTATCTTCGGTGAAAAGGCGAAAGACGTAAAAGACGCTTCTTTGAGACTGAAACACGGTAAAAAAGGAAGAGTTATCGGAGTAAAAATATTTTCACGAGAAAAGGGAGATAAATTGGATACGGGGGTAATAAAAAGAGTGGAAGTCAAGGTTGCTCAAATGAGAAAAATAAAGACCGGTGATAAGCTATCCGGAAGACACGGAAACAAGGGGGTTATCTCCACCGTGCTGCCGGAAGAAGAGATGCCCTTTTTGGAAGACGGTACTCCCGTTGACGTGGTTTTGAATCCGTTGTCGATAATCTCCAGAATGAATATCGGACAAGTTATGGAAACCCATCTGGGACTTGCCGCCGACAAATTGGGCTATTTGGCCGAAACCCCTTCTTTATCGGGAGCCAAGAATGAAGAAATCAAGGAAGAATTAAAAAAAGCCGGCTATCCGGAAGACGGAAAGCTGAAAGTGTATGACGGACGAACCGGAAAACTTTTTCCGGGAAGGGTAACGGTCGGTTACATGTATCTTTTGAAGTTGATTCATATGATAGAAGACAAGATTCACATGAGAGCGATAGGACCTTATTCGCTTATTACCCAACAGCCCCTGGGAGGAAAAGCTCAATTCGGTGGACAGAGGTTCGGAGAGATGGAAGTCTGGGCTCTACAAGGATACGGGGCGGCACACACCCTCCAAGAAATGCTTACGATTAAATCGGATGATGTTCCGGGAAGAGCGGCCGCTTATGAGGCGATATTGAAAGGTGAAGAGATA
Source organism: Candidatus Nealsoniibacteriota bacterium (assembly GCA_003551845.1). Lineage (GTDB taxonomy): Bacteria > Patescibacteriota > Minisyncoccia > Minisyncoccales > PWPS01 > PWPS01. Next base: position 43,020 of record PUNQ01000054.1, read on the forward strand.
AGTAAGCCCAATTTACCGGCTTCATTTCAGCTTCTGCTTTCGGAAATGAAGGCGATCGGATTGAATGTGGAAATAAAAGAAGACGAATAAAAATTCATCAACCCGAAATCAACCCTAATTTTCAATCGCGAAAATTGTAAATTATAAAATTGAAAATCCATCATTATGCGAGTAGAAGATGTAAACGCAATCAAAATCAGACTCGCTTCTCCTCAAAATGTCAAGGATTGGTCTTATGGAGAAGTTACCGAAGCGGAAACGATAAATTACAGAAATCAAAAGCCGGAAAAAAACGGCCTATTTTGTGAACGGATATTCGGCCCGGAAAAAGATTACCAATGTTATTGTGGTAAATATAAAAAGATAAGGTACAAGGGAATAGTTTGTGATCGATGCGGAGTGGAAGTTACCAAGTCGGCAGTAAGAAGATCGAGGATGGGACACATTGAATTGGCCAGTCCGGTTTCCCATATTTGGTACTTGAGAGGAATCCCTTCCAAGATGGGATTGGTGATGGGGATTTCCAAAAAGAAACTTGAGAAAGTCGTTTATTTTACCGGATACATTATAACCGAAGTCGATGAAGAAGGAAAAAAAGAAGTTCTTGAGAAGCTGAAAAATGAATTTAAAAAGAAAAAAAAGAAAAGAAAAGAGAATTTGGACGGAGAGGAGCTGGAACAATCACTCGAAAAGCTACGTAAAGCGAGAGACAAGACCAAAGAAGAGATAAAGTCGATAAAGAAAAAGAAGATTTTAACCGAAGTTGAATATCACCGCTTCAAGAGAAAATACGGTGATATCTTCAAGGCCGGAACCGGAGCGGAGACCTTAAGAGAGATCTTTGAACAAATAGACTTAAAAAAGAGAATAGAATTACTCACGAAAAAGAAAGAAGAAACCAACTCCAAATCAAAAAGAAAGAAATATTTAAAAAGACTCAAGGTTTTTCGAGCGATGGAGAAGGCCGATCTGAGACCGGAGTGGATGTTTCCGGTCGTTTTACCGGTTCTTCCTCCCGATTTGAGGCCGATTATTCAATTAGACGGTGGAAGGTATGCTTCCTCGGATTTGAATGATTTGTACAGAAGAGTGATAAATAGGAATAACAGGTTGAAAAATCTACTTGATATAAACGCTCCCGAAGTTATTGTCAGAAATGAAAAAAGGATGCTTCAAGAGGCGGTTGATGCTTTGATTGATAATCAGATGAGAAAAGGGGTGGTTACGCAAGCTTCGACCGGAGGACAAAGACTACTCAAATCTTTAGCCGACATGCTCAAGGGAAAGCAGGGAAGGTTCAGACAAAATCTTTTGGGAAAAAGAGTTGACTATTCCGGAAGATCGGTAATCGTTGTCGGTCCCGAACTAAAATTGAATCAGTGCGGGCTTCCCAAGAGAATGGCTCTGGAAATATTCAAGCCGTTCATAATTCAAAAAATATTGGATAGAGATTTGGCTTATAACGTCAAGGGAGCTTCCCGGATGATAGATGAAAAAGATGATGAGGTGTGGGGAATATTGGAAGAGGTGGTGAAAGGAAAAGCGGTGCTTTTGAACAGAGCACCGACTCTGCACAGGCTGGGAATACAAGCTTTTGAACCCGTTCTTACGGAGGGTGAGGCGATCAGGATTCATCCTTTGGTATGTGAAGCCTTTAATGCCGATTTTGACGGTGATCAGATGGCGGTTCATCTTCCCCTTTCCAAAAAAGCACAAAAAGAAGCTAAAGAATTGATGCTTTCTTCCGAGAACCTTCTTAAACCGGCAACGGGAAGGCCGATAGTTTCTCCTTCACAGGATATGGTTTTGGGATGCTATTGGATGACGCAGATTCCGGAAGGCGAAAAAGGAGAAGGAAGAATTTTTTCTTCTCCCCAGGAAGCCAAGCTCGCTCACGATTATGAAGAGGTGGGAATAAGGGCGAAGATAAAAGTAAGAATAGACGGAGAAATCGTGGAGACTTCCGTGGGAAGAATAATATTCAATGAAGCTTTACCCGAGGAAATTCCCTATAAAAATGAAGTCATGGGAGCGGGGAATATTAAAGGAGTCGTAGCTCAAATAATAAAAAATTATGAGCCGAAAGAAGCTCACTTGATGCTTGATGAAATTAAGAATCTGGGATTTAAATACTCGACACTTTCCGGAATTTCATGGGGAATGGATGACCTGGTAATTCCGAAGGAGAAGAAAAAAGTTATTGAAGAGGCCGAGAAAAAAGCCGAAGAAGTGGAAGATTACTATGATCAGGGGCTTTTCTCCGCTGACGAGAGAACCGAAAAGGTGATTGAAGTATGGACCAAAGCCAAAGACAAAATAGAAGACTTGATACCCGAAACTCTTTCCGAATACGGTTCGGTTTTAACCATTACCGAATCGGGATCGAGAGGATCGTGGTCTCAACCGATTCAAATGGCGGGAATGAAGGGTTTGGTGGTTAATCCTTCCGGAGAAATTATAGAGCTGCCGGTTAAAAGCTCTTTCAAAGAAGGGTTCGATGTTTTGGAATACTTCATTTCTACTCACGGTGCTCGTAAAGGAACCGTGGATACGGCCTTGAGAACAGCGAGTGCCGGATACTTGACGAGAAGACTGGTTGATGTTTCGCATGAAGTTGTCGTAACCGAAGAAGACTGTGGAGAGGATGAAGGAATAGTTTTGAAAAAGGAAGATGCCGACCGGCTCGATCAGGATTTTTATTTTAAGATTTCGGGAAGAGGTTCTTTACAAGATATAAAGGCGGAAGGAAAAGTGATTGTCAGTAAGGGTGAAATCATAGATTTGGATGCTACGGAAAAGATAAAAAAGAGCAATTTGGATCAAGTCAGGGTTCGTTCGGTGATGACGTGTAATACGATAGACGGTGTTTGCAAAAAATGTTACGGATGGGAAATGGGACACAATAAAATGGTTAATTTGGGAGAGGCGGTAGGTATAGTCGCTGCTCAAGCAATAGGAGAGCCGGGAACTCAACTTACCATGAGAACATTTCACACCGGTGGAGTAGCCGGAGGAACCGACATAACCTTGGGACTCCCCAGAGTCCAGGAGATATTCGAAGTGAGAAACCCAAAAGGGAAGGCGGAAATGTCGGAAGTTTCGGGGAAAGTGGTGGAAGTCAATGAAGAGGATAGAATAGTGAAGATAAGAGTTGATGAAAAAAAGACGAAAAAGGAAGAAATAAAGAGCTATAAAATAGCTCCGAACAGGGCAATTTGGGTTGAAAAAGGAGAAAAAGTGGAGCCGGGAACTCAGCTTTGTGAAGGTAACTTGGATTTAAAAAAGTATTTTAAAGCCAAGGGACTGAAAGAAACCAAAAGACATATCTTGAATGAAGCTCAAAAAGTATATGTTTCACAAGGAGTTGATATTCACGACAAGCACCTGGAAGTTATTGTCAGGCAAATGACTTCTCGAATGAGAGTAACCGACCCCGGTGACAGCTTTTTAACCCCCAATCAAATAATTGAAAAAGATATCTTCAGAAAGAAGAGGGATGAGCTGGAGGAAAAAGGAAAAACTCCCCCCAAGGCAAAACCGGTTTTGCTCGGAATTTCAAAAGTCGCTCTCAACACGGACTCATTTCTTTCGGCTGCCTCTTTTCAGCAAACTTCAAAGGTTTTGATAGAGGCTTCTTTGGAAGGAAAAGTGGATCCCTTGAAAGGGCTGAAAGAGAATGTGATCATAGGAAAATTAATACCCGCCGGAACAGGATTCGGACAAAAAGAGGAGTAGCTTTATTTTAATCTAACTGCTTTTTTGCTACAATTAAATAAGTATGGGAAAGAAAAAGAAAAAAGGTGAAGAAAAAGCACCCTTCTTTTCGGACAAGATAAAGAGAATCATTACCGGCCTTCTTCTTATACTTTTATCACTGATAGGTGCTTTAAGTGCATTCGAAGGACTTGCCGGACGGGGAGGGGATTTTTTGCGGGAATTTGTTTTCATCCCGCTTTTCGGTGGCATGGCCGCCCTTATTCCTCTTTTACTCTTCGTCGCCGGCTGGATTTTTATAAAGACGGAATATGAAGACTTCGTATTTCCGCTGACCGCCGGTTTTTTATTGATTTTAGTGGGGTCAACCGGATTTTTCACTACAATCGGAAATATATTCGGAATAATTGAAAACGGTAGAGACGTGGGTGGAGTAACGGGCTCATCAATCAGCGGACTGATGGAATATTTTTTGGGAAGATATGCCAGCATTCTCATTTTTTCAATATTTACTTTGATGGGCTTGGTCATATTTTGGCATTTACTTTATAAAGAGGCTTCTTTGGCAGGAGCCGTGGAAAACTTTTTTGAGAAAAGAAAAAAGAAAAAAGAATCTCAGCCTTCGGTGATTAAAAAGATATTTACGCCGGGATTCGAAACCAAAGAGATAGATGAAAGCGTCGATTCGGAAGAAGTGGAGGAAGAGGAAGAGAAAAAAGAGCCGAGCACGGTAACGAGCAAAAATCTGGTTCCTCCCCTCAAATTACTTGAAAAAGGAAAAGGGAGTGCCGATCCGGGTGATACGAAAAAGAATTCCAAGGTGATAAAAGACACTTTTTTCAATTTTGACATAGAGGTAAAAATGTCGGAAATAAATGTGGGGCCGACGGTTACTCAATACACCTTGAAGCCGGCGGAAGGAATTAAGTTGTCAAAGATAACTTCACTTTCCGATGATTTGGCTTTGTCTTTGGCCAAGCACCCTGTCAGAACGGAAGCACCGATACCCGGAAAATCATTAGTGGGAATAGAAGTCCCGAATGAAGACAGGGAAACGATTCGCCTGAGAGACCTTTTGGATAACGGCTATAAAAGACATGACTCCTCTTTAACTCTGGCGGTGGGAAAGGATGTTTCCGGAGAAAAAATTTATGCCGATCTTGCGAGAATGCCTCATCTTTTGGTTGCCGGTGCCACCGGATCCGGTAAAACCATATTTTTAAATACTTTAATTTTAAGCCTGATATACAAAAACTCCCCTGAAGATTTGAGACTTATTCTGGTTGATCCGAAGAGGGTTGAGTTTTCTCTCTATAAACGATTGCCCCATCTTTTGACTTCGGTTATTTATGATGCGGAAAAAACTCACAATGCTCTCGAATGGATGATCGGGGAAATGGAAAGGAGATTCGATGTTTTGTCGGAAGCGAAGAAAAGAAACATAGACAGCTATAACGATTGGGCCAGAAAAAAGAAAGACAAGGAGGTAATGCCTTATATCGTACTGGTCGTTGACGAGTTGGCCGATTTAATGGCAAAAAAGCAAAATGAAATTGAGAGTGGCATAGTCAGAATTGCTCAGATGGCCAGAGCGGTGGGAATTCACTTGATATTGGCAACGCAAAGACCGTCGGTAGAGGTCATAACCGGACTGATAAAAGCCAACATAACTTCTCGAGTCAGCTTTCAAGTCGCTTCACAGGTGGATTCAAGAACTATATTGGATATGGGTGGAGCGGAAAGACTTTTGGGATCGGGAGATATGCTCTTTATCTCTTCCAACAGTTCCAAGCCGAGAAGAGTTCAAGGACCATATGTCTCCGAGGAGGAGGTCAAGTCGGTTGTCAATTGGCTGACGGATAAAAGTGAAGATCAGGACGACGGAGAAGATGATTTGAGTGAAGAACTGGAAGAAGAACTGGAAAAGGACAGAGCGCAAAGAATTGAAGACGATAGAGAAGAAGACCCTCTTTATGAAGACGCCAAAGAGCTGGTAATACGCGCCGATAAAGCTTCCGCTTCCATGCTCCAGAGGAAATTGAGAATCGGCTATGTGAGAGCGGCTCGAATACTCGACATGCTGGAGGCGAGAAATATTGTCGGACCGTCTCGTGGGTCAAAGCCGAGAGTCGTTTACGGAGAAAGTGGCAATCAAGACTTCTCCGATGACGAAGAGTTCGATGATTTCAGTGAAGAAGATTAAAATAAATCTCAATACTTTATGGCTAAAAAGAAGAAAAAAGAAAAAAACAAGAAGGAGGCGAAGAAAAAAAATAAAGACAAAAAAAATCGTCTCGAAAAAAAAGAGCTGAAGGAGGCGATGAAAGAGATAAAGCAGAAATTCGGAGAAGGTTCATTGATGACTTTGAAGGATTTGAAAGCGGTTGATGTCGACAGCATACCGACCGGGTCGCTTTCTTTGGATATGGCTTTGGGGGTCGGAGGAATTCCCCGGGGAAGAGTGATAGAGATATACGGATCGGCATCTACCGGAAAAACGACCTTGGCACTTCATGTGGTTGCCGAAGCTCAAAAAAGAGACGGGATAGCCGCTTTTATAGACGTGGAAAACGCACTTGATCCCAACTATGCAAGGAAGATAGGAGTGGATGTCGATGAGCTTTTGATTTCCCAACCCGACTCGGGAGAACAAGCTTTACAGATTGTAGAAACTTTGGTGCGGTCGGGAGAAGTGGATGTTATCGTAGTGGATTCGGTTGCCGCCTTAGCTCCCAAAAGTGAAATTGCGGGAGAAGTCGGAGATCATCAGGTCGGAAAACAAGCCAGATTGATGTCATCGGCCCTGAGGAAGTTGTCGAAAGTGATATCGGAGACCGATACCACGGTTATATTTTTAAATCAAACCAGAATGAAGATAGGTCAAACTTTCGGTAATCCCCGAACCACTTCCGGAGGATTGGCTCTTAAATTCTATTCGTCGGTAAGGATCAGCCTCAGTCGCAGGGCGCAAATAAAGAGTAAGGGAGAAATAATCGGAAATCGAGTAGTGGCCAAAGTCGTAAAAAACAAGGTGGGTGCTCCGTTCAGAAAGGCGCAATTCGATATTTATTACAATGAAGGAATATCCTATTATGGAGACTTGCTGAAAGTCGGTGTTGAGATGGAGGTGATTGACAAAGCGGGAGCCTGGTACAATTACGGGGATAAAAAATTGGGACAAGGGCAAAGCAACTCCAAAGATTTCTTGGAAGAAAATACAAAAATAGCAAAAGAGATAGAAAAGAAGATCAAAGAAAAGATAAAAGAAAAAAGAAGCGGAAAGTAGACAAGAAAAACAAAAAAAGCGCGAAGAGACTTCTTTGCGCTTTTTTTATTTTCTTTATTTTACTTTTTCTTGATAGGGCAAAAGAGCCAACTGCCGGGCTCTTTTTATAGCTCTGGAGAGCTTTCTTTGATGGCCGGCACAAGTTCCCGTTTTTTTTCTCGGTTTTATCTTGTGTGTTTTGTCGGTGAATTTCTGAAGGATTTCAATATCCTTAAAATCTATTCTTTCAACTTCGTGCTGGCAAAAATAACATTGCTTCATAACTTTTTTCAATTACTGGTTAACAATTAAATATTACTGATTATGGATTAACGATTAAAAAGGTATGCCTTCCACGTCTATATCGTCATCTTCTTCGATGACGGGAATCTCTTCGTCCGCCTCTTTCTTTTGAGCTTTCGGCTTTCCTCCTCCTTTTCCGGATTCTCCGTCGGTCCTGGGTCCGAATTGAATATTTTGTCCCACTATTTCAGTATTGTATCTCGTTTTCCCGTCTTGCCCTTCCCAGCTTCTCGTTTGCAATCTTCCCTCCACCAAGACGGAAGAGCCCTTGGACAAATAGCGGGTTATGTTTTCAGCCGTCTTCCCGAAAAAAACTACGTCGTGATACTCCGTTCTTTGTTGCCTTTCTCCGGATCCGTCAGTAAAAAAACGATTCGTAGCTACCGAAAAGTTGGCGACGGAAGTTCCGGAATCGGTAACTCTTTTTTCCGGATCATCGGTCAAATTACCGGCAATTATAACTTTATTGAAGTTCATAATATTTCATCGATTTTTTCATCGATTTCGTTTAGTTTTACTTTTTTCTCCTTTTTTGATTTCTTTTTTTCTTCATCTCGATCGATATCATCCTCGTCCGAATCTTCATCGTATTCTTTTTCTTCACTTTCGTCTTCTCTTTTCGGCTCTTCTTCCTTTTCAATGAATTCTTCGGAAACCAAGAGATGGCGCAACACTTTCTCTTCTTTTTTTAGCTTTTCATCAACTAATTTAACCTCTTCCGAAGAGAGGTCGAAGTTGATTCTGGCGATGTAGGCCTCATTGAAGCCGCCGAGATCATAAGCCAGGTTTCTTTTTTTCGGGTTTTCAATTTTATAAAGCGTAGCTCCCGTTCCCTTCAATTTTTCAATGATTTCTTCGTTGAATTTGCCCGCATCTTCATCGGTTATCTTCGGTGTTATTAAATATGTAAGTTCGTAAAGAGTCATATTTTGAATTCAATTACGTCTCCGTTTTTAATTTTGTAATCGGCTCCTACCGCCTTAACCTTTCCCGCATTGCGTGCTTTTTTGAAAGATTTGGCACTAATTATATCTTCCGGACCGGTTATTTCCGCTCTTTTAAAATCCTCTTTAAAGTCCGAGTGAACTTTTTCAGCCGCTTCGGAAGCCGTTGCTCCTTTTTCTATCGCCCATCCTTGCACTTTTCTTCCCGCAACGGTGAAAAAAGTTATCAAATCAAATGCATTATAACACTCAACTAAAAAATCATCAAGGCGGGACTGAACTCCCAATTGCCTTTTTTCCTCGTCGGTAAGCTCTTTGATTTCTTCTTCGAGTTTCAAATCGATTGAGAATCCCGGTCCGGGTCCGTTGTAAAGCTTGAAAATCGGTTTCAATGTTAAAAATTGATACTCCTTTATCTTTTCGATCTCTTCCTCCGTTAAGTTGAGATCTTTAAAGCTTTGATTTTTCATCAAGGCGCCTTTAATCTTTTTTATGATTGACAGCTTTTCTTCATTTTTAACTTTTCCGATCAATTTTTCAGTTAATTCCAGATCTTTCATCAATAACTCTTTTTGAATGATTTTTTCTCCTTCATCCGGATTTTTTTGATCGAAAGATCCGATTACATGAATCAGGGCACTGCATCCTTTGACATGGGAAAGAAATTTATTTCCCAATCCTTCTCCCTTGTGAGCTCCTTCGATAAGGCCGGCTATGTCAACGAATTTCATAACCGGATAAATTTTTTCTTCGGTTCCGGTGGCTTTCGCTATTTTATCAACTCTTTCGTCCGGAATTTTTACCATCCCCACATTGGGGTCTATGGTTGTAAACGGGTAAGAGTCTATGTCGACCTCCGCTTCCGTGAGAAGCTTGAAAAGGGTCGATTTTCCGGCGTTGGGCAAGCCTATTATCCCTATATTATAACTCATGGTGATTTAATCATAACTCAAATTCTTATCAGCCTCAAATTTTTATGATATACTGCTAAAAAATAAAAATATATTCATGAATGAAGAAATATTCAAGACGTATGACATCAGGGGGATCGCTCCCGATTTTTTGAACGAAGAAGTTGCCTACGCGGTCGGTCGGGCCTTCGTAACTTTTTTAAAAAAAGAAAAGCCGGAGATTGTCGTGGGTAGAGACGGAAGAAAAACTTCAAAAAAGCTGTTTGAGAATCTAAAAAGGGGGCTGATTGATTCCGGTGCTCGGGTTTATGATCTCGGACTGGCGAACACGCCTTTGGTTAATTTTTCCGTATGCGACTCCGATTACGACGGCGGAATAATGGTAACCGCTTCCCACAACCCGCCGGAATATAACGGGTTCAAACTGATTCGGGAAAAAGGGCTTCAAATTCACGGCAAGGAGATAAAAAAGATTAAAAAGATAATAAAAAATGAAGAGTTTTCGAAAGGGAAAGGACTCGTGCGTGAGATAAATATTCTTCCGGACTATGTTTCACGAATATTGAATGCGGGTAAAAATGTGAAGGACTTAAAAGTGGTTGTCGATTACGGTAACGGAGTCGCTTCAGTGACCGGAAAAGAAGTTTTTGATCAATTGAATCTGGAGGTGATCAGTCTTTTTGATCGGGTTGACGGAAGTTTTCCCAATCATCTCCCCAATCCGGAACCGGAAAATATGGAGTATTTGATAAGTGTCGTGAAAGATGAAGGGGCCGATTTGGGGGTCTTTTTTGACGGAGACGGGGACAGGGCCTTTTTTGTGGATGAAAAGGGTGAGATAGTCTATCCGGACCTCCTTACGGCACTTTTGGCCGAAGAGGAGCTGAAAAACACTAATGAAAAAACCGTTTATTTTGATCTCAGGTTTTCAAAAATTACTGCGGAAAAGATATCGGAAGCGGGAGGAATTCCGGAAATGATGCGAGTAGGGAACCCCTTTTATAAAGAAAAGCTGATTAATGAAGGCGGATTGATGGGTGCCGAGCTTTCCGGTCACGTAATGCACAAAGATCACTTCTGTATTGATGACGGTCTCTTTATCGCAGTCAAGTTAATCGACTTCTTAACCGATAGAGATAAAAGCTTCTCCGAGCTGGTGGCTCCTTTGAAAAAATATCATCAGAGCGAAGAGATAAATATGAAAGTGAAAGATAAAAATGAGGCATTGAAAAAAGCGAGAGATGCTTTTCCCGACGGTTTGAACTATGACCTGGACGGAGTTTATATCGAGTTTGAGGATTGGTGGTTCAATCTGAGAAAATCAAATACTGAAGATTTGGTCAGATTGAGAATAGAGGCGTCAACGAAAAAGCTTTTGGAAGAAAAAAAGAAGAAGCTTGTTTCTTTGGTGAAGGGTTGCTGAAAACAAAACCACGCCCCGATAAGGGGCATGGCTTTTATTTTTTATAAAGAGAAGAGCTTTCTACTAATTAATGAGCCCCATTTTTCTTCTTACCTCCACTATTTTCGAGGATGCCAAAGCATTCGCTCTTTTTGCTCCCCGGGATAAAATTTCCTCGACATAAACTTCTCTTCTTTTCTCCAGCTCTTTTCTTTTTTTTCTAAAAGGGGCGAGAGACTCTACCAAAACTTCGGTTAACTTTTCCTTAAAAATTTTATAACTAACTCCTTCCAGCTCCTTTTCGGACTCTTTCACGGTTTGGTTTTTGAATTCACTGTAAATGACGAGAAGATTGGAAATGGCCGGCTTATTTTTTGGATCATAACATATCTTATTATCCGTATCGGTTACCGCCGACTTTATTTTTTCTTCTATTGTCTTCGGGTCATCAAAAAGAGAAATCGCATTTCCCTTTTTTCCGGATTTCGACATTTTATTTTTCGGGTTCTTCAAACTCATTATTCGGGCTCCTTTTTCCGGTAGCTTAGCTTTCGGTATTTTAAAAGTTTTGCCGAAATGTTTGTTGAATTTTTTGGCTATGTCCCTGGATAATTCTATATGTTGTTTCTGATCCTCTCCGACCGGAACCAGTTCCGTATCATAAAGCAATATGTCGGCTGCCTGCAATATCGGATAATTCAAAAGACCGGCATTGGCTCTCTTTTTTTTGGCCTTTGATTTTTCCTTGTACTGAGTCATTCGCTCAAGCTCACCTATGGAAGTGACGGTATTCAAATACCAACACAGCTCCGTATGCTCTTTTACCTCCGACTGAACAAAAACGGACGCTCTTTCCGGGTCTATTCCCGCTGCCAAATAAACTATGGCCGTGTTGATTATCGACTCTTTCAATTCTTCCGGACTGTAGTCGGAAGTGATGGCGTGCAGGTCAACTATGCAGTAGATACACTCGTTTTCATTTTGAAGCTTTATCCATTGTTTGATTGCTCCTATATAATTTCCTATGTGAATCTCTCCCGTCGGTTGTATTCCGCTGAATATTCTCATAATTTGTTTTTAGTTGTTTTTAATCCTTGACTTCTTGATTATAAATCAATCGGGCGGTTACTTCAAAGTTTTAAGTGATTCGCTCTTTTAATTAAACTTCTATCACTACGGGTAAAACTATGGGCCTCCTTTTTGTTTTGCTGTAGAGGAAATCTTCTATTTTTTGTTCCATCTCCTTTTTAATATGCTTGGCATTCGCTTTTTTTCTTGATTTGGAAGCCTCTTTGATTATTTCTCTGGTCTTTTTTCTGGTTTCGGCTAACAAGTCTTGCGATTCTCTCAGATATACGAATCCTCTCGATATTATGTCCGGCGAGTTTTTTAATTTTTTAGTCTTTTTATCCAGAACGACTATAACTACGAATATTCCGCTTTCAGCCAATTCTTTTCTGTCATATAAGACGACTCCGCCGACATCTC
>PUNQ01000034.1 GCA_003551845.1 Candidatus Nealsoniibacteriota bacterium
AAAATATGTCGAAAGATCAATAAAAATGACCAAAAAGACCGTGAAAGAATCGGGGATAAAAGCTGATGAGATGGATGAAATCGTTTTGGTCGGCGGTCAAACGAGAACACCCCTGATCCAAGAAAAGATTAAAGAAGTCTTCGGTAAAGATCCCAACAAAGAAATAAATCCGGATGAGGTAGTTGCCGTAGGAGCTGCGATTCAAGGTGGAATAATGGGCGGGGACGTTAAAGACGTTTTGCTTTTGGACGTCACACCGCTTTCCTTGGGGATAGAAACTCTGGGTGGTAGATTCACCAAACTGATAGACAAAAACACCACTATTCCCGCTTCCGAAACAGAGACATTCTCAACTGCTGCTGATAACCAAACTTCTGTTCAAATAAATGTTCTTCAGGGAGAGCGTCCGATGGCCAAAGATAACAAATCTCTGGGACAATTCATCTTGAGTGGTATACCTCCGGCTCCTCGAGGAGTTCCTCAAATTGAAGTTAAGTTTGATATAGACGCCAATGGAATCCTGAATGTTTCGGCTAAAGACAAAGGAACCGGAAAAGAGCAATCCATCAGAATTGAAGGTTCTTGTGGTCTTTCCGACGAAGAGGTTGAAAAAATGAAAAAAGAAGCCGAAGAGCACGCCGAAGAAGACGAAAAGAAGGAAGAGCTTCTCGATGCCAAATCGGAAGCGGAGTCTCTTATCTACGGCTTTGAAAAAACCAAAAAAGAAATGGGAGATGATTTTCCGGAAGAAGGCATGGAAGAAATCGAAAAAGAGCTGAAAAAGTTGGAAGAGTTGAAAGAGACCGATGATGTGGAAAAAGCGGAGGAGATTAAAAAGAAAACGGAAGAACTTTCCGAAAAGGTGCAAAAAATAGGAGCAAAAATATACGAACAACAGCAAAAAGCACAAGCTAAAGAAAGTGAAGGAGATACTGATGATGAAGAGGTTGAAGAAGGAGAGGTTGAAGAAGAAGATAAATAGACTTTAAACCGGAAAGGGTTCCTCCCGGGAACCCTTTTTGTTTTAAAGTAGATAATAAAATGAGTGAAAATTATTACGAAATATTAGGAGTTTCAAAAGATGCCAGCCAGGAAGAGATAAAGAAAGCATATAGAAAAAAGGCTCACAAGCATCATCCCGATAAGGGTGGAGACGAAGAAAAGTTCAAAAAAATTAATCGTGCATATCAAGTTCTCTCCGATAAAGAAAAGAGGGAGAGGTATGATCGCTTCGGTAAAGCCGGCGGAAAAGGGGGCGGTTTCGGTGGTTTTTCCGGAAACTATCATCAAGGAGACTTCGGAGAAGGTTTTGACTTCGGTGATATATTCGGTGATATATTCGGGGGCGGTTTCGGTGGTTTTTCGGCTCAAAAAGAAAGAAAAGGGGAGAGTATAAAGATCGATATCACCATAGACCTCAGTCAAGCTTTTACCGGCACCACGATTGAAAAAAAATTGAAAAAGAGAAACGTTTGTAATTCTTGTTCCGGTTCGGGCGCCGACTCCGGGTCAGGCCTAAAGACTTGTTCCCGATGTAACGGAAAGGGAAAGACCGAAACCAGAAAAAGAACATTTTTCGGAACTTTTTCTCAAATGGAAATTTGCAAGAAGTGTAACGGAACCGGTGAAATTCCGGAAAAAGAATGTCCGGAGTGCGGTGGAGAAGGTCGCGTTGAAGATATTCGCAATATAAATATAAAGATTCCCCGAGGGATAAAATCGGGCCAAACCATCAGAGTTTCAAATAAAGGTCATGCCGGAAAGAGGGGAGAAAAGCCCGGTGATTTGCTTGTCAAAGTGAGAATCAAAAAGCATAAAATTTTTAAAAGAAAAGGTGACGATCTTTATCAAACGACTCATATAAGTTTCAGCCAGGCAGCTTTGGGGGGAGTGGTGAAAGTGCCGATATTCGATCAAAACGGAGATATAAAAGATGTAAAATTGAAAGTTCCCAAAGGATCGGAGTCCGGAAAGACAATTCGTCTTTCCGGTAAAGGAATGCCGCAACTATCGGGTTACGGACAAGGAGATCTTTACATAGATTTAAAAATAAAAATTCCGAAAAAAATATCAAAGAAACAGAAAGAGCTATTAAAAAAATTAAAAAAAGAGGGTCTTTGACATTTTCTGAATTTATGTTTAGAATTACAAATGTTTGAGCGTCCGTAGCTCAGTTGGTAGAGCAGCTCCCTTTTAAGGAGAAGGTCGAGGGTTCGAATCCTTCCGGACGCACAATGTAATTATTTTTACCATCAAAGACCTTTCACTTAAAGAAAGGTCTTTTTTTCAAGTTTAAATATGAAGAAATATTCTATAAAAAGCTACGGCTGTAAATTAAATCAAGCGGAAACCGACGGGTTAATAAAGATTCTTCCCGAAGATTTTGAAAAAACTTCCGAAAAGGAAGCGGAAATTCTTATTTTAAATACTTGTGGAGTTATAAAAAAAACGGAAAGAAAAATAATAAAAGAAATTAAGAGGCAAAAAAAAGAAGGAAAAACTGTAATAATTAGTGGATGCTTGCCGGCAATCAATCCACAAGTAAAGGATTTAGCCGATTTCTCAATTTCCGGAAATAATCCGGATCATTTCTTGAGGTTGCTGTCGGGCTTATCCAAAAAAAAGAACGTATCAAATTTTCCGATTCCGACGCTGACCGAACCGAGAAGCTCCTCCGTAATTATTCCGATATCAACCGGTTGCTTGGGAAGTTGTAGCTATTGTAGTGCCAAAATTGCTCGTGGAGAATTAAAAAGTTATCCGCTTGATACAATCTTAAAAACGGTAAAACGGGAATTAAAAAAGGGAGCAAAAGAGATCCAATTGACTTCTCAAGATCTAAGTGTTTACGGAATGGATGTCGGAGAGCCGATGATAGTTGATTTAATAGAAGATATTCTCAACATCGATGAGAGCTTCAAGTTGAAACTGGGAATGATGAACCCGGGATTCTTAAAAGATTACTTCGGAGAATTTTTAAAGCTTTTCAAAAGTGAAAAATTATACAACTTCATTCATCTTCCGGTTCAATCCGGAAGCGAAAAGGTCTTGAATGACATGAGGAGAGCTCACTCCGCACATCAATTTAAAAAAATGGCTGAAGGAATAAAAAATAATTTGGAAAATCCCTTACTTTCCACCGATGTAATAGTCGGTTTTCCAACCGAAAAAAAAGTTGACTTCGAAAAAAGCGTAAATTTGATAAAAAAGATTAAGCCGCACATAATAAATATCACTCGCTATTCGGAAAGACCCGGTACCGAGGCGGCAAAATTAAAAGACATGCCGAGCAAAATAAAGAAGGAAAGATCAAGGAAAGTGGCCAAACTTGCAAAAAAAATAAGACTCGTTGACAATAAAAGATCAAAAGGTAAAATTTTTGAAGCTTTGATAGTCAGAGAAGGAAAAAATAATAGCTTGCTCGGAAGGTTGCCGAACGGAAAGGCCGTGATTTTAAATAGAGGAAAAATAGGGGAGAGTAAAAAGGTTAAAATAACCGATTTCAAACACAACTATCTAATCGGAAAAGAGCTTTGAAACAGTAATATTATTGCCTCAACGAACTCAGCGGATAATTAAAATTAGCTGAAAGAGCAAATTGTTCCCGAAATTTTAATGTTTAACTTTGAATAATCGGTTTCAATATGTTATTATTTTAAAAGGTATGCGAAAAAACAATTCAAAATTAATTACCGTTTCCCTGTTCATCGTATTGGCGACGACGATTTTGGCTTTTGCCACCGGTTTTTATGTCGGAGTTGAGCGAGCGGAGATATCCCGACCCGACGAAGATTTGGATTTTTCCCTTTTTTGGGAAGCCTATAATCGTCTCAAGGATAACTACGTAAACCCCGATAAAATAGATGATGAGGCCGTAGTTCACGGCGCAATAAGAGGAATGCTCAAATCTTTGGATGATCCTCATACCGGTTTTTTTGACCCCGAAGAGAGTCGTCGTTTTTTGGACGATGTCTCTGGATATTATGAGGGTGTCGGCATGGAGGTCGGAATACGAAACGGTGATATTCGTGTAATTTCACCGATACAGGGAACTCCGGCAGCCGAATCCGGGCTAAGATCGGGGGACATAATACTTGAAATTGACGGAAAAAATACGACCGACATGGGTCTGGAAGAAGCGGTTAATCTCATAAGGGGAGAAAGAGGAACCACGGTGACGCTGCTGATTGCTCGCAATAGAGAAACTGAAGAAGTTGAACTTCAGCGAGAGAGGATACAGGTTCCTTCCGCAGAATGGGAGCTGATAGAGGAGGATATCGCCTATCTCAAAATCCATTATTTTCACCAGGATCTACTGAATCAATTCAACGAGATCGTCCCGGAAATAGCCGCTTCAAATACACAAAAGATGATTCTCGACTTGAGAGGTAATCCCGGAGGATCATTGGAGTCCGCACTCGATTTGGCTGAATTTTTCTTGGAAAGAGATGATGTTATAGTAAAAAGTCAGGGATCCGACGGTGAGATAGAAAATATCTATGAAGCATCGGGAAGTTCGGTTACATTTGATCATAAAATGGTAATTCTGATCAATGAGGGATCCGCTTCCGCGTCCGAAATTTTAGCCGGTGCCTTGAGATATCACAACGATGCCGAATTGGTCGGCGAAACTTCGTTCGGAAAAGGATCGATCCAAACGATGATTAATCTTTCCGACATGTCCAATTTAAAAATTACAATTTCCAATTGGGTGACTCCCGATGGCAGTCTGATAACCGAAAAAGGAATCGTTCCGGATTACGAAGTTGAAATTACCCAGGATGATTGGGAAGAAG
>PUNQ01000028.1 GCA_003551845.1 Candidatus Nealsoniibacteriota bacterium
CTGCCGGCATCACCATCAACCTGGTGGGCACGCGACAGACGCCTTCCTTCAACATCCGCAGCGACTTCTCGCTGGGCTCAAAGGTGGGGTCCTTATTGTTGATGTGCTGCTGTGCCACGTTGGCATTTATCTGTTTGGATGGGCGGCCAACATCTGCTGTTAAAGCGGTCAAAAAGACGAGGCCACGGGAGCTGCATGGCCATAGCTTGTTGCTAAGATTTTGCTTGCTTGGCTCTCCAAGTGTTCACAGATGCCCCCACACCTCACACAAGGCGTCATTAGACTGGCTGCTCTTGCACGTAGCTGCTGCTTGCATGCATGAGGCAATGGCCTTTCCTTGCACATACTGATTGCTCATCCTTGAGCAACAATAACACCAAGTGCCTCATGTGCGCAGGTGTTGAGCGTCTTTGATGGTGGGCGGCTGGAGCTGTACGGCAAGGACGTGACCAAGCGCTGGCTGAAGCTGACCGCTGATGCGGTGAGTTGTGGGGGGGTGATGACTGCAGCTTGCACTTAGTTTGTGTGGGTGGTGAGTTTGCAGCACCTGCAACATGGCTCAATGAGGGCAAAACATAATTCAGGCCTGCCTCTTCCACCAATTTATAGCTGGCGAGCCAGTGCTAGCAGTGTGCCTGCCCACTTTGCTTGCTGCTCCCAACCCGTCCTCCAGCCTAGCCTTTGCTGGGCTGAGCAATGCCTTGTGTGGAACCACCAAGGAACACTGTCAAACCAACCAAACAGTTGATCAGAAGTGCTGCCTGCTGTGCTGGCACCCTCTGCAGCCTGCCTCAAGCAAGGTCCTGCAACTGAGTGCCAGCGATCACGGCTGGTCTGTGGGCGACCGCATCCTTCTTGCATCCTCCTCGTACAACCCGCGTGAGGTGGGTGTGGTGCCACAGGGCCCTGTGGCATGGTAGGGGTGATGTGGGGTGGCATGGTAGTGGGTGAGCACTCATGCTCAGGGGGTACTGCCAAGGTTATCCTCCCGCTCATGCCCAGGGGGCACTCCAGATTATCAGCAGGCTCAGGCTCAGCCTGTCATGCTCCCTCTTGCACCTATCCATGCCTATCACAGGCTGAGTTTGCCACCATCAGCAACATCACAAACGGCGGCGTCACGCTCAACTTGGCAAGTCCACTTAAGTTCAGCCACATGGGGGTCATCACAACCTACCAGGGCCCAGTGCCTGACCTTGATGTGCGCGCAGAGGTGAGACGGATGAATGAATAAATTGGCATGCAAAGCTCGCTGTGTGCAAGTAGGCGCTTGTGCCTTTTGTTTCCCTTGCTGGCATTCCCTTAAGGACTTAAGCGTTGGACGGCTTGCTTTTTGTTGCAGCATTGCTACAGCCAACCCTTGCTGAGGAAAAGGCTGCAGGAATCCAGGGTCGGGGCATCTGCTCATGCCCCCTCCCTGTGCCTTAACACACGCTCAATAGAACGTGAAACAATGGCAGTGTGCCACACGGTGCAGGTGGCCATGGTTGAGTCCAACATCCTCATCACCGCACTGGATGGCCCTGAAACGCGCGGGTTTGAGGGCGAGGCCTTTGGTTGCCGCATCGTCGTGGAGGGCGCCTCATATGCCGATCTGTCACAGGTGGCGGTCAGGTGGGTTGCTGCAGCTGGTGCTGCTGCTGCCGGCACTGTTCACAGCTGCAGATTCTTGTGCACAACTCTGCATGTGGATGGGAGGGAGTGGAAGCTGGGGAGGATGGAAAGTAAGCAGTGACAATGACATTATTTGCATCTGTGATTTCCTTGCTGGTTTTTGCGTCCTTGTGGCATGCAAAACCCCTTGTGAGCCGCACACCTACTTCCAATCCTTGCCAACTCACACTTGCAGCTATGGTGGCCAATTTGGCTTCTCCCCCACGCTGCTGTTCTACAACCTCAAGCCAGTGTCTCTGCGCACTGAAAATGGCACGCTCGTGGTGGATGATGCAGGCATGACCAGCACACTGCCAAACCCAAGGTGGGTGGCTGATAGATCATGAAGATAGTTGGTTTAAAATCAACTTTCTTCAGATAGTTTGTTGATATATGGGTCAACCTCCTCAATGGTCATCCGTGACGTCAGGGATGACCATTGAGGAGGTTGACCCATGTATCAACAGGTTAAAACCACGTTCTCAGAAGACTTTTTAATCTGCGCCCTCTCTACTATGAGGTAGAGCATAGTTTGAAGATGACGCAGAAGGGTTGAGGCGCATACAATCACCCCCTTCTGCTTGTCGACCCATCCCTCGATCCCCTTCACTCACCCTGAAACCCCTCATCCTTCTCCTCACACGCAGCCAAGTGACCAGCTCTGTGTTTTTGCACGGCATGCAAGGCGTGATCTGGGTGCAGGGAGGCGCTTCAGCCGTGACCCTTGAGGGCAACGTGATCTATGAGGCGTACGACAAGAGCGCAGTTGTGCTGGGAACGGCAGGCAACGTCGTCAAGGTTCGCTTTTTAGGCGGTGGTGCAGTGGACTGAGTGTTGCTGCAAGCTTATGCCACCACAGTGCATGCCGTCACCTGGGTGCAGGTGAGAACACGGGTGTCTTGAATTTCTTTCAATTTGGGTGGCAGGGTCGCCAGCATTATCCTGCTCATCATCCCCCCATATCGTGCAGCCACTAATGCATTCCTCTGCTTGCTGACACAGCCCTCCTCCTGCGCACAACACCTCTCAGGGCAACTTGGTGATGAACGTGATCAAAGAGATGGCGGGCAAGAGCGGGCTGGATCTACAGATGGTTGCATGCTTCGACATCACAGTCCAGGTGGGTAGTAGGACATGCACCTACCTACCTCTACACTTGAGGAGGCGGTTACCATCCTTTAACAGATGGGTGTGGCGCCTCCCTTGTGGCTTGAATTGCAACAGTGTTGGCTTACCTACGATACAGGAAGGTGAATGCCTCCATCCTGCAGCTGTCCCGGTGTGGCTTCACATCCAGGGCAAAGCTTACACTTTCGTCCGCCTCCCCACCCTTGCCTCCTTGCCACCCCTCCCTCCTTGCAGCCCAATTACGTCCACGACAACGTGGCGGGTGGTTCAGAGCGGTTTGGGTACATGCTCAACGGCCCTGCCTGCGCAACAGCAAGCAAGTTCTTCAGGTGCGTCCTTGCTCTGCCTCCTCTCATCCTCATCAACACTTGCCATGACTGGGTTTTACTCCTCCCTTGCTTGTTGCCGCGCCTCACCAAATGCTATTTGCCCCCAAGTGCTGGCGTATCTGTGGCCCAGCATTCCTGTGGCGCCACTTTGCAGCGCTGGCTCATGATCCTTCATGAAGACTACCTGCCTTACTGCCAGTCTTTGCTGAGCCACCTCCTCACTTGCACCTTGTGTTCCTCAGCCCCTTGCAACCCATTGCACCAAGAATCCTGAATGCTCCACTGCTCAATCACTGCTCTGTCCTGCCCTTGCAGCCGCAACTCTGCGCACTCCACGCTGGGAGGGATGTGGCTGAAATCCTCCGGCGCTTCAGTGCTTGCTGGGTGCACGGGCTTGAATACCTTCACCACGTACCTCAGCTGGGACTTTGGTGTCATCACCATGCAGGGTGCGTGGCTGCAGAGCATGCATTGGCTGCACTTGTGGAGCCAGGGGTAGATGTGTGCACCTGATGATCTCATTGAGGTCCTGTCGAATTTCTGTGGCACAAATCCTGTGATGAAAGAGTGGGACCTCAGGTCTGCAATCCAGCCACCACCACACCATAAATAATGTACCCCTTGCAGGCATCGTCACCAGCGTGGAGTTTGTAGACCTGGTAGTTGCTGACATGAAGCATGTTGGTTTGCTGCCGCTGGTCAAGGCCCGCATGCTCCACAAGAATGAGGTATGATTCAAGGGAGGGAGCAGAGGGTGATGAATTTGAACAATCGATGCTCATTACCCAAAAGACAAAGATGCAGGCTGTGGCCTGTGCACGTGTAGCACCCCCCTTCACCCTGCGCACCTCAGACTGTGGCAATGCAATCAGCCAGGACGCCACGCTTCTCTGTGCAGGTGCTTGTACGCAACTCCCTGTTTGTGGGTCACTCCCGCCCTGAGGTCTGCACGATGTGCACCACCATGGGTCAGTCTGGCTGCCCGCCCAAGCCGTCTGACAAGAGCTACAACCAGGTGGGTGAGGCCGCAAAAAGCAGTCTATATGTGTCCTGACCTTATGAACACTGTCATCCCTACTCGCCGCGATGTACCGCGATGTGAGGTAGTCTCAGGGATCTGCCTTGGCAATCCTTCATCTGCAAGGCAATGAGCTGCTTCAATTGCAATTGCTGCTCTCACATGCAACAGCTGCATCTCACTTATCCAGCGGGGGCCTCCGCAGTCCTCCACTACCACGAGTGCAAGCATGCCCAGCACCCTGTGTCTCCCTGCCTCGCCCGTGAGTGCCACATCTCCCCACACCTTCTGCCGCCCTCTCCCTTCTCCTCCCACCAGGTTCCACCGTTTGGCGCAAGCATTGCTCTTGTGCACGGCGTGTTTGCCATGGATTTCGTGCCTGGCCCTGAGAGGTATCCATACGATGAACTCAAGGGCTACGCAACAGTCAATGGCATCACAAACGTGCTTAACTCCACTTTTGCCGACTTTGGAGGCAGCGGGTCTGGGTGCGGGGTGAGTGCTGGTGCTGGGATGCATCCTGTTTAGGCTTGCTGCACCCTTGGGCCTTGGTGTTCATGGCACGTTTGCATCAGCTATGCAGTGCCACTGTAGCCCTACTCTAGCACCTTAGGCTCAAGCTCAATCA
>PUNQ01000056.1 GCA_003551845.1 Candidatus Nealsoniibacteriota bacterium
ATGAAAAGACTGAGGATAGCTACGTTTATCCCCAACTCAACTATGTCTTCCTTGCTCATCTTTCCCTCTTCTTCCTTTAGAAAATCGGTGATTGATTTTTTAATTCTAAATTCTTTCACTTGGCTTTTAAGTTTATCGTATCTTCATTGATTATAAACCGTATAAAAAATAGTGCAAATTTTTAATGGTCACCCACTTGTCCACAAGGATTTCTTTTGTTAAAATTGTTGGAGTAACCATCCTATTATTAGTTATTCACTAAATCAGATGAACAATACCGAAAACAGAGGAAAAATAGCCTACTTCAGCATGGAGATAGCTATAAAAAACAGTATCAAAAGCTACAGTGGAGGTTTGGGAGTTTTGGCCGGAGATACCCTGAAGGCGGCTGCGGACTTGAAGATGCCAATGGTCGGAGTAACTCTTTTGAATAACCAAGGATACTTTAAGCAGATAATTAATAAAAACGGAGAACAAGAGGAAGAGCCCGATAATTATGATTACTCAAAATTAAAAAAAACGGATGCCGAGGCGATCGTATCAATAGAAGGAAACGAAGTAAAAGTAGGTGCTTGGAAATATGAGATAAAGGGAGAAAAAGACTATTTTGTTCCGGTCTATTTTTTGGATACCGATATCGAAGGAAATAATGAGGAGTACAGAAACCTTACCGGAAATCTTTACGGTGGTGATGATCGATATCGCTTTATGCAAGAGATAATCCTGGGAAGGGGTGGAGTAAAAATATTATCTTCTTTGGGATATGAAGATATCCAAAAATATCATCTTAATGAAGGTCATGCAGCCCTGGCGGTGATAGAAATTTTTTCCCAATTCAAGCCGAGACCACTAACCTTAACTTCCAAAAGAGCGGAAGAGATAATCGAAAAAATAAGAGAAAAATGTATCTTTACCACCCACACTCCGGTAGAAGCCGGGCATGATATTTTTCCCTTGGATTTGGTTGAAAATTTACAACCGGAAATGCCCTATCGATTTCCCGGCTTGATAAAGAAAGACTTTCTCAACATGAGTCATTTGGCGGCTTATTTCAGCTTTTACATCAACGGCGTTTCCAGAAAACACCAAAAGGTTTCCACGGAGATACTTCCCGATTATAAAATTTCATCGATTACCAACGGAGTGCATTCCAAAACCTGGACATCTCCGGAATTCAAAGAGCTATTCGATAAATACATTCCCGGCTGGCGAAGCTGTAGCCTTTCTCTGAGAAACGCTTTCAATATTTCACCGAAAGAAATTTGGGATGCTCACCAAAAAACCAAGAAAAGATTGCTTGATTATGTTGAAGAAAAAACGGGAAAAAACTTATCGGAAGATATCTTTACCATAGGTTTCGCTCGTCGTTTCGCAACCTATAAACGCCCGACTCTCCTTTTTAACGATATGGACGAGTTGATTAGAATCCACAAAGAGGTAGGAAGAATGCAGATAATTATTGCCGGAAAAGCTCATCCTAAAGATTCGGCGGGTAAGCAAAAGATAAAGGAGGTTCATGAAATAATGAAAAATTATGAAAACGATATCGATATCGTCTTTTTGCCCGACTACGACATGCGGGTTGCGAAGCTACTTATTCCCGGTGTTGACATATGGCTGAATACTCCCCTTCCACCGAATGAAGGATCGGGAACCAGTGGGATGAAAGCGGCTCATAACGGCGTTCCTCATTTCAGCACGCTGGACGGCTGGTGGCTGGAGGGATTCATAGACAGAAAAACCGGGTGGTCAATAGGAAAAAAAGAAGGCTCCTCTTCCCCGGAAGAGCTGACCGAAGAAGATTCAGCCGATCTTTACTATCGGTTGGAAGATAGAATATTGCCCAGATATTACAACACTCCCGACAGATGGCGGGAGACGATGAGACATACCATTGCAATCAACGCTTCCTTTTTCAATTCGGAAAGGATGCTCAGGCAATACGCTCAAGAAGCCTATCTCCAAAAATAGATTATTCCCGAGTCAATATTTCCGGATTACCGTCAACTATCGCTACGGTATGCTCGAAATGAGCGGATGGATTTTTAGTTTTTATGCCGCTTTTCGTATGCTTTATTCCCGGTTTTTTCAGGGTAACCATCGGTTCTATACAAAAAACGAACCCTTCTTCTATCTTCATCCCTTTCCCCGGTTTACCGGTATTTAAAATTTGAGGAGCTTGATGAACTTCCCTTCCGATACCGTGACCACAAAGCCCTTCAACCACCACAAATCCACGGCTTCGCACATAGCTTTCAATCGCGTACCCTATATCTCCCAGCCTATTTCCCCGTTTTGCTTTTGCAATTCCCTTTTTTAGAGCTTTTTCGGTAACCGATAGCAATTTTTTCTTTTTCTCATCAATTTCTCCTATCGGAAAAGTTACAGCCATGTCGGTATGATACCCTTTCCACTCAATTCCCAAATCTATGGACAAAATGTCCCCTTTTTTTAATTTTCTTTCGGAGGGAATTCCGTGAACTACGGTTTCATTGACGGAAGTACATATGGCGGCCGGAAAACCCTTGTAACCCAAAAAAGAGGGTTCGGCCCCCTCCTTAAAAATCAGATCTTTGGCCAATTCTTCCAGCTTACCGGTGGTTATTCCCGGTTCGGCTCTTTTTTTAACTATTTCGGTGATTGAAAAGAGCTTCCTTCCACCTTCTCTCATCAGTTCAATCTCTTTTTTATTTTTAAGCTCAATCATCGATTCCCAATAAATTAATTATATCCTTTTGAACTTTTTTAATCGATTGCTCTCCGTTTATCGTTTTCAAGATTCCCTTCTCCTTATAAAAATCGAGTACCGGCTCGACATCGGTCTCAAACCAGCCCAAACGTCTTTCAATTTCTTCTTCATGGTCATCAGCCCGCCCACGCTTCAAAAGCCTTCTCTTGGACTCTTCCCGGCTTATGTCGATGTGAATGGGGATAAAATCATTCCACTCGAACATTTGAAAAACTTCTTCCAACATTTTAGCCTCGTAAAGCTTTCTGGGATTGCCGTCAAAAAGAACTCCGTCCACATTTCCGGCTTGCCTGAATTCAATCAACTTGGGCATCCAAATATTAAAAACCACGGGAGTCGGTATCAACCTGCCCTCGGAAAGCGCTTTCTCAATCTTGTTACCCATAAAGTCATCCTTTTTTGCCCTTTCTCTTAAAAGCTTTCCGGTGTAGATCGGCTCCCAGTCGGTTTTTTCAATTATTCTTTCCGCCTGAGTTCCTTTTCCGCAACCGGGTCGCCCTATCAGTGATATTATTCTCATATATTTTTCCCTTTAAAATTTATTAACTTGGTTATTATAGCATTAGTAAAACTTTTCTCCAATCAAAAAACGGTCCGAAGACCGCTTCAAGGCTTGTCAGCGAATTAGCCGACATCATATGACAAAGCCACCTAAATTTCTTCGTATTCTCTCATTTGAAGTTGAGCATTTATCTGTTGAGTGGTGTCCAGCACAACCGAAACTATAATCAAAATGGAGGCACCACCGATTAAAAATTGAAAGGTTCCCACTCCGGTTATTCCGGCAATAATGGAAGGCATCACCGCAATGGTAGCCAAATAGAGGGCACCGACCGTAAGAACACGATTCAATATGTATCTGATATGATTTTCAGTCGATTTTCCGGGCCTTATTCCGGGAACGAAGCCTCCCATCTTTTTTAAATTATCGGCAACGTTTTCCGGGTCGAAGGTAACCGCCGTATAGAAAAAGGTGAAAAGAAAAACCAAGACGAAATAAGCCGTCCCCTGGACCCAGGGATTTTCCAAAAATGACCCCACACTTGCCGCAATGGGAGCAATCGCTCCCTCCGTTTCAGCTAAAAATTGAGCAACCATAGGAGGCATGGCCATCAGGGAAAGAGCAAATATAATCGGAATAACTCCGGCCGGATTTATATTTAGCGGAATGTAAGTTGAAGATCCTCCATAAACTTTTCTGCCCTTCACCCTTTTTGCATAGGAAACCGGAATATTTCTCCTCGCCTCGTTAACCAAAACTACGGCAGCAACTATAAATATCGCTAAAAAGATGAATAAAATATAAGACGGTAATTGAGTATAATCCCAAGTAACTATCGCTTCATATATTTGAGCGGGAACATTGGCTATAATACCGGCAAAAATCAGTAAAGAAACCCCGTTACCGATCCCCTTTTCACTTATAAGCTCACCTATCCACATCAAAAATACCGTTCCGGCGGTGACCGTAAGTATCGTGGCAATCAAATCAACCGGCCCAAGGGGGTCTATAACTCCCTGATTCTGAAAAAGAGTCAACATTCCGAAGGATTGAAGAGTGGCAAACGGAACGGTCAAAAGTCTTCCGTATTGATTTATCTTTTGCCGTCCTTGCTCTCCTTCTTCCTTGTAAAGTTTTTCCAGGCGAGGAAAAACCATGGTTAAAAGCTGCATAACAATTACCGCCGTAATGTAAGGTCCCAAGCCCAGCATGGCAATTGAAAACCTGTCCATGGTTCCACCGGTAAAAACATTGGCGAACTCAAACATCTGAAATTGAGCAAAAAACTCTTCCAATCTCTCCGGATCCATTCCCGGCATCGGAATATTGGCCATCACTCTGAATATTGCCAACATTCCCAAAACGAAAAGTATCCGATTTTTCAGGTCTTCAATCTTAAATATTTGAGCTATCTTTTTGAACATGGATTGAGTTCTTTTTAGGTTATCCTAAAATATTTTATTCGACAGTTCCTCCCGCCTCGGAAATCTTCTTCTTTGCACTCTTCGAAAATTTACAGCTTTTGACGGTTAATGATTTTTCAATTTTTCCTTCTCCTAAAATTTTAACTTGCGGAACTTTTCCCTTTACTCTTCTCACCAGCCCTTTTTCTGCCAATACGAAAGGCTTAACGGTGTCTCCGTCATCAAAAGCGGCTTGAAGGTCCTTGACGTTAACCACGGCGAATTTTTTTCCGGAAGAGGTGTTGTACCCTCTCAACTTGGGATATCTTTTAATTAACCCTCTTATTATCGGTTCTCCTCCGGTTCCGGCTCTCTTTTTTTGTCCCTTGGTTCCTTTACCGGAAAAAGAGCCACGAGCACCGCCGCGACCGATTCTTTTTTTCTTCTTCTTATCTTTTGATTTTAAATCGTGAAGTTGCATTATTCCTTTAAATTATCCAAAGCTTTTATAGTCGCCCTGGCGTTGTTCAACTTGTTTCTCGTATTGCCCAATATTTTGGAAGATATGTCTTGCACTCCGGCCATCGAGCATATCGATCTGACCGTTCCACCGGCTACCAAGCCCCTTCCTTTGGCTTGAGGCTTTAAAAGCACTTCCGCCGCACCGTGTTTTCCCATTATTTCATGAGCGATGGTTCCTTCTTTCAAATTAACCTCTATAACATTTTTTTTGGCCTTTTTGGTCGCCTTGTCTATCGCCTTTCCGACATCGTTACCTTTTGCCAAGCCGACACCCACTTTTCCATTTTGGTTTCCGACCACGACCAAAGCCCTGAACCTTAATCTTCTTCCGCCGGCAGTCATCCTTTCCACTCTGTCTATGTGTAAAACATCCGATTTGAATTCCTTGTCTTTTTGTTGCTTTTTTCTTTCCATAGTAATGTCGGTGAGTATTATTAAAAATTAAAATTCAAGTCCCGCTTCTCGCGCTCCTTCGGCCAAAGCCTTGACTCTTCCGTGATATTTATAGCCACCCCTGTCGAAAACAGCTTTTTTTATTCCTTCTTTTTTCGCCTTTTTCCCCAAAAGTTTACCAGTCTCAAAAGCCAACTTCACCTTCCTGTTATCTTCTTTTATCTCTTTTTCAATATCTTTGTCCTTGGCGGAAGCCAATACGTTTCCGGTAGTGTCATCAACAAGCTGTCCATAGATATGCTTTGAAGACCTGTAGACATTTAACCGGGGCTTGCTTTTTGTTCCTCTTATTTCGGACCTGATTCTCTTGTGTCTTTTTTTTCTTGCTTTTTCTTTTGACATTTTTATTTTCTTGATCCTTTTTATTCCGTACCGACCGCCTTTTTACCCTCTTTTCTTATTATCTCTTCTCCTTCATATCGAATTCCTTTTCCCTTGTAGGGTTCGGGGGGTCTGACCGCTCTTATCTTGGCGGCGACTTCTCCCACCTTCGCCTTTTCTATTCCGGAAACTTTTATCTTTCCTTTTTCAACCTCAACGGAGACATCTTCCGGGGGATCCATTTTAACCGGATGAGAAAACCCGACTTCTATTACCAGGGTTCTCCCTTCCGTTCTTGCTCTGTATCCGACTCCGTGAAGCTCCAATTTTTTTTCAAATCCTTCCGTTACTCCATGAACCATATTAGCCACTAAGCTTCTTTCCAATCCCAAAAAGGCTTTTGATTTCTTGGTTTCCTTTTCTATCGTAAGCTGTAATGATTCTCCTTCTTTTTTTATTCCTATTTCCGGTCGTATTTTTCTTTCAAGCTCGCCCTTGGGTCCTTTCACCCGTACCAATCTCCCGTTTATTTCAACATCCGCCGTCGAAGGTATATTTATCGGTTTTTTTCCTATTCTGGACATGGTTTTAATGCACTTTACATAAAATTTCTCCACCCAAGCCGGCTGTTTTCGCTTCCTTGTTGGTCATTACTCCTTTGGGGGTCGATATTATCGATATCCCGTAACCTCCCTTAACCGGCTTTATGTCTTTTAGGGAAGTATAAACTCTTCTTCCCGGCTTGGAAACCCTTTCCGTTTCGGTTATCGCCGGTTTTCCGTTTTCGTATTTCAAATTGACCCTGATTACTCTCTTCGGGTTTTTTCCTTTCTTTTCAGCGGCATCGATAAATCCTTCCGCTTCCAAAACTTTGGCAATCTTGTATTTGATTTTGGAAAAAGGAATATCGACCGTCTTTTTGTTTACGGCCTGTCCGTTTTCCAATCTATTTAACATGTCCGTTATTGGGTCAGTCATAATTCTGATATAAATTTTACCAACTTGATTTTCTTATTCCGGGTATTTCTCCCTCATTTGCCTTTTCTCTGAAGCAAATCCTGCAGAGTCCGAAGTCTCTCATATATCCCCTGGTTCTGCCACACCTGAAGCAGCGACGAACTTTTCTCGTCTTGTATTTCGGTTCTTTTTTGGCTTTTTCTTTTTGTGCTCTTGTTGCCATACTTTTTTTAATTATCTTTTTTGAAAGGAAATCCCATTTTTTTGAAAAGCTCCAATCCTTCTTTTTCGGTTTCGGCGGTGTTGGTTATCGTTATCTGCATACTGAATATATCATCCCTTTCATCGGCAGGTATTTCCGGAAAAGAGATCTGTTCATCTATTCCCAGAGTCAAATTTCCGGAACTGTCCACCGAATTCGGGTTAAGTCCCCTAAAATCTCTCAACCCGGGAAATACGACATTTATCAATTTTTCTAAAAAATTATTCATCCTTCCACCCCTCAAAGTAACCATGATACCCACCGGATCTCCTTCTCTTATGTCAAATCCCGAAATTGATTTTTTTGCTTTGGTTACCACCGGTTTTTGTCCGGCGATAAGTCCGATATCTTTGGATACGTATTCTATTATTTCTTCTTTTTTATCGGTTGATTTTCCTTTCAGCTTTTCTCCTATTCCCGTATTCAAAACCACTTTTTCCAATCGGGGGACGGCCATTCGGCTACCGTACCCGAATTCATTTTTCATCTCGTCAACCACCTTTTCATTAAATTGTTTCTTCAAATCTTCCATATCAATTAAACTCTTTTTTACATTTTTTACAAACTCTTTTTTTATCTTTATCGGATCTTTTTATACCCGTTCTCACTGCATCACCGCATTTCGGGCAAACCAATTTTACATTGGATACGTCCATCGGAGCGGGAAATTCAACAATCTGCCCCGATTCTCCCTGTTTTTTGGGTCTTACATGCTTTTTCATTAAATTCAATCCTTCCACGATAACTTGCCCGTCTTGAGGAAAAGCATGCATCACTTCGCCCGTTTTTCCCCGATCCTTGCCCGCAATTATTAAAACTTTGTCACCTTTTTTTATTTTCATACTATCTCCTTTGCTAAAGTGGTAATCTTTTTGAATCCCTTGTCGGCCAGCTCTCTCGGAATCGGACCGAAGATTCTACCTCCCTTGGGCTCGTTGGAGTCACCGTCCAAAACCACGGCCGCATTTTCATCAAACCTGACATAGGATCCGTCTTTTCTTCTGAATTCTTTCTTTTGCCTGACTATCACCGCCCTGACCACATCATGCTTTTTAACTTCTTTTCTGGGTTCCGCCTCTTTTACGGCAGCCACTATCACATCACCGATTTGAGCATACCTTTTTTTGGAACCACCCAAAACCTTGAAGCATTGAATCTTTTTAGCTCCCGCATTATCGGCCACTTTCAATTTTGTTTCCGGCTGAATCATGAAGTCAACTCTTTTTAAGCTTTTTAACGACTTTCCATCTTTTTCTTCTTGAGATCGGTTTCGCTTCTTCAATCAGAACTCGATCCCCCTCGACGCAATCTTCATTCTCATCATGTGCTTTATATTTTTTGTGTACTTCGTATCTTTTTTCGTAACGAGGATGTTTTTTGACCCTTGAAACCTCGACAACTACCGTTTTGTCTTGCTTTGTGGAAATAACTTTTCCTTCCAATTTACTTTTCATAAGAACCCTCGTTTAAAATGGTTAATATTCTGGCAATCTCTTTTTTTAAACCTCGAGCTTCTTTTATATTTTTTACTTTTCCTGAAGAAAGTCCGTATCTCGTCTCTCTGAGCTTTTCTCTTTTTTGATCAAGAAGCTTTCTCAACTCTTCTTCACTTTTTTTTCTTAATTGATTCGCTTTCATCATTTTTTTCTTACGAATTTGGTTCTGACCGGTAATTTGTCCGAAGCTCGGGAAAAAGCTTCCTTGGCTTTCTCTTCACTTATTCCGTCGAGCTCGAAAATGATGCGACCCGGTTTTATGGGTGCTACATATCTGTCAACACTTCCCTTTCCTCCTCCCATGGGAACTTCCAATCCTTTTTTGGTCACCGGTTTGTCCGGAAATATCCTTATCCACATCTTTCCTCCTTTTCTGAGATGCCTGATTATCGCCCTGCGAGCCGCCTCCAGCTGCCTGGAAGTAATCCATTTGGCATCAAGGGTTTTGAGTCCGTAGGTTCCGAATTCAACCTTGGTTCCGGAGGAGGCTACACCTTTGAGCCTCTTCATCTCCTTGTGCCTTTTTCTGTGTTTTACTTTTTTCGGTACTAACATGTTAATCGAATTTTTCTCCTTTATAAATCATTACCTTTATTCCGATCGTTCCGAATTTACAATAAGCTTCTTCAAAAGCATAATCCAAGTCGGCTCTCAAGGTTTCTCGGGGCAGATTTCCTTCCGAAATATGCTCCGTTCTGGCGATCTCACTACCGTTAAGTCTTCCGGCAACCTGGATTCTGGCTCCTTGAACGCTTCTGTTGGCCGTAATTTTTCCCATGGCGTGCTTTATAACCCTTCTGTAATGCATCCTTTTTTCCAATTGCTTGGCTATCTCCTTGGCGGCTACGGAAGCCCGAGACCAGGGATCTTTTACTTCTTTGACTTCTATTCTGACATTTTTTTCCGGAGTTAATCTTTCTTTCTCCAAAACCTCATCCAGTCCGGCCTTCAAGCTTTTGACTCCTTCTCCTCCTCTACCGATGACAAGACCCGGCCTGGAAGAATGAATTACTATATTCAATTGAGAAGGTGTTCTTCTTATTTCTATTTCAGCCAACCCGACATCATGCAATCTGTTATTTATATATTCCCTTATGATGTGGTCCTCTTCCAGGTACTCGGGATATTTTTCATCATAAAATCCCTTCGACTTCCAGTCGGTCGTAGTGGTTATTCTTTTAATTCTCGGATGAGATCTCTGGGACATGTTTTTTATATTGATTTTCTTCTAAAAATACTTTCACCTTTACCTTTTTGCTCTTTTTTTGTTTTATCTTCTTTTCTCGGAGGCTTCGAATCCTTATCTCTTTTATCTTTTGCTTCTTCTTTGGGCTTCTCTTTGCTCTTTACTTTCTTTATCTTTCCTTTTTTTCCGGTCTTCAATTCTTCTCCGGGATTGACTTCATCCAAAACCAAAGTGATGTGTGATGTCTTCTTTTGAATTTGGTTGGTCGCTCCCCGCGCTCTGGGTCGCCATCTTTTCAGTGTCGGGCCTTCATCAACTCTTATTTCGGCAACGTATAAATCTTTCTCACTCAATTCAAAATTGTGTTCAGCGTTGGCAACAGCCGATTTTAAAAGCTTCTCGACCGGTTCAGCCGCTTTATTGGGAACAAATTGTAACTTAACCTTCGCTTCGGAAACTTTTCTACCCCTGATCAAATCCGCAACCAAGCGAACCTTGCGGGGAGACATTCTCAGATAATTCAATTTTGCATCAACTTTCATAAATTTTTACACCACTTTAATCGTTTTTTCAACTCTTTTTTTCTTTTCCGCCTTTTTCAATCTCCCGCTGCATACGTCCACCGTGCCTTATGAATTTTTTCGTCGGCGAAAATTCTCCCAACTTATGCCCGACCATATCTTCGGTAACCGAAACCTCCACATGCTCTTTTCCGTTATAGACACCGAAAGTAAAGCCGATCATTTCGGGTGTAATTACCGCATCTCGAGCCCAAGTCTTTATCATCCCGTCTCCCGGTTTCCTGTCGGCTACCTTCTTTATCAATCGCTCATTTATGTTGGGGCCTTTTTTTAAACTTCTTGCCATACTTTTAACTGAATATTAATTAACCTGAATTGATTATTTTTTTCTCTTTTTTCCACCTCTTCTCCTGATTATGTATTTATCGGTATGTTTTCTCTTTCTGGTTTTTACTCCCTTGGCCGGCTTTCCGGTCGGTGTTTTCGGGTGTTTTAATCCGATGGTTGAGCCACCTTCTCCTCCACCGTGAGGGTGATCAACGGCATTTTTCGCCTTTCCTCTCACTTTGGGGCGTCTTCCTTTTCTTCTGGTCGTACCCGCTTTTTTCTGATCGACATATTGATGTTCGGGATTGGAAAGCTCACCTATTGAAGCAAAACATTTTCGGTTCACTTTTCTTACCTCCTTGGACGGCATTTTCAAATGAGTATACTTTCCTTCTTGTGCTAAAACTACCGCCGAAGCACCTGCTGCTCTAACCATTTTTCCTTCTCCGTCCGGATTCAAGGAGATATTGTGAACCTGAGTTCCTACGGGAATGTTTTTAAGCCTCATCCTGTTGCCCGGCTTGATGTCAGTCTCCTCGTCAACAACAACTTCGCTACCTTTTTCGACTCCCTGAGGGGCCAAAATATAAGCCAAATCACCATCTTCATAACTCACAAGAGCCAAATAAGCCGTCCTGTTGGGGTCATAATCGATTCGCTCAATCTTTCCCGAAACGCCCATCTTCTCTTGTCCGTAATTCACCTTTCGCCAAATCTTTCTGGCTCCACCTCCACGGGTTCTGACAGTCATTTTTCCGGTATTATTTCTTCCCCCCGATTTTTTTAAGCTGACCGTCAGCGATTTCGGAGGGCGACTGTTTTTTTCTGGTTTTTGACTCATTACCGTTTACTATTAAATCATATTTATTTCTTATGTCAAGAAGATAAAATCTCAATCTTATCCCCTTCCGCCAATCTGACCATCGCTTTTTTATATCCTTTCTTTTTTCCTTCGATCATGCCCAATCTTCTTTTTTTTGAAGGTATGGAAACGATAGTCACTTTTTCAACCGTAACATCATACATTTTTTCTATCTCTTCGGCAATCTCAATCTTGTTCGCCTTCTTTCCCACTATGAAAGTATAAATATTATCTTTTTGGATCAATTCTGTCGTTTTCTCACTGATATGCGGTTTTTTTATTATCTTTTTCATAAAAAGGTTTCTTTTAAAACTTTCAAAGAATTCTCCGGTAAAACAAGATACTCGTAAGTCAATACGTCCAAAGCATTCAAGTTTCTGGCTTCCATGACATGCAGATCGGGGATGTTGCCGGCTGCCAAAACCAGATTTTCATCAGCCTTTTCGGCGGCAATCAGTGTCGATCCGTCATTACAAGGTAGATTTTTTAAAAAAGAAAGGTTTTTGGTTTTCGGGCCGTCAATATTCAAATCATCGACCAAAATCAAAAGTTCATTTTCCAATTTGCCCGCCAGGGACATAAAAAGTGCTTTTCTTTTCTCCTTTTTATTTACCTTTTTTTTGTAATTTCTTTCATTTCTGGGGCCGAAAGTCACTCCTCCTCCTCTCCATATCGGCGATCTTATCGATCCGTGCCTGGCTCTACCGGTTCCTTTCTGCCTCCACGGCTTTCTTCCTCCACCTCTCTTTTCCGATCTGTCCTTGGTGTGTGCACTGTTTTGCCTTCTTGCAGCCTGCTGGCAAGTTACCACTTGATATATCAAATCCGAATTGATATCGGTTTCAAATATTTCTTTCGGAAGATTTGCCTTTTTTTCCGATTTTCCTTCTTTATTGTAAACGGGAATCTTCATATTTCTTTTATTTCTAACAAATTACCTTTTCCTCCGGGTACGGCTCCCTTAATCGCCAATGTATTTTCTTTCGTGTCAATATTTACTATCTCCAGATTTTTAACCGTTACCCTGTCGGCGCCCATTCTTCCGGGCATCTTTTTCCCTTTAAAAACTCTTTGCGGGTAAGCCGACCCTATCGAGCCACCCCTTCTTTCATCATGCTTGGTTCCGTGAGTTCTCGACTGACCCGAAAAACCGTGTCTTTTAACCACACCCTGAAAACCTTTTCCTTTGGATATTCCCGCTATTTTAACCTGATCCCCTTTCTCAAAAAGAGAAACGTCTATCTCTTGCCCTTTTTCAAATCCTTCGGTCTCGGTTCTGAACTCGCAAAGATATCGGAAGGGTTTTTCTTTCTGTGGTTTTTTAACTTTTTTTTCCGGCAATTTCTCAAATCCGATCTGCACCGCTTCATAGCCGTCTTTATCTTCATTTTTCAATTGAGTAATAACACACGGACCGGCCTTAACCAAAGTAACGGGGATAACTTTTCCCTCATCGTCAAAAAACTGTGTCATTCCCAATTTTTTTCCCAATATGAATTTCATAATTTTAATTGCATCTACATTCTTTTCAACCTTTTCAAACAAAAAGGCGGGGCTTCCCCCCGACTCGGTGAAGTCGGAAAAATTTTACTATAACCCTATGCGTTACTTATTGTAATCATCTAATTCAAAAAAGCAAAGCTCGGATGGTTCGAGCTTTACATCTTAACTTCAATATTGACCCCGTTGGGTAAAGTAAGGTTTCTGAGGGCATCCAAAACTTTCGGATTGGCGTCAAGTACGTCAATAAGTCTTTTGTGCACCCTTACCTCGTATTGTTCCTTCGATTTGTTGTTTACGAACGTTGATCGATTAACGGTATACTTTTTAATCTCGGTAGGTAAGGGAGTGGGACCCGAAATCTCACTCCCGTACCTGGTTGCAGTTTCTACAATTTGTTCCGCGCTACTGTCAATCACTTTATGATCGTAACCGCGAAGCTTAATCCTGATTCTGTTAATATCGTCCTTGGCCATAAGTCATTACTTGATTATCTTGGTCACCACCCCGGCACCTACGGTTTTACCACCTTCTCTGATGGCGAACCTTTGCTCTTCTTCAAGTGCGATGGGGGCGATTAATTTTATTTTCAATTCGGCCGTATCACCGGGCATAACCATTTCGGTTCCTTCCTTGAGCTCCACTTCTCCGGTTACGTCGGTTGTTCTGAAATAAAATTGCGGTTTGTAACCGTTAAAAAACGGAGTATGTCTTCCACCTTCGTCCTTATCCAGGATATAAACCTCCGCTTCGAATTCGGTGTGAGGCTCCACACTTCCCGGTTTAGCCAAAACTTGTCCTCTTTCTATTTCATCCTTTTTGGTTCCCCTGAGAAGAAGTCCGGCATTATCTCCGGCTTCACCTCTGTCCAGGCTCTTGTTGAACATCTCAATACTTACAACGGTAGTCTTGTCGATATCTTCCTTGAGTCCGATAATATCAACTTCATCCTTGGCGTTTATGACTCCTCTTTCAATTCTTCCGGTTGCAACCGTTCCTCTTCCTTCAATTGAAAAGATGTCTTCAATGGCCATAAGGAAAGGTTTGTCGACATCTCTTTCCGGTTCGGGAATGTAATCGTCCAAGGCATCCATCAATTCCAAAATCGGCTCAACCGCATCGTCATCCGCACTTTCGGCTTCAAAAGCCTTCAGGGCGGATCCTTTGATTACCGGTACGTTGTCACCGTCATATTCATATTTATTAAGAAGCTCTCTTACTTCCGATTCGACAAGCTCGATCATTTCCGGATCATCAACCATGTCGGTCTTGTTCAAAAAGACAACCAAAGAAGGAAGTCCCACCTGTCTGGCCAAGAGAATGTGTTCTCTGGTTTGAGGCATCGGACCGTCCGCGGCGGAAACAACCAAAATCGCTCCGTCCATTTGAGCTGCTCCGGTGATCATGTTTTTTACGTAATCGGCGTGTCCGGGACAATCGATATGTGCGTAGTGCCTTTTCTCGGTTTCATATTCTTGGTGAGAAACGGCAATCGTAATTCCTCTTGCCTTTTCTTCCGGTGCGGAATCGATGTCTTCGATACTCGCCGTCATCCCGGAGAGTCCTTTCATATTCAAAGTCTTCAGAATCGCAGCGGTAAGAGTGGTCTTACCGTGGTCTACGTGACCAATGGTTCCGATGTTAAGATGTGGTTTTGATCTTTCGAATTTTTCAGCCATATTATTATTTTAATTAATTAAACGAAATAACTCGTTTAATACTTTTAATTTTTATTTGGAAATCAACTGATTTTAAATTGATTTCAGTGTCTTTTATATTACAATAATTTTTCTCAAAAGTCCAGACCTATCTACCGGCTTTTATTTCTTCGGCAACATTGGCGGGAACCTTCTTATATTCCAAAAATTCCATCGTGAAATTACCTCTTCCTTCGGTAAGTGACCTGAGGGTGGTTACGTAGCCGAACATTTCAGCCAACGGAACGTTGGCTCTTATCACTTTCATATCCATCTTTCCCTTGGTATTTTCCGTATTTTGAACTTCTCCTCTCCTGGAAGAAAGATCTCCGACGATGTCACCGAAAAACTCGGACGGAACTACCACTTCGACTTTCATAAACGGCTCCAGAAGAACCGGTCTCGCTTTTTTGCATGCATCCTTAAAAGCCATCGACCCCGCAATCTTGAAAGCCATCTTGGAAGAATCCACCTCATGGTAAGACCCGTCAACAAGTCGAGCCCTTATTCCGACCATAGGATAGCCGGCAACGACTCCTTCATCCATCACTTCGGCTATACCTTTTTCCACTGCGGGAATATATTCTTGCGGAATAACTCCACCGGTAATTTCATCTAAAAATTCCAGCCGATCTTCCTTTTCCTGGCTGTCGTACTCGGACGGCTCTATCTCTATTTTTACATGACCGTATTGACCCCTGCCTCCGGTTTGCTTTACGTATTCGGACTCCGCCTCGGATTCTTTTGTTACGGTTTCCCGATAAGCCACTTGCGGTTTGCCGACTTCCGCTTCAACTCCGAACTCTCTTTTAAGCCTGTTGATTATGATATCCAGATGAAGCTCTCCCATACCGGAAATAATCGTCTCTCCGGTTTCTATATCTCCCTTGACTTTAAAAGTCGGATCTTCCTGGCCCAGTTTTCTCAAGGCGAGTCCCATCTTTTCTTGATCTTCCCTGCTTTTTGGTTCTACTCTTATCGAAACAACCGGATCGGGAAAAGTTATATTCTCCAGAATGACCGGGTCCTTGGGATCACAAAGCGTGTCTCCCGTGGCGGTCTCATCCAAGCCGACGAGAGCAACTATGTCCCCCGTGTAAATTTCTTTGACCTCTTCTCTTTCATTGGCATGCATCCTCAAAATTCTGTTTATCCTTTCTTTTTTTCCGGTCGTCGAATTGACAACGTTGGACCCACCGGTCAATTTTCCGGAATAAACCCTGACAAAAGTAAGACTTCCGACATAAGGATCGGTAGCCAATTTGAAAGCCAGAGCGGAAAACGGCTCATCATCATCCGCATTTCTGATCATCTCGGTTTCTCCGTCTTCGGGATCAACCCCCTTTACCGGTGGTAAATCGGTAGGAGCGGGGAAAAAATCACAAATCGCATCGATAACCGGTTGAACCCCCTTGTTTTTAAGGGCCGTTCCACAATAAACGGGAACCAAATTATAGTTCAAAACGGCTTCTCTGAGAACACTTTTAAGTTCTTCAACCGAAACTTCTTCACCTTCCATGTATTTTTCAAAAAGCTCCTCATCTTCGGTAACTATTCTTTCAATCATCTCTTCTCTTTTCTCTTTCGCTTCGGCTTTCAGTTCTTCGGGGATTTCTTCTTTTACGACTTCTTCACCCATCTCTCCCTCGAATCTCCAAGCCTTCATCGTTAAAAGATCAACCACTCCTTTGAAATCCTTTTCCGAGCCGATCGGTATTTGCATCGGAACCACGTTGGGGGTCAATTTTTCAACTATAGTCTCCACGGCCCCTTCATAAGTAGCACCGACCCTGTCCATTTTATTTATAAAGCAGATCCTGGGAACTTGATACTTGTTGGCTTGTCTCCAAACCGTTTCCGATTGGGATTCGACTCCGGAAACTCCGTCAAAAACAACGACCGCTCCGTCCAAAACTCTGAGCGATCTTTGTACTTCTGCCGTAAAATCGATGTGTCCCGGAGTATCTATTATGTTTATTCTGTATTCACCTTTCCCTTTCTTCTTTTTATAAGTAGGCGTCCAAAAACAAGTGGTTGCCGCAGAGGTGATGGTAATGCCCCTTTCTCTCTCCTGATCCATCCAGTCCATTACGGAGTCACCATCGTGAGTTTCTCCTATTTTATGGGAAATTCCGGTATAAAAAAGAACTCTTTCCGTCATCGTGGTCTTGCCCGCATCGATGTGGGCTATGATTCCTATATTTCTGTATTTTTCCAATTTATATTCTCTTGGCATAATTTTTCAAATAAAAAACGCTTTCCGAAAGCACTTTAAAAACTTAAGTTTATTTTGCTAAAAAGGCAAAGGCTCTATTTGCTTCAGCCATCCTTTCCATATTCTCTCTCTTTTTGATTGCCGACCCCTGACCTTGAGAAGCGTCCAAAAGCTCGTCGGCCAATCTCTTTTCCATCGCCGATCCCGACTTTGATCGAGCAGCCTCCAATATCCATCTCATGGCCAAGCTCATTCCTCTTTTCTTTCCGACGTCATAAGGAACTTGATAAGTCGCTCCTCCGACACGCTTTGATCTCACTTCCTTGGACGGAGTGGTATTTTGCAGCGCTTTTTCAAAAACTTCTATCGGATCACCTCCCGTCTTTTCTTTAATGATATCGAAAGAATCATAAAGAATCCTTCTGGCCAAAGATTTTTTTCCGTCCTTCATTATGTGGTTTACGAATTTTGCGACTACCACATTTTTATATTTCGGATCGGGATCTATCGGATGAGTCTTATATTTTTTTCCTTTCTCTTCAAACATATTTCAGATTTTAACTCTGCTTTTTTGTTCCGTATTTACTCCTGGATTGTTTTTTGCCTTCAACTCCTTCGGAATCAAGTGCACCCCTCACCACCGTGTAACGAACTCCGGGAAGGTCCTTGACTCTTCCTCCTCTCACTAAAACGACCGAGTGCTCCTGTAAGCTGTGTCCTTCACCGGGAATATAAGCGGTAACTTCCATTCCGTTGCTCAGACGAACTCTGGCCACTTTCCTGAGAGCCGAATTCGGTTTTTTGGGAGTGGTCGTCGAAACCTTCAGGCAAACTCCTTTTTTAAAGGGAGACGGATAATAAGATTTTTCATTCTTCAAATTATTAAAACCATAAGACAAAGCAGGTGATTTCTGCTTCTTTTTGGGCTTCTTTCTTCCTTTTCTGACTAATTGATTTATTGTCGGCATCTTACAACGGGCATTCTAATTACGAATGCCATTTTCTTTAACTTTTAATCCGTCATGTGGCAATATTACAAAAAAGATCTCTTTTTGTCAAGAACGAAATGATATTTACAAAATTAGACCCGGCGGTATCCCGGTGAAAAGCTCAAATACGAAACCGGCGACAATCGGTAAAAAGATAAAAGCGACCATCAGCGCTATCAAGATTCCGAGTATGCTTCGCCCCGGAGAAAAATTGAGGGGAGTAAAAATCCTGAGCAGCTTTGAGCCGTCCAAAGGGGGAACCGGAATCAAGTTGAAGAGCGCTAAAATAATATTTATATAGATTATGAGCGCTACCGAGAACGTCCAAAAGGGAGCCAAGTCGACATATCTGATCACTATTGAAAATATTAAAGCGATGATCAAATTGGAAGCCGGCCCGGCGGCGGCAACTTTGGCCGATCCGTATTTTTGATCTCTCAAATTATAAGGGTTAAAGGGAACCGGTTTAGCATAACCTATGAAAAATCCTCCCGTAAGCATTAAAAAAAGCGGTAGAATAATCGTTCCGAAAGTATCTATGTGAGCCAAGGGATTCAAGGTGAGTCTCCCCTGATGCTTGGCGGTGGGATCGCCCAAATAAAGAGCCATCCACGCGTGAGCGTACTCGTGAAATATGGCCGACATTATTATTATCACATATATAAATAGCGCCATTTGTAAATCCATGTTTCCCATATACCACTTATTTTAACAAAAAATAGGCAAATTAAAACCTTTTGACTTTGACTCTCTTTAATGTATAATGAATTGCAACATTGATCAAGTCACAAAGTCACAATCGATAAAATTATTATTTAACTTCAAACCGATAAAATGGCTAAGTGTAAAATTTGTAAAAAGAAATCGGAGCTGGCCGGTAATTACGCCAAAACCAGAGGACAATACAACCCGACCGGAAAACGGAGAAGAAAACCGAATCTTCAAAGTGTCCATGTCCCCGAAGGAATTGAAAAGAAGGCTTACAAAGAATTCGCCGGAAAAAAGATTACCGCTTGCGCCAAGTGCATAAAAGCAATTTCCAAGTAATGCCCTATTTTGGTTTTTATTTTCAAGCGATTTCGGGCCGTGGCCTAGAGGCTTAGGGCGCGCCGCTGGGGGCGGTGAGATCGCCGGTTCGAATCCGGCCGGCCCGACAAAAAAACTCCCCTTCTTGCATTGAAGGGGAGTTTTGTATTTTGAAAGCTTTAAATTCCACCCATCTCTTGCATCTTTTGGGCCGCCTTCTTTTGCATCTTTTTTAAGGCTTTATTCACACAGTCCTTGACCAGCTCTCCGGCTCTTTCCGGCTCCACATTCTCATCAATTTCAACTTTTTCCACCTTCATTTGTCCGTTAACGATCACTCTGACTCCTCCGTTTTCTACCGTTTCTTTCTCTTTTGAAAGACTGCTTTGTAAATCTTTCAATTTTTTAGCTTGTTTGAATTTATCGAACATATATTTTGTTTAAATTTTTACTCTAAAAACAACTATAGCAAATATCAAATTAAAAACAAATCGAAACGAATCCTTTAAAAGATGAAAAAGACCACCTCGATTGAGAAGGTGGTCTAAAGTTTATAGCTCATTTAAAATGGAGAGCTTCTTATCTTTCTTTTTTCCAAGATTATCCACTTTCCACTTTCTTCTATAGCGCTTATAATTTCTTTGAGTTCTTCTTCCTGAATGAAGGAGGGATATTCTCCTTTGCCCCTCCACATCATCTCTATCATTTCAGTGGGCTCTTCATCACTGAAATGAACTGCTTCAATTATGACCGTTTCGGTCTCTTTTCCCGTTCCCGAAAAAGAAACCATTTTGCTTCCTTGGATTTTTGTACTCTGGTTTCTTTTTGCTATTATAATTTCTCCCCAAGAAATATCTTGGGAAATTTCAACCGAAAAAAAACTCATAAATGGAAGTGGAATAGGAGGTGCCTCTTCCCACTTGGTCCACTCGACTCCTTCAGCGTTACCCGGAAAAGTAAGCACTATTGTCATCGCGATCAACAAAATCACTAAAAAATTCTTAAGCACAAAATCACTTCCTTTCTTTTATTTCATTATAAAATGAGCTACTTTTCTTTAT
Organism: Candidatus Nealsoniibacteriota bacterium; assembly: GCA_003551845.1. GTDB lineage: Bacteria > Patescibacteriota > Minisyncoccia > Minisyncoccales > PWPS01 > PWPS01. The sequence continues at coordinate 20,050 of PUNQ01000056.1, forward strand.
TATATAATATATATTATATATTGTCAATTCTTCAGCCTTAAAGAATTAAACACTACGGAAACGGAAGAAACCGTCATCGCCCCGGCGGCTACGGCCGGTCCCATGGGAGTGGCTAAAAATCCCAATGCGGCGAGTGGTAGCGCCAAAGAGTTGTAAAGATAAGCCCAAAACAAATTCTGTTTTATTACCTTAAAGGTTTTTCCGGACAAATCAATCGCTTCCGTCAACTTTTCCAACTCTCCCTTTATGAGGGTAATGTCTCCGGATTCTATGGCGATATCGGTTCCGGTTCCGATGGCGATCGACACATCCGCTTTGGTCAGGGCGGGAGCATCGTTTATCCCGTCACCGACCATTGCGACCTTTTTTCCTTCTTCTTGCAAACCTTTTATCACTTCCGTTTTCTCATCGGGATATACTTCAGCTATCACTCTTTCAATCCCCAAATCATCCGCCAAGCTCCGAGCTGTTTTTTGATTGTCTCCGGTAAGCATAACCAATTCGAATCCTTTGCCCTGTAAGCTTTTTATCGCCTCCTCGCTTGTCTCTTTTACGGTGTCGGCAAGAGCTATAAGGCCGAGTGAGTCCCGTCCGGCGACGATAACCGTCGTCTTTCCTTCATCTTCCAACTGCTTTTTCTTACTTAGAAGCTCTTCCGGTAAATCGAAGCCCTTTTTCTTAATCAAGTCCTCTCTCCCCACCACCGCCTCTTTCCCGTCCAATTTTCCGACGACTCCTTCTCCGAAAATGGCTTCGAAATCGGCCACCTTTTCCGGACTCAACTTTTCTTCTCTCGCCTTTTTTACAATCGCCTTGCCTAAGGGATGCTCCGATCCCGACTCGAGTGAGCCGGCAACCTTTAAAACCGAACTCTTTTCTCCCCGGAAAGAAAATATATCCGTTACCTGTGGTTTTCCCTCGGTTATTGTCCCGGTTTTATCAAAAACAATTGTGTCAACTTTCGAAATTATCTCTATGGCCGCACCTTTCCTAAAAAGAATCCCTTTCTTGGCTCCATTGCCGACCGCTACGGTAAGTGCGGTAGGAGTGGCAAGACCCAAAGCACATGGACAGGCAATAACCAAAACGGTCATGGCGGCCAAAACGGCCGTGAGCCACTCTCCAAATAAAAGCCCCCAAGCCAAAAAGGTTATCAAAGAAAGTACTAATACGACGGGAACGAAATAAGAGGTAACCTTGTCCGCCAAATTTTGAATCGGAACTTCCGATCCTTGCGCCTCTTTGACCAACTCAATAACCTGTGAAAGAAAGGTTTCTTTTCCGATTTTGGTGGCTTTAACCTTTAAAACCCCTTCGATATTTATCGTCGCTCCGATAACCTCATCACCGACCTCTTTGGCTACGGGAACCGATTCTCCGGTAGCCATCGACTCATCAACGCTTGATTTTCCTTCCATCACCTCCCCGTCGGTGGGAACCTTTTCTCCCGGCCTGACGACCATCACGTCTCCTTTTTTAAGCTCATCGACCCTGATTTGTTTTTCTTCACCATCAACAAGAATATTCGCCGTTTTAGCTTCCAGCTTTAACAAGGACTTCAGAGCCTCGGAAGTTTTTCCTTTCGCCTTGACTTCCAAATACCTGCCCAAAAGATGAAAGGCCATAATAAAAGAGGCTACGGCAAAAAAGGCCGGAATGCCGGGAATGATAAAAGCGGCCAGCCCGAAAAGATAAGCGGCATTGTCACCTACGGAAATCAGTACATCCATATTGGCATAACCTTTCCTTATCGACTTAAAAGCGGAAAGATGAGTCTCTTTTCCAAAATAATAAACCGGAAAAAAGGCCAATATTGCTTCAAGTGTCAGCTGGACGTAGTGAGGAGATAATCCCAAAACGGAAAAGCCGAGAGCCGGTTCAAAAAAATATCTGAGACCCATGAGGCTCATTAAAAATACGGCGATCGCCAAAGATATAAAAGTTTTCTTTTTTGCCTTTTTGATTTCTTCATTATCACGCTTTTTTTCAGTCGAGTAACCCAGGTCGTTAACTATCTCACTTATCTTTTTTTCAGAAATCTCATCTCCCTCAACCTTTAATTTTTCATTGGTAAAATCAACCTCAGCTGAAAATACGCCGTCCAATTTGACGACTTCCTTTTCAATTGCATCCGCACAGCTAATGCAGTGCATTCCCGATATATCGAACTCTTTTTTCATACGATTTTTTTAAAAATAATTAAATTACGATCACCTTTCGACAGTGGCCTTATATCTGTCAAAGACTTCCAAAGAAAGAATTTCTTCCAAGTCGACTTTCTCCTTATTGTAAAACACTTCAAAGTAATTGGGAGAAGAAAATTCAACATTCTCAACTCCGTTCACCTGATTCAATTCATTGTTGATTAAAAAAGAGTGGCCTTCACACGGAATATCAACCTGTAAGATCTTTCCGGAAGTGTCGGCTGACAGACTACCTACATCAACTCCGGAGTCGATTCCGGCTACGGCGGGAAAAATTACAAGAAAAAAGAGAAGATTTACAGCCAAAGTGGTTCCATAAAGAGCCGTAGCGTAACCTTTCTTCTCCAAAAGTCCGGAAAAAGAAAACTTATCAATTCTTTTAAGGTAAATCACCAACGAGAAGGTAGCAAGAATGAGTGAAAGTCCGATTAAGATGTGAAGCAGATACGGGGTCATTAAGATGGATCTGAAAACGGTCGTCGCCACAGTAACTCCGAGAATGGAAAAAATTATAAAACCCAAGCATCCCAAATGCGGAATAATCCCGTAAAAAATTCCTTTACCGATCCCGTCTTTTTTGTCACGTTTTTTCTCGCTATTATCACAACAATCCATATTGCTTTGTTTCAAATTTTAATGAAATAAAAATAGAAGCTTCCACCAACCTACCGATTCAATTCCCTCTCGATAATCTCTTCGAATACTTCATAAGGCTGAGCTCCTCTTACGACCTCTCCGTTGATTACGAAGCCGGGTGTTCCCGTTATTCCCAACCCGATCGCTTCTTCCGTAGAGTTTTGAACTTTTTCAACGTATCGACCCTCTTCAAAGCAAGTAACCAGCTCCTCTTCATTCAGACCGAGCTCCCTGCTGTAGCTTGCATGAATATCCGGATCGGACCAATTTCCTCTGTCTTCTTCCAAATTTTCAAATAAAAGATCGTGATATTCCCAAAAACTATCTTGTTCTCCGGCACAATGGGCCGCCTCCGCGGCTTTGTCGCCTCCGACGACGACCAAATCCTTGTAAACGAAGTGAACCTCTCCGGTATCGATGTAATTTTCCTTTATATCCGGCAAAGTTTCTTCAAAAAATCTTCCACAGAAAGGACAAGCGAAGTCGGAATACTCAACCATCACAACCGGAGCTTCGGAGTCACCCAAAGAGGGCCACCCGTCAAGTTCAATATTATCCATATCGACCCTTTCGGCTTCTTCAACAACCTCCTCCTCTTCCTCGATGACTTCCCGTTCCTGATCTTCTTCAACTATTTCCCGGTCAACGGAAAAATCATTTCCGGAGATTATAATCGCTCCCCCAATAATAAGTCCGGCGACAATTATAGCTATGAATGTTAAATAGTTTTCGTTTTTCATATTTTTTCAATTAGATGAATAAAGATTCCAGCGGATTGATTTTATTTATTTAAAAAACGCATCACTTTTACGATCTCTTCAATCATCTCTTGCTTTTTCTTTTCGTCATCCGTTTCCATAGCTTGTTTAAAACAAGTATTCAAATGATTCCTCATAAGTTTTTCATGAGAAGACTTCAACATTCCGATAACCGCCAAGTTTTGCTGCATTATGTCAATACAATACTCATCATTTTCCATCATTTCGATCTGTTTTTGTAAAAGGCTGCGAGCTTTCTTTAAATTCGTTATCACTTTTTGCTTGTTTTTTTTCATGATTTTATTTTACAATTATTTTTATGGATTAATCGGCTTGAAATTAATATCAAAGAGGTTCCCAAAAGCACAATGCCTGCAATCTCAAATTCAACACCACCCATGGGTAACAAGGCAACCAAAGACCCCAATCCGAAAAAAGAAAGAAAAGAGACGGCTAAAATTCCGCACGCCCCACATCCGGCTCCCAAAATACCGAAAAGCAATCCTCCGGCAATCGTTCCGGTTGTCTTTTTTTTCAATTTCTTACTGTTTTTTCGTAGATTTATAAAAAGAACCAGATTAAGCCCAAAAAGAACGGAAATCAAAACCGTACTCACCTGTGAAAAGGGAAGAAATCCGGCGAACGAGTGAATAATTACATCCAAAAAGTTTACAACTGAATTCCTCGGACCACTCAAGACCGTCCCAACAACTGAAGTGTTGGGCAGGGCAACTAAAAGAAGCCAGAAAAGAGTTGTAAATATAAAAAATAAAAATACGTTTTTAAAAGAGCTGAAAACACTTAATAGTTCTCTCAATCCGCAGTTAACCTTTTTTATTTTTTCACCCATTTATTTTGCTGACTTACTTTTGCCAATTATAGGGAAAATGAATCCAAAAACCAACTACTCCCTGCAACAATCAACCAAGGAGGAAACTTTTTCCTTTAGCTTGAAAAGGAAAGTGTCTTCCTTATCCTCTTTCAAGGATTCTTCCTGGCTTTCCGTTCTTTTATCACTCTCTTTTCTGCCTTTTTCAACTCCTTGCTTCAACTCTTTCAAGTTAAAGGAGTCATCATTTACGACCCAAAACAAAGAGTATAGGCTGTAAGAATGATTGAACATCTCGTTGGCTTTTTTCTTATTTCCTCGATCCAGCTGCTTTGTGCCAACCTCCATAAGCCTCATCGATCCGGCTAAAAGGTGCTTTGAAATGCACCACACCTCTCCCTCGTAATCGGTAACGATTTCTTTTAAAAGCTCTTTTCTTATGCTTCTCACTTCATTCGCCAAATCATAATACTTGGCTTTTCCGGTTTTTGATCCGGTGAAGATGAAGTGCTCTTCAATACTTATCAGATTCATAAGTGCCAATGATAAATCCTGGTCGGAAGAAAGATCCATCTTTTTTTCATCACTGATTTTATCCAACTTCTCTTTTACTTTTTTTGCTTTTTCAGAACTGTTCATGGATTAAAATATAAAGATTTCCGCAATAATGGAAGTTAAAATAAGCAAACCGAAGGTTATTAGCATTGTCTGAAATTGAAACGTCTTTCCTCTTATTTTTTTTACCTTTTCACTTATAAGGGGACTAAAAATCAAAATCAAAGCCCCCATAACAGAACCCAGTAAAAATTGATTTGCGGTTACAATCTCTCCGTAATCACCCAAGAAGGGGATAAAGATTCCCTGAACATCTCTAAAAAGGGCGGCAACCGATAAAACCGTCAACACGAAAGTTAAAAGACCCAGTATGTGCTCCGGAATATTTTTAAATCTTTTTGCCATTACCAACCCAATGGCAAACCCGAAAGCTCCGATAAATATTCCAACGACTCCTTGAGAAACTCCCAGCCAAACCGCAAAACCGCCCGCCGCTCCGGCTCCTACCGTACAAAGCGGACAATGAGCAAGGCTAAGTTTGGGAATAAGTAAAAGTGACAGTGTTGCAATTAATACTTTTTTCATATTTCCATAAATAAGTTACCTTTTTCACCTTCTTCCGGGATTTCATAAATCCTGAAAGCTTCCGTTTTAACTCCACCCATTCCGGGTGATCCGGCCGGCATTCCCGCCATTCCTATACCTTCGATATCTCTGCCCTCTTCTCTGAGCTCTTCTATCGCCTCCATCGGAATATGTCCCTCAACCAAATATCCATCGATTACCGATGTGTGACAACTGGCTAATTCTTGAGGAATTCCCCAATCCGTCTTCAATTCACCGTATTCGAAATTATCCAAAACCTTTTTTTCGACTTCGTAATTTCTGCTCATTATGTTCGCATACACGTCGCAACACTGACAATTCTCAGTCATGTAAACGGTCATTTCACCTTTCACCTCTCCGGGGTTTTGCAAAAATACAACTCCGATGATTAAAGCTATTAAGCTCCCCGCTATAATTATTTTTTTCTCCATTTTATTTGACCTTATTAAATTAAAATTCACCGACCAATCCTCCTCTAAGCTGAGAAGCTTGTCGGGTTTGAGCTGTTTCCGCAGTTTCAGCAACTTCGGATTCATTTCCGGAGCTCATAAATCTGGGACTGACGGAAACATCGGCTACGGTTAAAAAGAGAACCAGAGCGATTAAAACGAAGCTAAACCCTTTCCAAAAATTTGTATCTTTTTTCATAACTATGTTAGTTAAAATTTTATAAATACCTATACCTGGGGTGTAGGTATTATATTAATCCACAAAAAAGACTATGTCAAGAAACCTAAGCCTTTTAAAATTTGTTAGTAGAAATCGAAAAGTTTATTCTTTGATGCAGCGAATTGAAACTCCGACCCTATCGGAAAATACAAAATCACCGACAGAAGTATGATCATGAGAGAAATATATTCCCTTTATTTCTATATCTCCATCTTCACTTTCAGGATCTATTGAGGAGCTCCACCAATGTCCGTGAGTCCCCACTCTATTCAACTTATAGGAAAAGTCAGACCAATCAACTCCTTGATACCCGCCCGGTAGAGCTAAAAAATCAATCTCTCCACAAAATTCACTCCCCTCTTCCGTACACCAATCTTCCTGGGGATCTTTTAATGCATTACTATACACTTCACCGGAGTCGTCGATTTCGTAACCATTATCAAGAAGCCAGCTTTTTAAATCCTCCCAATCTGAATCGGTTGGTATATACCAGTCATCCGGACACAGTCCTTGAACCCCTTCTTCAGGAGGATCTCCTTCATAATCCCATGCTACGGCCGCCGGCCATTGATAGAGAACATTGCCGTAATCGTTAGTTCCATCATTTGCATCAGAGCACATAGTAGGGTCTTCCTCTTCATCCCACCAACCTTCTGGTGACTCCGTACTATCCCCGGTATCAACATAATTTTCACATTCATGCCTAAGATCTTCAGCCATCCAACATTGCTCTCCGATCATAACCGTGTCATAAGTTTCTCCGTCCCTACTGTCAACCAAAGCATCTCCACAGGCAAAATCATTCTCTCTCCTCTCAGTTTCACAAATTCCTACCTCTCTGGTTTCTGCCAGAGGAGCACAAACGGTAACATCATTTATCTCATTTATTGCTATTTCATAACCCGTGCTAACCTCATTCTCTCCAACTGCCGGATCAATCGGTATATCATTCATGTAATCAGGGACTAAGGGGGAGAGATCAACTAAATCATTTTCTGCACAATCTTCAAAATCAAAATGATTCGTATTGCAAATCTCTTTGGGCTCGGAAGGTAAGTCTATATCCGGAAACCCTCCCGCTCGACTGACTCGATATGATAGAAGGCTTTGGTATATTGAACTTGTGTCCGAATCTCGAGCCGAATCTCTCGCTGCAGCAAACTGCCGCCCCGGATTTGTTGCTACAATCACGATTGCTGACAATATTGCAATTATTCCTATTGTCATCAAAAATTCAATTAGAGTAAATCCTTTATTTTTATTCATAAGATTAGATAAAATAATAATGATTACTATTTAATTATATAAATCCAACTAAAGATGTAAAGTAAAATCTCGGGAGAGGTCAGGCCTCTCACAAGTTAGAGAGAGGTCAGGCCTCTCTCATACGATTTATATTTTGTGGGTTTTGTGATGTATTGATTTGAATATAAAAACCACCTCCCTTCCGGGAGATGGTCTTTGGTGCACCTCGTCACTCATAAAAAATCTGAGAATTTTTCAAGTGGGTGCCTCAGCCTCAGCCCACGGGCTAAGGATCATTTGCGGCTCCCTTAAGTGTTGATGTATCAGACTTTATGCTAACGAGGTGCAATCTAATTATATTACTTGTCCGATCGAAGTGTCAACCGTCAAGATTTACGCAAAATGTCCGCAAGTTGACCGATGAATGAAACCACTGCCGGCGGTGCCAACAGGCTGTAACTTTTTACCCCTTCGTCATCTTCGATAGTCCAAGGAATCTCCTCCGTTTCCACTTTCTCTTTTTTTGCATTCCAACTGTGTACGTATTCCGGAGTAAGTTCATAGTCGGAAACATAATTTTCAGCTTTGTCCACGGGAATCGCATTTCTAACCAAAACCTTGGGAATTCCGTGAAGCTGAAAGGCTTGTTTTATTAATTTTTCATCCAAATCGAGTCGCTCCCTGAGCGGCTTTATTCCTTTTTCGTCTCCTTCTTTTCTTACCATCCTCACCTCTTTACAGTCGGGGTTATCACAAATCAAATGAAATTCATCATTTTCTTTGTCGTACTCCACTTTGGATGTCGGTAAAAGTTTCAAATTTCTGGAAGTGTTACATTCCGGGCAAATCCTTCTGTATTTTATCCTTTCGTCTATAATCGTTTCCGGAACGTCAATAAGCGCAAAAATGTCGACATCATCCCTGTAACCGATAAGATCCCTGAAAAAGAGCGAATAACTGATTTGATCCATATTTCTGGGAAAGCCGTCAATGAAAAGCACCTTTCTGCCTCTTTTGGCAATTTCTCTTTTTATCAGAGTTAAAATTAACGGTGTGGGCAAAAGAGATTCGGTGCTTCTTCCTTCCAAGCGGGCGACAATTTCGTCAATCTCAATCCATCCTCTGTAATTTTCTTCCAGAAAATCAATAAGTTTTTCCCTTTTTTCTTCATCTTTTAACTCCTCATCCACTTCCCTGATCATGTCTCCCACTGAGAAATGCTCCACTTTATCCTTTCCGATCGCATCGGCAACCATCTTCGAGTAAGTTCCTTTGCCGGCACTCTTTTTACCCAATAGGTAGACTACGAAAGTGTTGTTTTTAAGGAATTCTCGTATATCTTCTATATCTTTTCCCGACTTGAATTCAAAATACTTTTTTCTTTCTTCAGGGTCGGAAAGATCGAACTTACGATCATCTTTAACTTTTGTTTTGTAAATCGGAAACTCTATACCTTTCATATCTTTTTTTGTTTATCTTATATTTTTTATCTTTTTAACGGCTCACCCTCTTTTATTATTTTCAGAGCCTCCTCCGGCGCATCGACCACCTTGATCAAGTCCAAATCTTCTTGGCTTATTGTTTTATATTCTTCCAGAAGCGTATCTTTCATCCAATCGATTAACGGTTGCCAATAATCTTTTCCCACCGCCACCAGCGCAACCGGCTGGGGCAATTTTTCGGTTTGCATCAAGGTTAGCATTTCAAAAAGCTCATCCAAGGTTCCGAAACCACCGGGAAAAAACACGTAACCGTAAGAGGCATAAGAAAGCATCACTTTTCTGGTGAAAAAATAGTGAAATCCGACTGACTTTTTGAGATAATCATTGGCTTTTTCTCCTTCATTTCTAAGCTGGATATTTATACCCACCGACTCACCATCCTTCTCATAAGCTCCCCGGTTGGCCGCCTCCATTATTCCCGGACCACCTCCGGTAACCACCGCATAATCATTTTCAACCAAAAGCTCGGCAAGCTTCCTGGCTTTCTCATAGTGCGGATTATCTTCATCGAATCTACTGGAGCCGAAAAAAGAAACCGACCTGTTAAAATCAGCCACGAATTGGAATCCTTCCACGAACTCGGCCATTATCCTGAAAATCCTCCATTGAAAGGTTTCTCTGAAATCTTTCTCCGGAAACGGAAAATATTGGTCTTCAAAGTTTTCTTTTTCTTTATTTTTCATAATTTTTTGGTTTTAATATTCTATCACTTTCAATCTCTTTTTCAACTTTTTAATTTTATCATTAAAAGATAAAAGATAAAATTAAAAACCCTAAAAGCAACATCCACTCTTCGTGTGAAGCTCAACCTCACTCACATTCATACTCTCACTTGCTATCCCGGGCTTAGCACTTTAACTTGCATCTGCTTGTCAATAGATGATAAAACGGACAAAGAGACCGTTTTATCTTAAAAAGCAAGATTTTCTCACAAGAAAATCAATTAAGATATCGCTTGTTTCCCTTACTCATTAAATTGAAACCACAATTTGGGATAATCTTGAAGATTATCTATAAACCAAATGGCAGTATCTTCATTTCCGTCATGATTACCCTCTTCAACCATGTCCCAATCCACATTATTTGTTGTATAGGTGTCTATATCCTGCATCTCCGCTGTAGTTTTACCCGTTCCCATTTCTGATTGGGTGGTTTCGGAAGCTTCCGTATCCCAGAAATTGTCTATGTCATCAGTATCACCCTCTTTGCGACCACAAAAACCTCCAATGTTCGATTCTCCAACAGGCTCCCCGATAGAGTAGGAATTTTCAATAGAGGCGTCCCAAGCAAGTCCTACAAAGCCCCCGACACTGTCATCTCCATCTACATCACCCATAGCGTAAGAATTTATAATATGACCATCCGTGTATCCCGCAAGTCCACCAACATTATCTTCTCCACTTACATCAGCTGCAGCATAAGAATTGACGATACTACCACCCTGCATCTGCCCTACAATCCCACCCACATCCCGATCTCCACCATCTCCGGTTACGGCTCCTATCATATAAGAGTTATTAATCGTGGCATCACCATTGAAACTATGAAGGTCTCCCACCAAACCACCCGTGCGAGTTTCTCCATTTACGGTTCCTATCATATAAGAGTTATCAATAGTTCCTCCATACATACCACCTACAAAACTTCCAATTGCAGACCCTTCACCATTTACCTCACCCGTCATACCGAGATTTTTTATCGTTCCCCCATTGTCCAGCACAGAAAATAATGCTATATACCAAGTTTCCGTTTCGTGTCCGATATTTATGTTCTGAATTTCATGTCCCGCTCCGTCGAGATCACCTTCAAAAGCAGGAAGAGACCACCAAGAACCACCTATGGGAGTAAAATAATCATTGTAATGCTCACTCCAATCAATATCGTTGGTTAAGACATAAGAGTCATCCATCTGCCAATCGTCATATTTATCCGTAGGATTGCCTTCATCATCTTCACCCGTACCCCAGTTATCACCATCTTCGTGACCGTAACCTATATTTTGCAAGTCGGCAGGGGATGACACCCTCCAAGAGCATGCTCCCAGAAATATATCTTTATCTTTCTCCGCATGAAGAACCTCTACACACAGATCTCCGGTTGTGGGGCTTTTCCTTATTTTATAACCGGTTCCATCTTCGCCCGTCCCCACTTTCGGGTCAACCGGTATTCTGTCAATATAAGTGGGAACCAATGAAGAAAGATCAACCAAACCTTCACAATCGGGATTTTCCAAATTCGTGTTACATATTTCCGTAAGTTCCGAAGGTAAATCAATATCACCCCAGCTTCCTCTGTTTGTCATTCGATAATAATCCAAAGAAGTATATAAGCTCTTTATATGAGAATCACGAGCCGTGTTTCTTATAGCGGCAAATCGGCCTCCGGGATTTAGAGTTATGATAACGGCACCGGTTAAAACGGCAATTATCCCGATAACTATGAGAAGTTCAATAAAAGTGAATCCTTTTTTGTCGTTTGAAAACATCGATTATAAAAAATGTATATTGGTTAATTATAAATTAATTGCCTTTTAGCAGCAAATCCTTTAAGTTTCATAGCCCCATTTTAAGCCCAACGGGTGTAAAAAATTTGAAAGTATGTAAAAATTTTATTCGAATTGAATCCTCAAATTACCATCCCGAAAAGTCTTATGCAGATTTATCCCCAAATCTTCAAAAGTTTCCATCGTTTCTTCGTGAGGGTGTCCGTAACGGTTGTCTTTTCCCGCACTTATCAATGCAATTTCCGGAGAAACTTTTTTTATAAAATCATGATCCGAAGAAGTGGAAGAGCCGTGATGACCCACTTTCAGGACTTCCGAAGGAATCTCCATCACTCTGCACCATCCGTAATCCGCATCCCGACACTTTTTTTCCCATTCGAGTAATCTATTTTCCTGAGCTTTATAAGCGTCTCCCATAAAAAGAACCGCTCCGTCATCGTGAATCAATCTGTTTATTACCGAGCTTTCATTAAGAGATTTTGAAAAATCATAATCTTCAACCGGATACAAGACATCCAGATAAGCGTTTCCCAGATCAACTCTCTGCCCTCTGTAAGCTTTCTTGCTTTTAACGCCTTCCAGGAGCATCTCCCACTCCCTGTAAAGCAGGCTGTCATGAGGCTGCTTATTCCATAGGACTTTTTCCACTTCATACTTTTCCAAAACGGCAACCAGTCCGGACAAGTGATCGGCGTGAGCATGGCTGAGAATCATCAAGTCAATCCTTCTGTCCCAAAAAGAAAGTTCCCGACTAAGGTGCGGAATTATCTTTTTCCCGGGCCCTCCGTCAATCAGGATGTTGTGTCCTTTTTCGGTTCTTATTAAGGCGGCATCTCCCTGGCCGACGTCGAAAAAGACGACTTCCAGTTCTCTTTCTTTTCTCAAATCCAAAAAAATTGAAAGGGCAACTATATTGCAAAAAATCAAAAAGGCGATTAAGAGCTTTTTATTTTTCATCTCAATGTTTGCTTTTTATTCATATTACACCAAAAAAAGCTCTTTTCCAATTCGGATCCCTTAAACAACCAAAAACCACCGTGGTCGGTGGTCTTTGGAGGTAGAGAAACCTTTTAAACTAATCGGCTTTCCCGAGGATCCTGAACATTTTAGTTCCACATTCAGGGCATTTTCCGGAAAGAGCTCTTCTTTTGGTTCCGCCCTTTCCTTTCATTACAACTTCTTTTTCGTCATCCATTTCTCTTTTCGCTTTACATTTTACACAATATGCTTCAGACATTATTTTTAGAAATTGATTTTTCCAAGCCGACCTTTATTGACTCGCACAAAAAATTCAAGTTCATTTGTACGAGATTTAACTTGACTTGAGGTTATTATATATAAAGCTAATAAAAAATCAAGTTAAAACACGTTTATTTTCAATGGCTTGCCCCTTCAGGTCTTCGAGATCCAGCTCTTCATCCAGCTTCAAAACCTCTTCAAGGTCGGCATTGGTTTCCGGTCTGCGGGGATTAAAAAGAGTACAGCAATCCTGATCGGGGAGAATGGAAATATCATAAGTCCCTATCTCTTTGGCAATTGAAATTATTTCTTCTTTGTTTTCCCCTACGAGGGGTCTGAGGACGGGCAATTCGGTGGCCTGCTCCGTTGCTCGCATGTTGAGAAGGGTTTGAGAGGAAACTTGCCCCAAACTCTCCCCGGTAACCAAAGCGGACGCAGATCGACTGTCAGCTATTTTCGTAGCAATCTCAAGCATTACTCTCCTATAAAATATTATCCTGAATTTTTCCGGAATCTCCAACTTTATCCTTTTTTGCACTTCCCCGAAAGGAATTAATAGCAGTTTCGATTCGGGAGAATATCTTTTCAAGACTTCAAATATTTTTTCACTTTTTTTTATCGAATCATCGGATAAAAGCGGGTAGGCGTGGAAATGGACGTAATCGAGCCCCAATCCCCGCTTCATCATTTTGAACCCGGCCACCGGAGAATCTATTCCTCCGGAAAGGAGCATTATCGCTTTTCCGCTCGAGTAAACCGGCAAGCCTCCGTAACCTTTTACTTTCTTAAAATATATGTAGCTTCCGTTACGAGTAATTTCCACGCTGATATTGAGGTCAAAATTCTCCAAATCAACATTCCATCCGAATCTTTCAACTATCGTCGCCCCGATTTTTCGACTTACTTCCGGAGAATCGAGGGGAAAACTCTTATCCGATCTTTTAGTGGTCACTCGAAAAGATTGAGGAGAAAAGCCTCCATCATCCAAAATCCGTATCACCTCTTTTTTTATTTTTTCCAGATCGGATTCCGTTTTTTGGGCGAATGAAAAATAAGCCAATCCAAAAACTTTTAAAAGTCTGTCTTCAATTTCACCTTTTTCAGCTTGATCGGTGAGTTTTGCCACCACCCTTCCTTCCGGCCTTTTTACCGACTCCAAAAAGCAATCCGGAAGAGCCGATTTTATATTGGAAACCAATCTTTTTTCAAAAAGACTTCTGTTTTTTCCTTTCAGCCCTATCTCAGAATAATGGCAAAGAAGATAATTCATTCTGCATCTTGATTTAGCTCTTCCAAAATCTTTTCCAAGTCAAGGCCGTACTTTTGAGCAACGTCACCTATTTTCAGATATTGAATTTCCATTGAGGCCATTGCGCATCCCAAACAAGGAACTCCGTACTTGGCAAGAACCCTCCTTCCTTCCGGATGCTTTAAAATTTCTTCCAATGTAGAGTCTTGGTTTACTTTCATCTTAATTTTAAGCTTAATTAATAATTCCTCCTCCCAAAAGTTGATTCCCTTTATAAAAAACTATCGACTGTCCTCCGGCTATCGCCGTTTGAGGCGCGGAGAATTCAAACTTTTTTTGATTTAAAACTCCCCTCCCTCTCGGTGCATTATATCTTATCTTCGCCTCCGCCGACAAGGGAAAATCGATGTCTTCAAAAAAATTTTCTTCTCTGAAACAAACCTCTTTTTTTTCCAGTTCGGATCTATTTTTGGTAACCACCAAGACATTTCTTTTTATATCTTTTTCCAAAACGTAATAAGGGCCACCGGAAAGACCGATTCCCTTTCTTTGTCCGATGGTATAAACGGGAAGACCTACGTGGGTCCCCAATTTTTTTCCCTCCGTATTCTCTATATCTCCCGGATAAAGGTTCAACCGCCCTTCCAGATAACTTTTCAAATTTCTATCCACAAAACAGACTTCCTGTGATTCCCGTACCGAAGCAGTCGGCAAATTAAGCTCATGAGCTTTTTCTCTAACCTCCATCTTGGTTAGCTCGGCAAGTGGAAAGAGCGATTTTTTCAGCAGTTTCTTCTCCAGTGCCCATAAAAAATAACTTTGATCTTTTTCTTCATCTTCGGCAACGAAAATCTTTCCGTCTTCGGTTTTTGCATAATGGCCCGTAGCTATGAACGAGGCATTAAAATCCCTCAATTTATCGAAAAGGACTTTGAATTTAACTCGCTTATTACAAACTATGCACGGGTTGGGAGTTTCCCCTTGCTGATAACTTTTTAAAAAATATTCAATAACTATATTCCTGAATTTTTCCCTAACATCAATCAAATAAAAAGGGGTTTTTAATTTTTGGCAAACTTTTCGAGCCCTCCTTTCCGCCTCGGATCCGCAACAATCATTATTTCTTTTTTGAAATTTTAAAAAAACCGCAACGGGTGAAAATCCTCTTTCTTTCAAAAGAGCTAAAGACACGGAGGAATCGACCCCTCCGGAAACACCCACGACTACTTTTCTATTTTTTTGACTCATAATCTTCAACCGCCGCCTTCAGCCCTTTTTGAGCCAGATCGGCACAATGAACTTTGGTTTGCGGCAAAGAGCCCAGATTATCAACCAAATCTTGGAAGGTTATTTTTAAAGCATCTTCTATTTTTTTCCCTTGAGCCATTTCACAAATCATATCCGAAGTGGCAATAGCGGCAGCACAACCAAGAGTCTTAAAACGCATCTCCTTAATAGTGTCGTCTTTCACTTTTATGTAAATGGTCATCAGGTCACCGCAACGGGGATTACCCACCTCTCCGACTCCGTCAGCATCCTCAATTTCTCCCATATTTTCCGGATTAAGAAAATGCTTCATCGCTTTATCAGAATAACTTTTCTTCATAATTGTTTTTATTTTATATTTTTCATCGGAAATCGAAGCTTATCTTCCCGATATCTTTCTTAACGAAGTTATAATTTTCGGTAAAAGCTCTAAAAAGAAATCGATATCTTTTTTGGTCGTATTTCTTCCCAAAGAAACTCTCAGAGAGCTATGCGCTTCAAGATCTTTCAGCCCTATTGCCCTGAGTACATGTGAAGCTTCCAGATTGTTACTCGAGCAAGCTGAACCCGTTGAAACGGCAACACCCTCCTGATCAAACATCAATACGATCGATTCGCCTTCCGCTCCCTCAAAGCTGAAGTTGGCATTATTGGAGAGTCTTCTCTTTCTCGGTCCGTTGAGCGAGGTTCCTTTTAATTTTAAGACTTGATCAATCAGATAATCTCTCAGTTTTTCGGTTTTTTCTTTTTCCCTCTCCTTCTCAATAAGTTCCACCGCCTTGCCCATCCCTACAATTAAGGGAGTGTTGTAGGTTCCCGATCTGATACCCATTTCTTGTCCTCCTCCAAAGATTATGGGGTCGATATCCACCGAAGAATTTTTGTAGAGTGCACCAATGCCTTTGGGTCCGTAAATTTTGTGACCACTCAAGGTTAATCCGTCAACATTCAAGCTATCGACATCACAATTCAAATAACCCGCAGCTTGTGCCGCATCGGTATGAAAACGTATCTTTCTCTCTCTGTCTTTATTTTTTTTCGAGATCAGCTCACCCATCTTTTTTATCTCTTGTATAGCTCCAATTTCATTATTGGCATACATTATGGAAACCAAAACCGTCTTTTCATTTATTGCTTCTTCCAAATCTTCAAGGCTTACAAAGCCGTTTTTGTCAACCGGCAAAACGGTGAAGTCGGCTCCGGATTCTTTTACGGTTTCCAAAACGGCATCATGCTCTATGGGAGAGGTTATTACATGAGAATCCTCATATGAGTTCAAGACTCCTAAAATAAAAATATTATTGGCTTCAGTAGCCGAACCGGTAAATATAATTTCTTCGGCTTCACAATTTAAAAAATCGGCTACTTTTTGGCGTGCATCATCTATTCCGACCCTCGCTTCCTGACCGAACGAATGAATTGAAGAAGGGTTTCCGTATTTTTCGTTAAAATAAGGCTCCATCGCCTTCAAAACCTTTTCATCCACGGGAGTCGTGGAAGCGTTGTCCAGATATATTTTTTTATTCATAATGACTTATTTGTTTTTATCAACTATGCTTTTTACGGTAATTAATTCCAGCTTACTTTTAACTTCTTGATCCAATCTTTTCCAGGTCGGAGCAACGGGACAGTCGGTAATCCTTTTACAGCTTTCATCAATACACTCAACCAAAGAAAGATTGGCTTCCAAGCTTTCAAGAATCATTCTTAAATTTATCTTTTCCGGCTTCATGGCCAGGGCGTAGCCACCGGAAGGGCCTCTTTTGGATTTTACGAAACCGGCCTTTTCCAGCTCAGTAAAAATTTTCTCCAAATAGTCGGGTGAAATTTCCTCTTTTTCTGCAACTTCCTTCATTGTCAGATACTCATCGGATTCGGCTAACCTGAAAAGCCCCCTTAATCCGTATTGTGATTTTTTTGATATCTTCATAGATTGTAGATCATGGGGGGTAACAATTAAAAAAACCGACTGTAACACTCGGTATTATGATAGCAGACCGATTAGAGTTAGTCAATCATCAATTTTATTCCTAAAAATCAATCAATTCGAAAGCAATGCTTGCAAATTTCTCTTTCCGGTTTTCCGGAAAGAAGATCTTTTTTTACATTTTTAAAACTTTCATCTCTCCATATTTTTAAAAGATTTTTTTCTTTCACATTTCCGAATTTATTTTCAGAAAAATAATCATCAAAACAAAGAATTACATTTCCATCCACATCCACGGTAAGTTGCAAACTGGGGAATATGCAGCTGGTTTTAACTTCTTTATTTTCAACCTCCAAAAGCCCCCCTCTCGTGGAGAGTATCCTTTCCGTTATCTTTTTTTTAATAACGGTATTTTTACCACCGGTCATCTTTTTAATCTTTTGATATTTTTTATTCACATTCTCTCCATGAAGTGAAACAGCCAACAAAACATCATTTTCTTTTAATCTTTTATAAAGTTTTTCGGTCAGCATATCACCATTGGTATAAATAATTATTTTCGCCTTTTTCAATTTTTTTCGAACATAGCGAACATGCCTGACGATATCATCATCAAGCAGAGGCTCATAATACCCACTGAAGCAAACTTTTTCAGAATAATTGATATTTTCCAATTCTCTTACTATTTTTTTAAAAATTTTGAAACTCATTTTTCTTTCATCATTCTTTTCGGGAAATTTCGATTTGGGGCAATAACTACATTTCCTGTTACATCTTCTTCCCAGCTCTATATTGATTTGATTAAAAATTCTTCCGTCTCCATATTTAATTTTGTTTTTAATTCGAATAAAAAAAAGGTATGCTTTTGCCAAAAAGCTTCTCAGTGCTCCGTTCACTCTTTTTGATTGGCGAATAATTATTTCATCTATAATTTTCATCTTGAAATTTTGTTTATCTTTTCAGCTATCTTTTTCACCTCTTTATTTTTAAGTCCGCAATAAAGAGGAAGCTGAATGATGCTGTCATAAACACTCTCCGCTTTTTTAAAATTTTTATCTTCAACACAAAGATCCATTATCTCATCTTCAATTGCTATGTCGACACCTTCGGAAAACATCTTTTTACTTATGATCTTACTGTCTTTGTCCGTTTTTAAAATTAAAAAATAGTTTGAATACTCCGAATTCATTCCCGATGGCCTTTCATCAAGAAGTTTTTTGCTAAGATTGACTTCATAGGTTTCAAGCTTATTTTTAATTTTTTGCTGTCTCTCTTCGAAAGATTTAAGTTCTGTGTTTCCGATAAAAGAAAGGAATGGGGATAATTTTTCTTTTTTCCAGTTTTTTTTATGAGAATTATGGATTTTTTTTATTGTTTTCTTAATTTTTTTATTTTTCAGGAAAAACTTCAACAATCTGATAATGGGGGTTTTTAAAACTAATAACAAAAAATAATAATAAAAAACCTTCTTTAAAGTCTCTCTTTTCTTCATTTCTTCATATCCGGAATAATCTTTTTCTATCTTTTTAAGATATTCTTTCTTCCCGACCAGCAAAGCGCCTCCTTCAAGTGTTTTTAGCGTCTTTATGTAGTTAAAGCTGAAAAGTGCAAAGTCGCCGAAAATTCCCAGGCTTTTGTTCTCGTACTCGGATCCGAAAGAGTGGGCGCAATCCTCTATTATTAAAATGTCTTCTTTCTTGTCTTTCACCTTTGCAATGAAATCATCGACATCCCCACATATTCCGAACATGTGCGATAAAATAATAAAACGAGTATCTTCCGATATTTTTTCCAAAACATCTTCAAGGTCATTGGATAAATTGTTCTCATCTATATCGCAAAAGACGGGAACGAGCCCCTTTGATTTGAAAATCGGAATTAGTACTTTTAAATAATAGTTGGGAACTATGATTTCCGAACCGGATTCATACGGAACATTATCAAAAATAAGATGAAAAGATTGTCTGCCGCCTCCCAGCAAAAAAATATTTTCACTCGAAAGATATTCCTGAAGACCGGCCCTGAATTTTTCCGGATAGACTTTCTTTTTTTTATCCTTAATCCAATCAACAATAATCGGGGCCAGGTTATTATACAAACTTATGTCTCTTCTCGGAATCATGGTCTTTTTACTAAAAAGTTATTTATCGCCAAATAATCGAGATCGGAATCCAAGAAGCTTGCGATCGCTTGATCCGGTGTCATTACTATCGGCTCTCCGTGAGCATTAAAGCTCGTGTTTATTATTGCCGGAATTCCTGTTAACTCATAATAATTATCTAAAACTTCATAAAAACTCCGATTATCCTCTTCGGAAACAATTTGAGGCCGGGCGGTTTTGTCAACATGAACCGCTGCAGGACACTTATCGATCATATATTCGGTAACATTGAAAGATATGTTCATGAATTTCGAAGTAAATTCAGCGCCTGATAAATTTTTAACGCACTTGTCGGCAAATTTATCAATTATGGCCGGAGCAAATGGCATAAATTCAGTTCTATTCAATTTTTTATTTAAAATATCATTTATTTTCGGGTTCGTCGCTTGAACCAAAATACTTCTATTTCCGAGAGCTCTGGGACCGTATTCCATCTTTCCGTTAAAACGGGCGACAATATTTCCTTCGGCAATAATTTCGGCAATTTCCATCTCTATGTTTTGGCATCGCTCATACTTCATGTCGGATTTTTGTAGAGCTTTTTCAACACTTTTATCATCATACCGAGGACCCTTGAATACATTTTTTAAAACATTTCCTTTCTCAGCCAAGCTCAATATTGCTCCGTGTGACAATCCGCTGTCACTCATAGCGGGATAAATATAAATTCTCCGAACCTCTTCGAGTTCATGAATCCTTTGATTCAGCTTAACATTTGCGAAGACGCCACCGGCCAAACACACATTTTCATGTTTCGTTTCTTTCAAGTAGTGGGATATTATTCTGCATATGTATTTTTCCGTATTTTTTTGTAGCCATGCAGCTATATCTTCCACGGAGTGTAAAGACAACTTCTTTTTTAGCTTTTTCAGTCCTTTCGCGCCATGTGCTCCGGTATATTTCAATTTCATATCGGAAGTGAGTTTGAAAGGAAATTTTTCATCTACCATCTTCGAATCTCCAAAAGCGGCAAGTCCGGTAATTTTTCCTTCATGCCTATGCTTTTTATATCCGCAAAGCTCGGTGATCATCGAGTAAAACAATCCGAAAGAATCCAAACTGTCTGCAGAAAACAAGGTCTCGAATTTACCTTCCCGAACTGAAAATAATTTTCCGGAATATCCGTCCCCGAACCCGTCAAAAGTGGCCACTAAAGCCTCTGAGAATCCGGAACAATGAAAAGCCGTTCCGGCGTGAGCGGGATGATGCTCTATAAAAGAAATCGGCTTATTCCCAAGCGGTTCGGGCAACCTCCTTCTGATTAATTTTTCCGACACTTTCTCAATTACCGATGCGACTTTTGAATTCGGCTTTATACGTGAATTTAATTTCAAACGATACTCGATAAAATCTATTAAAAAACGAGAAAAAGAGTCTTCCTTTTTTTCATATTTATCCATTTTTTCCAATTTGGAAGAAAAACGAGTGGCTAAAGTCGGAGTGAGTATTCCTGCAACAACTATACGATCAATATTTTTCGCTTCTTGCGGGAAATTATTTACAAAATAGTCAATTGCTTTTTTCGGATGACCTCCCTGTGTTTTTTTTCTCGTTAATCTTTCCTCATTCAAGGCAAAAATTAATCGCCCGTTCTCCGAATAAGCAATTCCGGAATCGGTTATGGTATCTGTTATTCCGAGAATTTTCATGTTTTATCGAAATTAGTAACGCTGAATAATTCTATTTTTTCAGATGATTATGAGTTGATATTTTGCAGTTTTTCTATCACTCTTTCATTGTTCTTATGGACCCAAACAAGATAAGCCACTCCTCTTTCTTGATCCTCTATCCGAATACTCCCGTATCCGTTTTCCGAAAGATATTCTTCGACAAAATCAATATTGAATACTCTCTCTTGAAAAAAAGATTGACCTTTTTCGTAATCGGAAACGAGTGCTTTTTCCGAATCAGTGACAATCAAATCAAAATAGACATTATTTTTATTCGCCGAACTTTCAATTACATCCTCAAATTTTATCGCCCTCAACTCTCTCCTTTCCCATTCGGGATTACGAGCACTGAAATAAGCTTTATCTTCCGTTCTCAACGCTTCAAAAACATTTTTCTGCGGAACTCCTTCGGATAAAAAATAGAGGGAAATACCGGCAACCCCGCAGACATCGCATGCCCAAGGATCAACAAAATTATAAATACTATCAAACCCCCCTACACTTAGCGACGATCCCAGGCGATAAAATGTAGAATATCTCCCGCTGGAGAAGTTCTCTTCAAGATATTTCACTTCAAATATATTAAATAAATTAAAAATTATAATAAATGTTATTAAAAGAGAAGGAGTAACCCGGGTAACGATTTTGTTTTTAGAAATGCTCTCAAAAAATTCGAATGTTCCATGAACCAAAATGACTACAAAAAGCGGTATTAAAATCATCAGATGAAATGTTAGCATCATTTGCATCTCAAAAGTACTGGCGGCAGTATATAGCAAAATCAATAAAATAAAAGTTCCACTTTTTTTATCTTTCTTCAAAAAAAGGAAAAAAGCGGAAAAAAGGAAAAGATAAAAACTGAAAAAGCCGACCATGGCGGAGAATCCTCCGGGATTTCCGTGTAATTGAGGAAAGGTGGTGAAAATATTTTCCATATCCCCGAATCTGTGAATTAATTTAGTTAAATAATCGGAGTGAGCCCCTTCCTTGAAGAGATTCAAAATATTTTCAGTAATTCCATAGTATTGAGAATAAAATACCATGTAAAATTCCCATATGATAAGAGGTAGCGCCCCCATAACTGTTGCACCCAAAAGAACTAAGGACTTTTTAATTGACAAAAATCTCTTCTTGAATCGGCGAGGATTGATTAATACGTAAGAAAGAATTAAAAAAAGGCCGAAAGGGGCGAATATTATTTTTCTATATGTTCCGATTCCGATAAGAAGCCCCAAAATAAAGATATATTTATCGTTATCTTCTTTTTTTAAAATTAAAGAATAAAAAAATAGACAACCGGTGGTGATAAAAGCTAAAAATGAATATTCCGAATAATATCTGTGAAGAATAAAGTAGGGAAAAGATATCAGCAACAAAGTGGATAAAAGAGCCTTCTTTCGGTCATTAAAATAATTTTTTGAAAAAAAGAAAAAAAGAACTATCGAGCCCGATAAAAAAAATGCCTGCATCAACCTGAGCGTGGAAATATCAAATTCAAAAAACATATAAAAAGGCAGGGCCGGAAACTCCATCGAATTATGATGATCATTCATCAAATATCTGATATTGAAACTTTCAATAAATTTAATTACGGAATTACTGTCATAAAAATCCTCCATTCCGTGAATTTCCGACGCCCGATAGAAATTTATTGAGAAAGCGGATATAAAAAGAAAAAGAGGCAAAAGGGTGCTTCTTAAACGGCTTTTAAATTGTTGAAAAATATTTTTAGAATTCAACTTTCAGTTTCCGGTTTAAAATAATATATTTTCTTCTCCGATGAGCAACTACCGAGAAGGTTGCTAAAATCATTTGAAAGGATTCATTAAGCTCAACAAGACCTTTAAACCGTTGAAATGCCTTTTAACTCCCTCCCAACTTCTTATTTTTGCCGCTCTTCGTAAAATGCGCTTCGGGCTTCTATAAAATCTAATGTAAGATTTTTCATACATCTCTTTAACTTGATCCATGTCCCTGTAACCATCAGGAATAAAAACCAATTTATGTGTGGTATATTTATCATGATCATGAATCAGCTCTCCATATTTCTCAGCCTCCCTGTGTAATTGAGTTCCGGGAAAAGGGGTTGTCGGAGCAAATTGTGCATAATCCGGATCCAGTTCTATCGCAAAATCAACAGTTTTTTTAGTCATTTCGGGAGTTTCGCCCGGCATGAATAGCATGAAAGAGGCTCTAACCTCTATTCCCGCCTCTTTAGTCCATTTTACGGCTTTTTTATTTTGCTCTATTGTAGTTCCCTTGTTGACCTTGTCCAGAAGCTCCTGAACGCCGGATTCTATTCCGTAAAATATCTGCCAACAACCGGCCTCTTTCATCCTTTTTAAGATTTCAGGATCAACCGAATCAACCCTACAATAACAAGACCATCTGACATTTAAGTCTTCTTCAATCAATTTATCCGTTAATTCTTCCAACCACTCTCTGTCAGCCGATATCATTTCACTGCGGAATATTATCTCTTTGACTCCGTAATTTTCTATAACATGTTTCATTTCCGAAACGACCCTTCCCGGTGAGTGATAGCGCGCCTTCTTGCCCGAAACCTGGGTAAACGAACAAAAAGTACAATTATAGGGACAACCACGAGCAATAATCATGTGTGAGACGGGAAGCTCTTTGAAGTGATGTGGTGCCGGTTTATATTTTTCCATCGGCAATAAATGTCTTGCAGGAAAAGGAATTTTATCCAGCTCTTGAATGAGTTCCCGAGGTTTGTTTTTTATTATCTTTCCGGATTTATCCCTATATATCACTCCTTTGATTCCGGAAAGATCATCTCCGTTTAAAATTGCCCTCACCAACTCGGAAATAGTTTTTTCCCCCTCCCCGTAGACCACTATATCTATATTTTCATTTTCACGAAGCAGTTCTTCTTTTTTTATTGTCGGATAATGACCTCCCACCATTATCGTCTTTTCCGGAAATACTTCTTTTATCTTTTCAGCCGCCAAAACGACTCTTCTGAATGTGGGTGTCAAAACGGTAAATCCGATTATTTCCGGATTTATTTTTTCTATCTCCCGAATCATTTCATCAAGGTTCAAATCCAAAACCGGAGAATCTATTATATCAACAGAAATTTTCTCTTGTTCCAGAATGGCTGCCAAATAAGAAATTCCCAAAGGGGGCATATGATAGCCGACATCGGCAAACTGATATCGTTCTTCCGGAGTTATCGGGGGTATGGCGAACAACACCTTTTTTCTTTTCTTCTTCATGAAAATAAAATTAACACTTTATTTTTGTCATTATACATTAAAAAATAATTATTCACCAAATATCATTCAAAAAATTAAGAAAATAAAATATTTCCGATATTATCCGTTTTCATCATTTCTTCCACATCTTCCTCTCCGAAAAGATCCAGTCCGAACTTCGAGAAACCCGAGCATTTATTCCGAAGACTGCAATTGGGACAAAAAGAGTTTTTAATTTTATCTTCCGGATCGAGGCTGCTCGTCTCAGCCCCTTCATTATAGATAAGAGAATCGTCATTACTGGTGTAGCCGATAAATTTCTTTTCATAGCCTCCTATATGAAACCATTTTTCAGGAAGACGAACCGGTAAAACGCATCTGGTAAAATTAAGAAGATAAAACTGATCGAAGTTACTGAATAATTTCATATTGTCATATAAAAATTTTTTCTTTTCGGTATAAGGAATGGCAAATCTTTCGAAATCCGAACCGGACGATCTTCCTTGCGGAACAAGCTCCAGTAATGAATACGCCTCTATCTTCATCTTTTGCAGCTCTTCGCATAATTCGGTCAAATTTTCAATGTTCTGCCGAATAAGAACCGAGGCGACGGCAATCTTTACACCGTATTTTTGAAGATTTTTGATGCCCTCCATACTCTCTCTGAAGGCTCCTTTTTTTTGAACGATCTCATCATGATCTCTCTCAATTCCATGAAGAGCTACATCGACACTTTTGAGACCCAAGTTAACCAATTTTTCAGTAAATTCTTCATCGGAAAAATTTCTCCCGTTGGTGCTCATCCTAATAACTTTATATCCCTCACTCCGCCCTTTTTGAAAAAAATCAATAATTCCGGGATGTTCCGTGGGCTCTCCTCCCGTAAATTCCAATACTTTTAATTGGTCGCTGTCCTTATGAAGTTGTTCAAAAATTTCTTTTTTATCAGCGATAAAATCGAGGCCCGAATATTTTTTTACACTACACATGACACAATCATTATTGCACATGTTTCCTAAAAATATGATCTTCATCAGTCAAAAAAATTTATTAACTTCATAAATAATAAACGACCCTTTTCATCGGTCGAGGTATTTTTTGCGAATGATTCATTAAAAAAGCACCCCTCCCGAAAAAGAGCGCTTTTATTTTAAAATTTTTTATACTTTAAAAACCTGATAACCTTCTCTGACCTTTTCCTTCACTTTCACTCCCACTTCCATTCCTTTTTTTGCACTCTCAACTTCTTCATAATCAATCTCCATGGAGGATACTTCTTGAGTAAAATCGGTATCTTCTCCACCGGCTATCCGTATCTTTTCACCGATCTTCAGGCTATCGGAAAGTTTTATTATCGCAACCTCTATTTCTCCGAAATAGTGAATTATTTCCCCTATTTTTTTGCCCTCTGCCATGTTAGTCATGTTTTTTATAATTTATAGTATTCTAACATTTACTTTCTGAGCATCTTCTCCTTCCTCGGTGGTGTGAATCAAAACGTATATATTGCCCCTGTATTCTTGTTCCAGTATTTCCGCGGAAAAATTAAGGTCGTGACTGTCCGCATCCGAATCGGTTCCTTCCAGCCGATAATCCCTTTCTTCCAAAAAACTTATAATTTCAGGTATATCATCATCTTCAATCACCCTGTTTACGACATAAGAAAGAGCAAGAACATCGCCCGTTTCCACAAGTTTCGGTTCTTCTCCGAAAATTTCTTCCAACACCGATGCGAAGTCCTCGTGCATAACGATATTACGTTCGGTTATCGGCTGCACTTCTTCTACCGCGTAATAAGGATTGTCTTCATCAACGATTTCTTCTTCATTTTCAACTTCTGGATCTCCGATGTTTTCCGCTTGAAAGTAAAAATATAATCCTCCCACTACGAGAACGAGGAGGACTATTATGATTAATGCCGTTTTTTTCATGAAAAATAATTAATTTATTTTTAAATTCAACCTTTCAATTTCATTTTATCATATCCGGACAATCAAAACAACGGCGATGGTATAATCGCTTTCTTTTACAACAACTTAATGGGTTAAAAGCTTTTAACCTTTAAAGATTAAACTTTTTTGCAAATTTTCCAATAACGGGAAGTTCTTTCTTTTTTCCCTTTAACACATTGACAATTCCCATTATGAAGAAAACAAAAGCGGCTATGTAAGCTACAAGTATAACCAGCCATCCCAAAATCGGAATAATCAGCAAAGGTATGCTTGCAATCCAAATGGCCACCCAAAAAATAAACAGGACGAGTCCCTGTTTGGCATGAAATTGAGCGAATTCGTCATCCTTTGCCGCAAGCAGGGGAACTAAAAAAAGAATCCATAAATAGCTGAGGAGAGCTAACGCATTTATTCCTCCCGACTCCTCTTCCGGCTGATTATCTTCCTGTTGTTCTTCCGGTTGATTTTGATGTTGGCCCTCTTCTTGATTGAGATTTTCTTCAGACATAGATATGTTTTTATTTTTTAATTAATAAATTTCATAACGACCTTTGTCTTAGGTAAGTATATCACAATTTACGACAAGAAAAAAGAATATCATTCTTGCAATATTTTATGGTTTTTAGATTGAATTAAACCTTGCTTTTTGAATGAAAATGCAATTCAAGAAAAAATCCCGGTTCTACCCGGGATTTTAAGATTTTAAATTTTTCAATCAAGAGCGGATCGCTTCTATAAACCAGATCTTTTGGCTGTAGTCGGCGACGTGGTCTTCCATTTCGGCAACCACCTCGAAATCATTTTCCTCATCGGCTTTATTTCTGATCTCCGTAGCTAATTTTTTCATTTCCTTCAAGTCCTTTTCCACGATTTCAAGAGACTCCATGCATCCGAACGATCTACTCTTTTCTTCCTTTACGGTTGCGTTTTTTACATAATCCTCCATTTTGACGAGAGGCATTTCTCCCTTCATTTTCAGAATTTCAGCAATCTCATCGAACTTCTCGAAAAAATCCTCGTAAAGCTCTTCTGTAAATTTATGAATCTGCATAAACTCCTTACCTTCCACATTCCAGTGAATGTTGTGGAGCTTGGTGTTTAGCACTGCGAGATTGGAGAGATATGTCTGCATGCTTTTATAGTTTTTCATGGTTTTAAATAGGTAAAACTAATAATTATTAATGATAATTACTATCATTAACTATAAGTATGTTATCAAATCTTAGATTTTTGTCAAGAAAAACATCCTTTTTTTATTTTTGGAATCACTCTCCTTTCTCAGCCATCTTAGCTATCCAAACGGTAGCGGTTACGGCAATTATGGTAACGACCACTGCATATACCAGCATGGAAACCACACCTTCCGCGGTTCCGAAA
Organism: Candidatus Nealsoniibacteriota bacterium; assembly: GCA_003551845.1. Classification (GTDB taxonomy): domain Bacteria; phylum Patescibacteriota; class Minisyncoccia; order Minisyncoccales; family PWPS01; genus PWPS01. Next base: position 47,616 of record PUNQ01000056.1, read on the forward strand.
ACCTCCCTGAAAACAGCTTGAATAGCACCATTCCAGGCCAAAGCGGCAACCAGCCCGAAGGCGGAAATTATTAGTGAACTCATCTTGTCAATTACTTGATTTTTCATAATTATTTTTATTTTAACTTATAATGGATAATGATTAATTACCCGATTCGGACCGATGCTTCCGGCAGGTTCAAGTAACCGAATGACAAAAAACTGCAATAATCTTGAAGAATGTTTATTATCCGGAATTTTCATAATTTCACTTCAAGGATAAGAATATCCTCACTCAATAACATATTTCCGAATGCATTTTTTGACCATTTAAAACCTTCTTTATACATTCGGTTTCAAACCTCGTAAATCTATAAATTCCTCCATGCTGAACTTCGGGTAATTTCCAAACGACTTCACCACTTCTATTTATTTCAAATGCACGATTTTTCATTGATTCTGAAATTAAAATATTTCCATTCGGCAACTCTTGAGCACTTCCCATAAATTCCGAATGGAAATTTTCTGTTCCCGCCTTATTATAGCTCCAAACTATTTCATTTTCCGGATTTATCTCCAATATTCGGCTGTAATCTCGTTTCTCCAGCCCGTTATCGAAAATCAAAATATTACCGCCTTCTGTCATTGTCGGATGGTGGGGTCTGTCCAGATCGACATCTGAAAACCAGACAATCTCTTCTTGATTAAAATCAAAAAGTATTATCATGTCAATATTTCTAAGAGATAACAGAATTCTGTCTTTTATAAAAATATCATCATAATCTTTATCCAAAACCGTTATTGAATTCAGATGAAATAACTTAATCGCCTCATCGGAAGATAGGTAGATATCTTTCAGAGGTTCTTCTCGAAAAAGACTTTTTTCGGCTACTTCCTTCAGATTAATTTCATTACTGCTTTCAAAAACTTCATAAAGAGAGACCTCTTTGTCGAAAACTTCTCCCGTATCAATTGCAACCCTCTTTAAGACTTCATCCTCAATGTGCTCTTCCAATAAGTCAGAGTAGCGACTTTTTCTTGATGAGGCAATTAAATTTTCTCTGAAAACTCCCGTGTCATGATGGCCCAGATCACGATTTTTCCAAACCACATTGGATTTTTTATCAAAACGAACAATTACTTCACTGTTGTCCGTATAAATCAAATCACCATTTTCCCAGATTAAAGGATAATTAAATCTCATAACGGAATCAAAGTTTTTGTCCACATCCCACTGATGCACAACCGATCCGGAATTTTCCATTAAAAAAACCTTTCTTTCCCTTCTGTCGTGAAAAAAATTCATTCCGGGATATACGTCTTTTGGATTTCTTTCAATAATCTCAAAACTTTCATAATCCGAAACCGATAATTTTCTGTTCCAAAAATCCAGTTGAAAAAAAATAACCAATATAGCTGCTGAGATCGAAAAAAAAATAGCGGCTCCCGAAATATATCTTGCTTTTTTCTTGAAGTTGATAGAACTGTAATTTGTTTATTTTATCTTGCTTAACTATACCATAAACAAAAAACAATGAAATGGATTTCAAAGCTGCAGCTTTATTTTGTGCCCGTTTGGAGTCTTCGACAAAACCGAAAAGATTATATCACATCAGGCAGAATATTTATCCATCTTTTCGACCATCTCTATCAAAGAATTAATTTTTCTTTAATTTCCTCGGTTCCTTCTTGTATTTCTTTTATAATTTCTTCAGTTTCTTCTGCAAACATAGGGTTTTTGTATCGAGGAATAGGTCTTTGACCGGCTGATAACTTTGACAGTACTCCGTTTTGAGCCTTTTTCTCTTCTTCGGGCTCTATTACCCACAATAAAACGGGGTAATCCTCATTGATATATTTTTTTGCCCAAACCGAATCGAAGTCCCATTTGTCATACAGATCTTTCAAGGGTTCTTCCTCATATTCATAAAAATTTTCAATCTCATCCACAAGCAAACATTCCGTTTCCGTGCCATTTTCCTCTATTTTGCCTACACAATCTTTTTCACCGTCTTGTTTGTAAGCGAACGAATTTTTTATAAATTCATTATTCCTACCACCGAAAACTCCGGCATAGTCAATATTTCCCACCACATTTCCGACAGAATAAGAGTTCTTTATAACTCCTTCATCAAGATAGCCGACAAAGCCACCCACTTTGTTCCCATCATTATCGACTTCTCCCACATCTCCCGTAGCATATGAGTTTTTTACGGTTTTGAGATTGTATCCGACAAAGCCACCCGTCGTTCCCTCTTCCGCTTCTTCATCATAATTCCAATTTACATCACCTCCGGAATGAGAATTCTTTATAATTCCTTCATTAAAACCGACAAAACCACCTACTCCCCAATATCCTCCTTCCACATTTCCCCGGGAATAGGACTCTTCCACGGAAGCAGTCTCATTTTCTCCGCTCACATTGTGGCCGATAAGACCTCCGACTTGATCATCCTCGCCTTGAACCTTTCCCTTGGCATAAGATCTTCTTATATCCGATTTTTCATTTCTTCCGACAAGGCCTCCGAGGATTTTATTTCCCTCAACATTGCCCGTGGCATATGAATCTTTTATGGTCGCATCTTGATTCCATCCCACCAAGCCTCCGACAAGATCGTCTCCTTTCACTTCCACTTTTGCACCGGAATCGTTAATTGATCCCTTCCAATTGGTGGCTACAATTCCACCTACGTAATCATCTCCCTCCACTATTCCTCCTTCCATATGCACATTTCGGATATTGCCGCTATTGTATCCGACGAGACCGCCGGTCTGCTCACCTCCCGAGATATCAACATTTTTCAATCTGAGATCAAAAATTTTTCCGCCACTGTCCACTTTGGAAAAGAGGCCGACTCTTTCTCTTGTACTCTCATCAATAGTCAGATTTTTTATCTCGTATCCGTTACCATCGAAAATTCCTCCGAATGGACTCTCTTCATTTCCTATCGGTTGAAATTCTAAATTTTTGCAATCGATATCTTTTTTCAAAATATAATTACCATTCAACAAATAGTTGTCATCAATACCGATAAGTTGCATCTCCTCACAACTTTCAATCATTATTTTTTCTTGTCCCATAACTATTCCATTGGGTTTGGGAGTAAAAACTGACAAGATTAAAATTATTGTAATGAGAAAAAATTTATGGAAAATATTTTCTTTCCGCACTCCTCTTTTTCTTTTTTTTAACTTAATCATATTTACAGCTTAAACTAAAAAACCGACTTAAAAGTCGGAGAGGGTTTTCTTGGTGATCGGTTACGCCACCGGCTCCTCGCAATTCAGGCGTCCAAATAAAACAATTGCGAATCAAGGCCCCCACCAAACTTTTTAAATTTATACCATTCTTTTAACTTCAAATCAAGAATGAATAAAAAATCAATAAAAAATTATCGTTCGGCAACAGCTTAGCCTTTTGCTCTTATCCGTAAGCACGCTTTGTTTCTCTAATTTTATCCAATCTGCATTCTTTACTTTTCTTAACTTCTCTTCATCCGCAATTGGAGTCTTGACAACATTGCTTATCTTTATTCGTTTTTTTCTTTTTTCATAATCAAAAATAATGTAGTCCAAAAAATCAAAAATGATAAATCCTCTTCTTAGTGCTCTTTCGGTTTTCTTATTTTCTTCCGGTAGATATTTTTTAATTACATTTTGAGTCTTTTTTGCCATTTCAAAAGATTCACCACATCCAACCGAACAAGGTATGTGTGACAGATAATAATATTCATTACCGAAGTATTCTTTTATTCGTGAACCTATTTTTTCCAACCCCTCGGTTCCTATGCTTTGTATATTGAGTAGAGTGTTTATCCTATAATCGAGCTCCATGTTATCACCCTCGTTAAAAATAGTCGACTCTTCTCTGGAAAAAGACTTATTACCACGCTTCCCCAAATGATGCTTCACGCAACACTTCGGATAACCGAGCATGAGTCCGAGCTTATAAAAATCACCCTTTTTTCTTATTTTTTTAACCTCTTTGCAAATTTCTTTCTTTTTTCCGATTGCTATTGATATATCAGCCGGATCTTCATCGGATGACCACATTTCTACTTCGAGTCCGAAGTTATTCAACGTCTTTTCAATAAGGTTTCTGTCATGGTGCCAATACAAACCATCAAAAAGAACATCCTTTTCTCCTTCATAAACCATGCACAGCTCTTGATAGGACCCCGGCCATGTATCTATTAATTTTGATATTTTTTCCGACATTTTTAAATATGTAACGATAATTATATAAAACCTAAATAATTATTTCGAAGGCTTTAAGGTCCGTATGCCGATTTTATGAAAGGAAAATTTTGATTACAAAGAAGAATAAGGCTATTCAATTCGTGCTCGTAATTCATTTATTTTTTCTTCTATGTCCTCAGCAATGCGTTGAGCGATTATTCGGTTACCTTTCTTATTTTTTTATTATTGGAAAAATCGCCGACCATTTTCACTATTTTTTTACAAGTATCGTCATTTCGTTTGGGGATGTAAAAAATCGTCAGATCATCATCCGGATTCAATTCTTTGTAGTTTATCTCTTTTTCTGAAACAACCTTTTTCTCATCACCAATTCTTATTTTTTTCTCTTTAAAAACGGTTTTACTGTCAAATTTTATCGTAATAACTCTTCCCGTTTTTTTATCGATTCCCGTAATCAATCCTGCTTCAATTTTATTCACCATTATATCTGCTGTCTTTTCCTCCATCATATCTTTATATCTTTATAAAATATTATCTTAATTGTTTTCGGGTCTTTGAATCAGTATAGATAATTTTTAAAAAAACAAAAAGCGGAAACATTCCGCCTTTTGTTTTATTTGTATTTTTATTTTTTATTCCACTATCAAGCTCCCGTACATTCCCTCTTCTCTATGATTTTCCACACTGCAATAATACTCGAATTCACCGACTTGATCAGCAATAAAATCAATTGTTTGGATTTCTCCTTCCGAAAGAACTTCCGTAGCTACGCCGAATTCATCTATAACAAAATCATGCGTTCCTCCCGTCACGATAAATTCAATCACCACCTCATCACCTTGATTGACCACTATATTCGGATTTTCTTCTCCGTTAACGTAATATTCCCTACCTTCCGCTTCTATTTGCAAAGCAACATCCCTCGATTCAATTCGTATATCTTCTCTATTTAATTCATCATTAATTTCACCCATCTGAAAAGCAAGAATGATTCCAACAAGAGCCAGAGCGATAACGAGCGGAGCAATTATTTTTTTACTCATATATAAGCTTTATTTAATAATTCGACCTTTGTTAATTTTATCACGACAAAACCATTTGGACAATTTTTTAAAATGGGCTTTTTTGTTGTCCGTTTCTTTGAGTTGCGGAATCTAACTACGGACACAACCGGTCCGCCGACTGCCAAAATTCTTGATCGGGTCTCCTGCAAAACGTTCTTTCACCCATCCATACCAAAATCCAGCTCCCTTCCTCCGAAACGATAAAATCATACCGGGTTTCGTTTCCACCGATCGAATCATCCGGAAAATTCATTGCCTGAACGTAGGCCGACAACCCTTCTTCGGCCGGCCCCGCATCTTCATAGTCAGCAATAGGATATTCGGCTACGACACTTTCATCCAATGAGTGGAAGGATGCGTAGTACTGAAACATGTCTTCGGAATATGCATCCAACTCTTCTTGAGACGGCACCTTTTCTTCCAGTATTCGCTCGATGAAATCAATTGGAGTTTCTCCCGATTCAAGATTGAATTCCGTCTCTACCAGCCTTGTTTCTTCGTCCGTTATTTCAATTTCATACGGAAGTTCGGCATATTCTTCACGTGACTTTTGGTCTATCGAATCGCGATCAAGTGTAATTCGGCGATCTCTAACTTCCGTTTCCCGAGGAAGTCTACCGAGCTCCATTTCGACTTCCGTCAACTCTATATCATTATCGTTTACAATCAGCTCCTCTTCAAAATTACCGATCCAAAGAATAAATCCCGCAGCCAATACGGCTAAAGCAATAATGATTTTTAATCCCGTTTTTGTCTTCATATTATGACTGTGATTAGTTGATAATTATTGAAAAAAGTTGATCCAAATTGCAAGTATTCCGTGAGCCAAACTGACAATTACGGCTATTACGGCCACCCTTGAGTGCCATTTAAAAGGAATTACCCGAATTTTGAATTTCATATTCAGGGTGGCGATAAGAGCGGCAAAAAGTATTAACAATAATGATAAAAGTCCCAGCCAAAGAACTAACGGTCTTCCGAATATCATGTAATAAGCGATGTTTGATAGCATATGTTTTTACTAAAATCCTTATTTAACGATACCACAAATTAAAGTTCAATTAAAATAACAAAGGCTCGGATTAGATCTAATCACTCTTACATCCTGCATTATAAAGCTTTGAAAGTGTTAATCCAATCAGGGCTGTAAAACTTCTTCCGTTTCACCCTCTATCGATATAACCACATCATCTATATCCTCGAATTGGAGTA
>PUNQ01000017.1 GCA_003551845.1 Candidatus Nealsoniibacteriota bacterium
CCATTAAACACACGATAAGGGTTCTTTTTGTCATCTACTTTGTTGCATTGGTGATCGTCACGGTGATTCCGCTCGGCGGCGTGAGCACCTCCCTCAGCGGCACCAAGGTGCTGAGCCTGCGAATGGATTACCTTTTGCACGCCCTGGTGTTTTTGCCGCTGGTGCCGTTGTGGAAGCTCAGTAAACCGGGGCATCCGCTTTGGGTCATCATCGTTGCCGGCATCGGGATCGCTGCGCTGGCGGAGATCAGCCATATGTGGATTCCCTACCGGGCATACAACATCAACGACCTGATCGGCAACGCACTGGGCGCGGTGCTTGGGTGGCCGCTTTACCTGCTGGCAAGGAATTATTTGCCCGCGAAGGCTGCAAAATGAAGGACCCGCAGACACGCGCAGAAGAAGAGACAGGACCTGGCCCCATTCTGAGTTATTTGTGAACATTTGAGCTGCATTTGTGTGCATTTGTGGATAAAACATCCCACCAAAAAAGACCCGGTATTCCCAACCCAGACCCCTTGTGCTTTCTGTAAAAAGCATTTTATTTGTATATTTGCTTATCAAACAAAGCAAAAATGGATGCGCTAATTCAAAAATTCAGAAAAAAAACAGCACAGGTTTCAACGGCTTTCAGTAGAAGCCTTATGGGCCAGATTGACTGGAGTGCCAGGCTCATTGGAATAAAAGGGGCCAGGGGCGTTGGGAAAACCACACTGTTGCTGCAACACATAAAGAAAAACCACAAAGCCGACGAGTCGGTGCTCTATGTGAGCCTCGATGATATCTGGTTTGCTGATAACAGGCTCGTTGACCTCGCTGACGACTTTGTAAAAAGAGGGGGCAAACATTTGTTCCTGGACGAGGTGCATAAGTATCCCGATTGGTCTCGGGAAATAAAAAACATTTATGATGACTTCCCGGAAGTTCAAGTGGTTTTTACCGGTTCTTCCCTTCTTGAAATCCTTAACGCCAGGGCAGATCTTAGCAGACGAGCCGTAACATACAGGCTGCAAGGCTTATCATTCAGAGAATATTTGAACTTTGTCAATCATGCTGATTTTCCCATTTATGGGTTAAATGAAATACTTGAGAAGCATGCGGTAATTTCCAGTGACATTGTAAACCAGGTAAAGCCATTGAAATACTTTGCAAAGTATTTGAAAGAAGGTTATTACCCCTTCTTTTATGAAGGCTTGTCATCGTATCATGGCAGGATTCAAGAGATCATCAACTTTATCATCGATGCCGAGTTGCCGCTTTTACGCAGTGTGGACGTAACTTTTTCACGAAAAATCAAGCAATTGCTGCTCATTATTTCCGAAACGGCACCTTTTATTCCCAATATCAAGAAAATCAGCGAAAAGACAGGCATCGGCAGAAACACATTAATAAGCTATATGCAATATCTCCAGGAGGCTGATTTGATTACACACCTCTACAAAAGCGCGAGGGGAATCAGCCGGATGCAAAAACCCGACAAGATCTTTTTGGAAAACAGCAATATGGCTTTTGCCGTCAATCCTTTCACCCCCGACCCCGGGAGCCTGAGGGAGACTTTTTTTCTAAATCAATTGAAACATCAACACCAGGTGAATTATCCCGACTCAGGCGACTTTTTGATCAATGATGCGTTTCTTGTTGAAGTGGGAGGTAAAAACAATCCGGCAAGACAGGTTTCAGAATGGCCGAAAGACCAGGCTTTCATTGCCGCAGATGACATGGAATATGGCCACGCCAATAAAATTCCTTTGTGGTTGTTCGGGTTTCTTTATTAAAATTCATCGGCCATGACCTTCTACGATGACTATTTTAAAACCCTGCTAAAGTTCAACAAACACAAAAAACTCCGCAGGCACCCGCTTTGGGGCGTGGCGCTCTTTATGGGCATCACCGTGGCGTTTCACGTGCTGTGGCGACTGACCCTCCCGTGGTTTGAAACCGCATCGTGGTACGTGGCACTGGCCGACTTCACCACGGAACAGGCTTACCTGGCTGCGGCCTGGATCAACGACCTGCTGCTGGGGGAGTCGATCACGCGCATCGACGAGAGCTGTACCTTCCGGCTGGAGGGCGCCCGGGAAGGTGACCGCATCTTTACCGGCCACCTCATCATCGACCACACCTGCAGCGGACTTAAACAGTTTTACCAGGCGATCGTGCTTTTCCTGCTATATCCCGGTCCGCGCAAGCATAAGGTCTGGTACATCCCCGTGGCCATCCTGGTGATGCACGTGACCAACATCCTGCGCATCGTGGCGCTGAGCTTTACGATGCTATACACCTACCAGCACTGGGATTTCGTCCACGACTGGGTGGTAAGGCCAGGTTTTTACGTCGTGCTCTTTGGGCTGTGGATGGTATGGGAAGAAAAGTTCCGCACAAAATCCGTAACACACTGATTTTGTTTCTCGCAGAGGGGCGCAGAGGTATTTTTATGTATATCTGCACTGGCGTTGCAAAACTACATAAATATGATTCCAAGAATAATCTCAACGCACTTTAGTCAATCGTAATGCAAGGCAGCGTATACATCCCCAAGATCGTGCAGTTGCACCACCCTTCGGGCGAGCTCTATGAGAGCTATCGCCGCTTTGCGGAAGCACACCCGGAAGGAAGCTGGTTTCAGTCGGACGCCTTCTTCCGCTTCATCTCGCTGTGGCCCGAAGCCCAGCCCATCCTGCTGGTCGCCCTCAGCGAAGAGGCCCTGCACGACCCCGGCCGCCGCTACAGCAAGGTGTCAGACCCTGGTCGCCAATACAGTAAAACCGCCAACCCGGGACAACAATATGGCAAAGCCATCGATCCCGGCGAGCACCCGAAACAAACAACAGCCAACTTAACCCCCAAAAACCCCTCAGGCAACCCCATAACCCAAGAACCAAATAACCCAGCCACACACCACACACCCCCGGAAGAACCAGAAAACCCCCAAACCCCATCAGCACCTCAGGCAACTTCAAACCTCAAATCCCGAATCGCAAGCTCTCGGGACTTCGCAAGTGCTCAGCCTCAAACCTCAAACCTTTTAGGCACCCTCCTCGCCGTGGTCATCCAAACCCCGGTGCCGGCGCTCATCAATTTTTTCCCGCTGGCGGGCATTTACAAGCGCTTCACCTCGCGCACCGTGGTCTATGGCGGCCCGCTGCTGGCTGAAGGCACCCGCCTGGAGCGCGAAATGACCCTGAAAACCCTGCTCGGCGCCCTCAACGACGCTGCCGGCAAGCGGTCGCTGTTTGCGCAGTTCCGCAACTTTTACGACCTCGCGGAACACAAACCGATATTTCACAAGCTCGGCTATCGTTACCACGACCGCCTCAACCTGCTGGTCGACACCCCCGACACCGAGACCGTGTGGAAGCAGATGAGTGGCAGCCGCCGCCGGCAGGTCCGCAAAAGCCTGGCCAACGGCGCAGAGCTCGTCTACAACCCCACGCCCGAACAAATCGACGCCTATTACGACATCCTGAAAAGACTCTACCGGAAAAAAGTACGCAAACCCCTCCCCTCCCGTGCCTTTTTCCACGCCCTGAGCCCCCACAACGGTCATTATACCGTTTCCGGATTCCAGCAACCGCATCATCCCAAGGAAAATAGCAGCCAACACACACCCCCACACACCAGCACCCAGGCATCCAACAACAAACACAACCAATACAAGCCCGCACACCGCACAAGCCAGGAAACACCGCAGTCCCCGCAGACAGCTTCGGACAGCCCAGGCGCTGTCCCTGCGAAACCCAAACAGCAACCGGCAAGCCCATTCACACCAGGAAACAACGAACAACACACCGATCCATCAACCACATCCCAAACAAAGAACAACGCCACAGGCAACACCATAACCCCCCAATCCCATGACCCGGCAACAGATCAGACACCGCCGGGAGGGACAAAAAACCCACACATCCCAGGTGGGGGAAACCAAGACGTCGGACAGGCCAAGTCCTGTTCAGACGGACCCTCAAAAAATAATCCCCGGAGCGGCCAAGTCCAACCCCAAGCCGAAACGGCAAGCCCATTCACCACCATCCTGGTCCAACACAACAACCGCATCATTGGCGGCATCACCTGCCCCTTCCACCCCGGCCGGACGATGTACGAGTGGTATGTGTGCGGACTCGACCACGCGTACAAGTCGCGCGACATCCACCCTTCGGTGCTGGCCACCTGGGGTGCGCTGGACTACGCGGCACGGCAAGGGATCCAGCGCTTCGACTTCATGGGGCTCGGCAAACCGGATGAGCCCTATGGCGTGCGGGACTTCAAAGCACGCTTTGGCGGCAAGTGGGTCAATCACGGGCGCTTCTCACGGGTCAACAAACGGGTGGGCTACGCCATTTCGGAACTTGTGTATAACCTGAAAAGGCTGATGATAAGATAATGTTTTGCGTTCTGCGTTCTGCGTTCATAACTCAAAACTGACAACTCCAAATCCTTAGGGCGCGCGAACACGCGAACAAAAATAATCATTGAACTTGCCCTTGTCTATTCAAATAAAAAACATTATATTGGCCAAATATTATAATATTCAGCCAACACAACAACCAAAATGATAAACAGGGCCATAGAAAAGGTAATACTTAAGCGTTGGGGCAGTGGTAAAGCCATTATGTTGCTGGGTCCAAGGCAAACAGGCAAGACTACCTTGCTGAAAAAAATTACCGAAGAAAAGGGAAGTTATCTTTTCCTGGACTGCGATGAAATGCTTGTAAAGGAGA
>PUNQ01000040.1 GCA_003551845.1 Candidatus Nealsoniibacteriota bacterium
GCCAAGAAAGGGGACAGCTTGGAGAGGACTCCGAAAGTTTTGTAATACGGAGTACAAAATGAAAAAAACAGAGCCAAAGAAGCGGCACTGAAAGCTCTGAGTATAATTAATGCTCCAAAATAAAAATCAGCTTGACTGACTGCGAAGATGAGTGCAAAAAAAGTCGGATAAAGTGCCCATTTAAAAATTTTGGTGATCGGTAATGATCCGGCAAAACCCAAAAGATAAACCGAAAAGAGAACAATCAGTAAAACCGATGGATTTTCAGTAAATACTATTGAAGCTAAAACAAAAAAGAAAAATGCCAGCTTAAAGTAAACTGACATCTTCTGAAAATCTCCTTCTCTATTTGCAAAATCGTCCATCAAATAGATTGAACTCATAAAAGATCCGGCTTTCCTTTGGATATGAAGCTGATAGCCATTCCGACTACGATCGATTCTATTATCGCCGCATACAGAAATATCGGTAAGGCGATAGCAAAAAATCTCTTTAACGAAATCTCATCATCATAATAGTCTTCCGGATCATGACTATGGCTGTGGTCATGGTCATTCTCGTGATCGTGATCTTCTACATCTCCTTCATGATGGTCATTTCCATGATATTCTTCATGGTGGTGGCCGTCCTCATCATTTTCATATTCTTGGTCATTATCTTCTTCGTGACCGTCTCCATGATCTCCATGGTGAACTTCTTCGTGCCCATGATCTTCTTCATCTTCTTTATAATGACTTTCTTCGTGTCCGTCACTTTCATATTCATGATCTCCGTGGTGATCTTCTTCGTGCCCATGATCTTCTTCGTGATGATAATGGCCGTGATCGTGACTGTGGTCATGAATCAAGACTTCTTCCGGATTCAGATTGATGGCAAAAACCATCCCTCCCAAAAGAAGAAAAGAAGCCATAAGACTTAAAAAGGTGACTACTCCACCGACAACCCCTTTCAATGCGGATCCCTTTTCGGAAATAATACTTTTAGCTAAACCGAAAAGATAAAAACCGAAAAGGGCTTGTGACCATAAAAGCAAGGTGTTTAATCCTATAACCGTAACTCCGCCGTGACCAATCGAGGACAAAAGCGAATTAACGATAAAAGAGACTATCAACGCCCACCACGGACCGACTATGATTCCCACCAAAACCATCAGGTTGATATGGGCCGGCAGCCCCAAGGGAACCGACATAACTATCAGCGACAGAGCGGCAAACAGAGCCGCCAGAGGCATCTTTTCTTCCTGTTTTTTTGCAAAGTAAATTGCCACTACGAGCAAACCGACAACCAGTATCAATCCGGCTATCCAGAGCCAAGGTGGCAATACTCCGTCGGGTATTTCTATATGCATATTATTTTGCGTATTCGATTACTCTTTTTTCTCTTATAACGTTAACCTTTATTTCTCCGGGATAGTTGAGTTCTTTTTCTATTTTATTGGCAATATCCTTGGATAACTTTTTAGCTTCCAGATCATTAATTTCATCCGGCTTGACAAAAACCCTGACTTCTCTTCCCGCCTGCACCGCATACACTTTTTTAACTCCCGAAAATGCGGAGGCCACTTCTTCCAATTCTTTCAATCTTTTTAAATAATTTTCCAAAGTGTCTTTTCTCGCTCCCGGCCTGGCTCCGGAAATCGCATCCGCCGTTTGCACTATCACCGATTCTATAGTTTCATATTCATAATCTTCATGATGTGACTTCATTGCGTCTATTACTTCTTGTCTGACACCGAATTTTTCCAAAACCCTTATTCCTATATCGACATGAGACCCTTCCACCTTGTGATCCAAGGCTTTTCCGATATCATGAAGGAGTCCCGCTTTTTTACAAACGAATTGATCCGCACCTATTTCCGCAGCCAAGGCTTCAGCCAAATAACTGACTTCTCTGGAATGCAGTAATACGTTTTGGCCGTAACTCGACCTGTAATAAAGCCTTCCCAAAAGTCTTATTATCTTCGGGTCAAGTTCAACTATACCCGTATCGTAAACGGCCTGTTCTCCCGCCTTTTTAATTTGATCGGAGACCTCTTCTTCCGCCTTTTCAACCATCTCTTCAATTCTGGCCGGTTGGATCCGCCCGTCGAAGATCAGTTTTTCCAAAGCGGTTTTTGCAATCTGTCTTCTTATCGGATCAAAGCTTGATATTAAAACCGTTTCCGGCGTATCGTCAACCACGACTTCCACTCCGGTCAGCTTTTCCAATGTTTTTATATTTCTTCCTTCTTTCCCGATAATTCTTCCCTTTATATCGTCATCAGGAAGAGAGACATTGGTTGTGGTCAAGTCTTGTGCTTGGGAGTGACTGTATTTTTGAATTACCGTAGCTAAAATTTCCTTGGCTTTTCTTTCATACCTTTCTTTTCCCTGTTCCTCCAATTTTCTTATCTTTTCCAAAATATCGGCTTCCATTTCTTTTTCTATTCTTTTCATTATTTCCTCCTCGGCTTCTTCCTTGCTCAATTCGGATATTCTTTTCAGTTCTTGATCGGCTTCTTCCCGAAGCTCTTCAATTCTTTTTTTTACTTTTTGGAGTTTTTTTACTCTTTCTTCAAAATTCCTTTCCTTTTCCTCGAAGTCGGCGATCTTTTTGTCTATATTGTTCTCTCTTCTGAGTAAAAACTTTTCTTTTTTTCTTAATTTTTCACTTTTTTCCTCCGCTTCACTTCTGGCTTCTTCAAGAAGGCTTTCCGCTTTTTCGCGCGCCCTTTCAACCATTTTTCTGCTTTTCTCTCGGGCGGCGTTCATTCTATTTTGTACTTTCGTCTCTATCGCTTCATAGTCTCTTTTCGCTACTTTTTGACGAGCATGATAACCCAAAACGGACCCTGCCATCAGGGCTACCGCACCCACCAAGAGAGTGATTAAATTTTCCATATTCTATTGTTTTTGGCATTTTATACACGCTTAAAATTGATACCAAATCAGGCTAAGCCGGATTAAATCGATTTTTGCAGTAATTCTATATGCTTTTTGATTTTCAATCGGATCGAGTGAAAATAATCCGGTATTTTTTAATAATTTATATTAAAAATATATCAGAGAAGCGGTTTTATGTCAACGAAAAAACCCGCTTTGAACGGGTTTTCGCTTTTTCTCTTTTACTACTCTTTTTTCAGTTTTTGTTCCTTGGATATCACTTTGTCTATCAGTCCGTATTCCTTGGCTTCCTCGGCACTCATATAAAAATCTCTGTCGGTGTCCTTTTCTATTTTTTTCAAGGTTTGGCCGGTGTGAGAAGAAAGAATTTCGTTTAATTTTTTTCTGATCTTCAAAATATGATCGGCGGCAATCTCTATCTTGGCCGCTTCACCTTCCACTCCTCCCATTACCTGATGAAGCATAACTTCCGAGTTGGGAAGTCCGAATCGTTTACCTTCGGCTCCCGATCCCAAAAGTACAGCTCCCATGGACGCCGCTATTCCGACACAAACGGTCGATACGTCCGATTCGACGTATTGCATGGTATCGTAAACGGCCATTCCGGCGGTAACCGATCCTCCGGGGCTGTTTATATAAAGTTGAATATCCTTTTGAGAATTCTCACTCGCCAAAAAGAGCAGTTGAGCGATAATTGAATTGGCTACCTGATCATTAATCGGACCCCCCAAAAAGATTATTCTTTCTTTTAGAAGACGGGAATAGATATCGTAAGCTCTTTCTCCCCGTGGACTTTTTTCGATTACTGTCGGTATTAAATTCATAATTTTTAAATTTTTATGACTTTATTAATTTTTATCCTCTTTTTCCGTTTTAGCATCATCCTTCTCATCTTCTTCATTCTCCCCATTCTCCTCATTTTCTTCTTCTGAGGATTTTTCACCCAGAGCTTTTACGTCTATTTTCCATCCGGTTAAATTTGCCGCCAAACGGACATTCTGTCCGTCCTTGCCGATAGCCAAAGAAAGCTCATCTTCCGAGACTACGGCTACCGCTTTATTTTCTTCCAGAACTTCTACTCTGTGAACATTTGCCGGAGACAGTGCGTTGGAGATGAATTCCTCTTCATCTTCGGACCATTCAATTATATCTATCTTCTCTCCATCCAATTCCGAAATTATCGCCCCCACCCTGGTTCCTCTTTGCCCTACCGCCGTTCCGACCGGATCCACGCCCTCTTCTTCTGAAAAAACAGCTACCTTGCTTCTCGATCCGGCCTCGCGGGCAATCGCTTTTATCTCCACCACTCCGGTCGATATTTCCGGAACTTCCAGCTCGAAAAGCTTGGAAACCAGCTTGGGAAAGCTTCTTGAAAGATGAACTTTGGGGCCTTTGGAGCTTTTTTCCACTTTTAAAACATACATCTTGTACCGCTGCCCCGACTTGTAAAACTCACCCGGAATCTGTTCTTCTTTGGATAAAATTCCCAAAACCTTTCCTATATCGACCAAAATATTTCTTCCTTCTATTCTTTGAACCACTCCCGAAACCACCTCTCCTTCTTTTTCTTTGTATTCTTCATAAGTCAAGTTTCTCTCCGTTTCTTTTATCTTCTGAAGAACTACCTGTTTTGCCGTTTGAGCCGCAATCCTCCCGAAATCTTCCTTGCTTTCCAACTCTTCTTTGATTTCTTCTCCCGGCTCCGCATCATCGATTTCGTCGGCCATTACGTGACGCTTCGGATTGAATCTAACTTTTTCTCCGGCGCTTTTCATCTCTCCCTTTTTCAGCTTTTCCAACTCCTCGTCAGTTAAAATCATATCTTCATCGACGACTTTTTTAACTTTCCAGAACTTCACTTCTCCGTTTTTCGGGTTGAAGTCGGCTTTTATCAAATCTCCCTTTTCTCCGTATTCTTTTTTATAGGCCGTGGCTATGGCCTGTTCGACAACATCGAGAATCCTGTCTTCCGGAATCTCTTTTTCGGCCGCTATTTGTGACATGGCCGCTGCAAATGATTTCAAATCCATAATGGTTTCGGTTACGTGAATAATAAATTACTTTTAAAAAGAGTCCGCTTTAATGCGGACATCTTTCATATCTTTACCGTCTTTACTTCAAGATAATTGAATTTCCCTTAATTGTCAAATAGTCGAAGACTTGAAAAACACCACTTTATGTTTTAGACTTCAAGCAGATTAGATAATCAAATTATTATGACTGAAAGAGCTAAAAAATTACTGGTGGTTTTATTCATCTCAATTATAATATTCATTTTGGCTTGGATCTTCAGACCTTTCGAGCCCGAAGAAGAAACCTTTAATCAAGAAGATGAGGAGCAAGAAGACGTAATGCCCTCTCCCGGAGAAATTCCCGAGTTTTAATCAGAGCCAATACTTTTTTTTGGTCATTTCGTCACGCTTGCTTTCCACTCTTTCAATGCTTTCACGGCTCGCATCTGCGAGCTTTTTCAGCTTTTTATCTTCCATATCTCCCAAACTTTTAATTCTACCGATCAAAAGATCTCTCTTGTTTTTTTTGGGATCGGACAAAACTTCGGCTAAAAGAATATTCAAAATATCTCCGACTTTGGGTCCGGGATCAATTTTCAAAACTTCCATCACGTCATCTCCGTCAACTTCCAACATATTGGTAGTTATCGGATCCCGTGAAACTTTCTCCACTACATATTGAAGGTGTCTCAGCTTATACGGCTCGGCCTTGGGAACTCCGGACCCTATTCGATCCGCTTTTCTCACTTTGATCAAATCATCCATATTTTCTTTTCCGACCTTTCTGACCAGTCTCCTCACGGAAGATTCCGATACTTCCCCCACGTTATAATAAAAGAGGTGATATCTGACCAGTTTGGTTATTTTCTCGATATCCTTTTTGGAAAATTTCAATCGCTTCAATATTTTTTCAGCCAGCCTTTCACCGACCACTTCATGATTATAGAAGGTAGCCTCCTCTCCTTTTCCCTCTTTTACTTCCGGCTTGGCTATATCATGAAGAAGAGCCGCCATCCTGACATGCATATTGTAGTCCTGCTCGGCGGCATATTTCAAAGATAAAATAGAATGCTCATAACAGTCGTAAATGTGATGCTTGTTTTGGTCCATTCCGTATCCCCTCTCCAATTCCGGAATTATATGTTTTAACAACTTCAACCTTCTCAATATCTCAATTCCCGTGGCGGCATTCTTGCTCATTATTATCTTCAACAACTCATCCCTTATTCTTTCATTGGATATTTCGGCTAAAAGAGAGGAGTTTTCAATTATCGCCTTCTCGGTCTTTTTTTCTATTTTGAACTCCAAAGTTGTTGCGAAGCGAGCCGCTCTCATCATTCTCAGTCCGTCTTCGGCGAATCTTTCTTCCGGATCTCCGACCGCTCTTATTACCTTCTTTTCGAGATCCTTTCGCCCTTCAAAAAGATCTATCAGCTGTGAGTCTTTTCCTATTTTCATCGCCAAAGCATTTATGGTGAAGTCTCTTCGAGAAAGATCTTCTTCTATACTTTGAGCCCATTCCACTTCTTCCGGATGCCTGCCGTCCTTATAATCTCTCTCCGTCCGGTAGGGTGTAATTTCAACCTCTCTTAGCGATTCTTTCTCACTGCCGGTAATTACCGTTACCGTGCCGAATCTGTTGTTCGAATAACTGTTTTCAAATATTTCTTCTATTTTTTTCGGATCGGCATTCGTGGCTATATCCCAATCATCGGGTACTTCTTTCAAAAGAATATCCCTGACACATCCGCCCACCGCGTAGGCTTCATACCCCGCTTTTTCCAATTTTTCGGATATTTTTTTTATCTCTTCGGGTATTCTCATGGAGAAGTTTTTTTATTTTGACAATAAGCCATATTATTCTATCTTAAAAACTTGTTTTTTTCAATGATTTAATCTAAAATAAACCATAAAGGCCCCCGTAGCTCAACCGGATAGAGCGTCCGGCTTCGGACCGGAAGGTTGAGGGTTCGAATCCTTCCGGGGGTACAAACTTTATTTTTTCAAAAAATATTTTATAATTGGGAAATGAAAAATAGCTTTCTTTTTTTGTTGGCGATCCTTTTTGTTATCCTCGCGGGCCCCTTACCCGTTTTCGCTAATGATATGGATGCGGACTCTTACGATATGGTGATAGTCGATGATGAAGGAGATATTCAGAGGATATTACAAATAGAATATGACGGCCTCGTACCTTGCGGAAGATGCTTGAAAGCCGAGGTTTCCAACGGAGCACATCCCGTTTTCAACGTCGATTTGGACAGAATCCACGGATGCGACTCTGCAGCCTGGGGCTCGGGAAGTGAAACCTTCGTTCCCTGCACTCTTTGTCATGGCTTTATCGTTTTCGATCGTGTGGTAAGTTTTTTTCTGGGAGTCTTGATTCCCGCCCTGGCACTCCTTTTTATCGTAATTTCGGGTTTGATAATGATTACTTCGACCGGCAACCCGGACAGGATAGAGACGGCTAAAAAGGCCTTCATAGCTTCCATAACCGGTGTATTTTTGGCTTACGCCTCTTGGGCAATAGTAACTTTGGTCATCTCCACTTTCATGGAATGGGATGAAGTGGAATGGTCCGTCGGAGGAATAGAAGTTCAACACATGTGCAACGTAGTTGCCGAAGAAATCGATTTTCACACGGAGGATGAAGAAAATGGAGAAGAAAACGGGCCGGAGAACGGTAATGGAAATGGTCCCGTAAATGGAAACGGGCCGGAGAACGGTAATGGAAACGGGTCGGAGAACGGTAATGATTATTTCGAACTGATTATTAATTGCGAAGACGGAGGAAATACTACTGCAGGCTGTGGAGATATGGATGTTGAGAGCGGAAGAACTCTTAATATTGAAGCTGTGCCCGAAGACGAATATGAATTTGCAGGCTGGAGTGATTGTGATAATGTTACCGAGAGGTTCTGTGAATTGGAAATGTCGGGAGATAGAAGTATTACTGCTCATTTTTCTGAAGAGTCAGCCACCGACCCCTCATATATGTGTCCGAGCGGAGAAGAGCAATGTGATAATTGGAGATCGGGAGCAGAGTTGGTGGAAGCCGAAGTTTGTGAACCTCCGCCCTTGCATGAAAAATATATCTGTTGCGAATATAATGACGATACTCATCGAGAAGGTTGTGAGGCTGCCTATTACTCTTTCAACTTTCAACACACTGAATATGGAGACGGCAGTGTTCTAATTCAGTGGTCATATGGAGGTAATATAGAATGTGAGGGAGAAAATTTTGAAATAGAAGAAAATCCCGGCGAAATCATAGTTGCTCCGGAAGAAGAAACCACATACGCCATAAATTGCGAAAGGCCGGGTGGTCTGGAAAATATAAGAGAAGAAATAACAGTTTCTCCGGTAGAAGAGGAGTCAAAGGCGGAGTGGGTGTGTATGCAGGAAGAAGAAGAGTGTGAAAATAAAGAAGGGTTTGTGGAAGAAGACGAAGAAGGAGAGAAGTGTTCCGCTGATTTTGATGAATTCCCTTTTTGTGATGTCGCAGGGGGAGAAATGGCAAAATGTTGTATAAAAGAATAACCAAAAGCCTCCGTAGCTCAACCGGCAGAGCAGGTCCCTCTTAAGGACAAGGTTCCGGGTTCGATCCCTGGCGGGGGCACAAAAAAAGGTTTAAAATTCAAAGAATTTGTAGTATAGTTAATCAAGAAAAAATAAATGACAAATACAATGAAAACGGAAAAAGAAAAAGCGGAAATACTTAACGAGTACGGTTTGGACGAAAACGACACCGGTTCTCCGGAAGCTCAAATCGCAATCCTTACCGCAGAGATAAATAATCTTTTCGAGCATCTCGAAGACCATCCCAAAGACAAGCACTCCAGAAAGGGGCTGGTCGGAATGGTAAACAAAAGAAAAAAACTTCTCAAATACTTGAAAAGAGAAGATGAAGGCAGGTACGAGGAAATTATTAAAAAAACCGGACTTAAAAGTAAATGACAATAAAGCACAAGGGCCAAAGAGTGGTCGTTTTGATGGATGTTCAAAATCTTTACCACTCGGCCAAACATTTATATCAGTCGAGAGTCGACTTCAAGCAAGTTTTAAATCTCGGCGTAAGTAAAAGAACCCTGATTCGTTCTTTCGCCTACGTCATAAGAACGAAAAGCGGGGAAGAAAAATCTTTTTTTGACGCTTTAACCAACCTGGGTATAGAGACCAGGATTAAGGACCTTCAAGAATATCAGGGAGGATTCAAGAAAGGAGATTGGGATGTCGGCCTGGTGGTGGATGCAATCAGGCTTTCCGGAAGTGTCGATTCCATAGTTTTGGTCACCGGTGACGGTGACTTTGTTCCTTTGGTGGAATATCTACAAAATAAAGGAATAAGAGTTGAAGTTATCGCCTTCAAGCGGTCAGCTTCTTCAAAACTGATAGAAGCCGCCGATGAATTCATGGACCTGGAAGAAAACCCCAAAAAATATCTACTTAAAAAATAATATGGAAGAAGATAAATACGAAATACAAATCGGAGGAAGAAAATTAACGGCCAGCTTTAAAAAGATGGCCGAACAAGCCAACGGCAGTGTAGTTCTCCGCTACGGCGATACCGTCGTTTTGGCGACGGCGACGATGTCGGAAAAGGATAAAAAAGATGAACTCGGCTATTTTCCCCTGATGGTTTTTTATGAAGAAAAGTTTTATGCAGCGGGAAAGATAGGCGGCTCCAGATATACTCGCAGAGAAGGTAAGCCTTCCGACAGGGCGACTCTCATATCCAGAATGATAGACAGATCGATCAGGCCCCTTTTTCCGGACAACCTGAAGAGAGAAGTGGAAATAATCGTCACCTGTCTTTCTTGGGATGAAGAAAACGATCCCGCCGTTTTGGGTGGATTGGCTTCTTCCATAGCTCTTTCAATCTCCGACATACCCTGGAACGGTCCCGTATCGATGATAAGGGTCGGGAAAGAAAAATCCGGAGAACTGATACTCAACCCGGATTATCAGGAAAGAGAAGAAGGGCCCATAGAAGCCGTTTACAGCGGATTTTTCAACGACAACGGAGAATACGTAATAAATATGATTGAGAGCTTCTTCGAAGAAGCTTCCGATGAAGAAATTATAAAATCGGTTCAAGTAGCCGAAAAAGCAACAAAAAAACTGGAGGAATTTCAAAAAAAGATAATTGAAAAAAAAGGTGAAGAAAAGATATCTTTACCGGAAGAAAAATCCGATCCGGAGATTAAAAAGATGGTTGAGGATTTCAGAGACGATATTGAAAAAGCGATTTTCGAGAATGACGATGATGATCATTTGAACAAAATTGAAGAAGAAATAAAGGAAAAAGTCTCCGAAGAAGATGAAAAAGAAGCCTTAAATTATTTTAATGATCTTAAAAAGAGTATCGTCAGGGAAAAGATATTGAAAGAAAATAAAAGACCGGACGGAAGAAAAGCGGATCAGATCAGAGAACTATCGACGAAAGTTAAAATTCTGCCCAGAACTCACGGAAGCGGACTCTTCTCAAGGGGGCGCACAAGATCACTTTCAATAATAACTCTCGGCCCTCCCGGTGATAAAAAGCTATTTGACAATATGGAAGAAGAAGGTAAGAAAAGGTTCATGCATCACTATAATTTTCCTCCTTATTCCGTAGGTGAGTCCTGGCCTCTCAGAGGTCCGGGCAGGAGAGAAATCGGGCACGGAATGCTCGGAGAAAAAGCTATTCGACCGGTTCTTCCGAAAATAGACGATTTTCCCTACACGATAAGATCGGTTTCGGAAATACTTTCTTCCAACGGATCGACTTCTCAAGCGGCGATAACCAGCACCTCCTTGGCCCTGATGGACGCCGGAGTTCCCATAAAAGCTCCCGTAACCGGGATATCGGTAGGTATGGTTTCAACAAGCAAAGACGATTATCGCCTTTTGGCGGATATTCAGGGACTTGAAGATCATGCCGGAGATATGGATTTCAAGGTGGCGGGAACTAAAAACGGCGTGACCGCTATCCAGATGGACGTCAAAATAGATGGAATTACGATCGATATCATGAAAGAAGCCCTAAAGAAAGGTGAAAAATACAGAAGTGTGATACTGGATAAAATCAATGAAGCGATAGAAAAGCCCAGAGAAGATCTTTCTCCCTATGCTCCCCGAATAATAACGATGAAAATCGACCCCGACAAGATAAGAGAAGTAATCGGTCCGGGAGGAAAAGTAATAAATGAAATCATAGATGAAACCGAAGTTTCAATAGATATAGAAGACTCCGGTGACATCTTCATAACTTCCGAGGATAGACAATCCGCGGAAAAAGCTGTAGAATGGATAAAGAACATAGTTCGAGAACCGGAAAAGGGAGAAATATTCAAAGGAAAAGTTAAAAAAATAATGAATTTCGGCTGCTTCGTAGAGATTATGCCCGGCACCGAAGGACTGGTTCATATATCCGAACTGGAATCGGGTCACGTAAACAAAGTGGAGGATGTGGTTAAGGTCGGTGACGTAATTCCGGTTAAAGTCTTGAAGGTGGCCAACGACGGAAAAATTGATCTTTCATTAAAAGATGCTAAAAAAGAGATAAAAAAGAACCGTCAAAGGAGGGATGACAAAAATAAATAAAAAGGTGAGGACGATGAAGGGAGATATCGCTCTGATAAAGAGCGGAGAATTGACTTTTTCCGAAAAAGAAGAACTTTCCGCCGGACCTCCTCCCTCTCCCGAAGCTCAGCCGATTACACCGCCTCCTCCACCCGAACCCCCCTCGGCAACCGAAAAGCCGTCTCCTCCCGAACCCGAGCCCGTTACCACTCCTCCTCCCTCTCCCGAAACCGATAAGCAATCTACTAAAAAAGAAAGTGTGTTATCCGAAGAGCTTAAAAAGGAGCTTACCGATTTCGGTGTTCAAAGTTTGCAAGAGCTTGAGTCGCATGAAAAGAAGACGAGAGAAAAGCTGGGAAAGATAGAAAGAATAATGGGAGAAACGGATCAAAAAATAGAAGACATATCTCAAGAGATAAGAAGCCTTTCTCAACAAATAGATGAAAGTGACGAAGGGGTCACCGAAAGAAAATTAAGAAAAAAGAGAGCCGGCCTATTCAAAGAAAGAAAAGAGTTGGAAAAAAATAAGCTCGAAATAATTCGAAGAAAAAGAGAGACCAAAGAAAGTTTAAAAAAAATAAGCGTTTTTAAAGATAAATTAACCGATTCTTCCCATTAGGACTTTTTAAATATGAATAAAATAAAACAAATAAAAGAAAAAATAAAAGAAATCGGGGAAGATATAGAAAAGTTGGAACTGAAAAAAGAACAGATTTCAAAGAGAAAAGAACAATTGAAAGAGACCGTTTCCGAAGTAAAAAGCAAGCTTGAAAAAATTGAAGAGGAAAGAAAAAACCTGGAAGAAAAAGGCCAGGAAAGCGAAGAAGAGATGAAAAAAAGATGGAAGATGGAAGACAAAATTACCGCATTGGAAGAAGAGCTCTGGAAGTGGGAAGACGAAATGGAAAATCTCCCCGAAAGTAAAAAGGATGATCTGGAAAAAGAAATTTCCACTTTAAGAAAAGAAAAAAGAACCTTGAAAAGAGAGCTCAGATCCTTGAGAAGACAAGAAGAGGAGCCGGATGAGGAAGAGATAAAGAGAGAGCTGGCCAACCAGCCGGAAGAACAAAGAAAAGTGAAAGAAGAAGAAATGAGATTGGTTAAGAAGAAGGAAAAATTAGAAAAGAGGTTGAGAGAATTGATGGAGGAAGAAAGCAATTTGAAAAAAGAAAAAGATGAATTGGAGCGTGCTCTGGAAGAAGAGAACGACCCCGCAAAGAGACAATCACTTCAATCCGAACGCTGGGAAGTTGAAGATATGCGTAGAGAAAAAAGAAAAGAAAGGTGGAGACTTGAAGAGGAGATTATGGACACTAAAAAGAAGATCAAGGAAAAAGAGAGTGAATACGAAGCTCTGGAAAGAAGGAGAAGGAAACTGGAAAAAATAAAAATCCGAAACGAAGCTTTCAAGGACTTGCCCGATGATGAAAAGGCAATTGAAGAAAAAGTGGAAGAAATAAAGGCGAGCCTGGAGAAGAAGATTGAGCAAAAAGAAAAGCTTTCGGAAGAAAGAGGAAGATTGGAGTCAAAGCTTGAAAAAATAATTCCCAAAGAAGAAAAAATTGAAGAACAGGAAAAAGAGATAGAGAAAAAAGAAGAATTGGAAAATGACCCTCAAAAATCAAAAGAGCTGAAGGAAAAGAGATGGGAACTGGAAGATATGCGCAGAGAAATAGAAGACAAAAGGTGGCAAGAAGAAAGAAAAATTCAGAAAAAGGATGAAGAAATTGAAAGAGTGGATACCGAAATAGCTCAACTTGAAGAGCAAAAAGCACAATTGGAATTGGTTCTGAGTGATTTAAAAGAATTGGAAGAGAGAGAAGCCGTAAGAAAAAAAGATCGGGAAGACGAACAGCTGGAAGAGATCGAAAAGCTGCAAAGGGAAAGAGTGGAAAAAGAGAAAGAGAAAGACTTCAGCCTGGAAACGGAAATAGAAGAAACCGAAAATAAAATTCAGGAATTAATCAAGGAGGAAAAGACTCTCGAAGTCGAAAAAGAAAGTTTGGAGCAGCGAAAATCACGAACCAAAGAATTTTTGGAAGACATACTCAGAAGAGTTGAGGAGATAAAAGAAAGAGAAAAATCAATAGAAGAAAAGGAAGAAATTGCCGAAGATGCGGAAGAGAAGAGGCGCTTGGAAGAAAAAAGATGGGATTTGGAAAAAGAACGAAGAGAATGGGAAGAAAAAGAATGGAATATGGAAGAAAAATTGAACAGGATAAAGCAAAGAGAAGAAAAACTTAATATTGAATACCGGGAAGCCGTAAGTAAAAAGGAAGGGTTGAAAGACAAGGTTCGTGAATTAAGACAAAACAAAAAGAAGCAAGCGGTTAAAAGAGAAAAGAGAAATGTCAGAAAAGATTTGGCTTTAATAAAAGAAGAAAAGAGAGACTTGAATGAAAAAAGAGCCAAAAAGAGAGAGCAGATCAAGCATCAAGAGAAAAAGATGGAGCTCGTCGAAGAAAGAGAAAAGAAAGTGGAAGAAGAAAAAGAAAAGATAGAAGAAAAAGAAAAGAATGTGACCGGTCCGGAAGAAAAAAGAGCCGTCGAAGCTCGCAGATGGCGAGTAGAGCAAAGGAGAAAAGACATCGAAGAGGAACGCTGGGAAGTTGAAGAAAAATTAGAAAAATTAAAAGAAGAAGGGGGGAAGATAGAGCTTCAATATCAACAAGCGTTAAATAAAGAGCTCGAACTGGAGGAAAAACTCGACTCTTTGGATGAAGAGATCGGTAAAATCGAAGCGATCAAAGAAAAGGAAGAGTTGGAGGAAAGGTTGGAAAGATTTTCCGAGCTACGAGCGACTCTGAGAGATCAAACCTCCGACATGGAGAAAAGAAAAGAGGAGATTGAAAAAAAGTTGGAAGAAATAAAAAAAGAAGAAGAAGAAATCGAGGAAGAAGGAGAAGAAGTCGAACGAGATGAAAAATTAGCCGAGGGTGCTGAAGACAGAAGAAAGGTGGAAGAAAAAAGGTGGAGAATCGGAGAAGAGAGAAGAAGAGTAGAAAAGGAGAGGTGGGATTTGGAAAAAGAACTTGAAGAGCTGAATAAAAAACAGAGAGAGCTCGATCTCGTTCTGGAAAGAGAAAAAGAGGCAAAAGAGAGATTGAGAGACATAGAGATGATGCTCAGTGGAAAGCCCAAAAAAGAAGAAAAGGACGTCTCACACGAAAAAAGATCCGAGGCGAAAGAACAAAAAAAAGAAAAAGAGGAAGAAGATGACGACATAAAAAAGGAAGATGCCTCGGAAGAAGAGGATCAAACAACTCAAAAATCGGAAGACTCGGAAGAGTCCGGAAAAGACGAAGATAGAGAAATGAGCGAAAGAGAAAAATTTTTAAAAAGTCTTGATGAGAAATTGGAGAGTGAAAGCAGTGACGATATTAAGCCGGAAACAGCTGACGAACCGAAAGGAGGAGCTTTTCCGGATACTGCGGAAATGCAAAAAGAAGACACTTTCCCCTCTTCGGAAAAAGCTTCCGAACAAACTACGGATAAGGACCCTTATAAAGAAGATTCCTCTTCCGCGGAAATTCCTGATTTCGATTCCGAAGAGCAGAGCTCCGATGTTTTTCAGCGTCCGATTGATTCTCCTTCAAGATCGGCTCAAGAGATACCACAACATCCACAACAGCCGGAAGCACCACCCTCCGACCCTTCGTCCTCCTCCACTCCGACTCCACCTACTCCCGATAACATCGCCGAAACTCCTTCGGCGGACGATCTTCCGGAAAGACCCGCCAAAAAGTCCTCCGTTTTGCCGAAATTGATTATTCTGGTAATCGGACTCGCTTTTCTGGGAGGTGTCACTTTCGCAGTTCGTTCCGTTTTGTTTCCCGGGCCCACGTTTGAAATTGTAGAAATAAAGCATGACAATATAGGAGATTATCTTTACAACTTTGAAGTTGAATATGTCGGTGATTTCTCCACTTTCAATTGGTCCCTTCTTTATCAAGAAGAAGAAATAGATGAATTCGAAGGAACTTCTTCCACAAGAAGCATAAGTTCCGAATATGCGAATGAAGAAATAACAATTTCAATAGAGGGATATGACCAAGAGGGTCAAAGGGTGGATGAAAAATCAACATCCTTTATAGTGGATGAAGTTCTTAAAATAAATGATCTGACGGTGAATAGATTGGAGAATCACGAATATGAATTTCAAGTTGATTACGAAGGAGGGTTTTCACAATTTTTGTGGACTCTTTCCGTAGAAGATGATGATGTCGCCACCATGGAGGGAGAGAGCGTAACACACAGTTTCGATCCCGAACTCGTCGATGAAGAACCGACCGTCACCGTCACCGTAGAAGGATTGGCGGAAAAAGAAGATGAAGAGGGAGAGATGGAGATGAGTGTTGTCAGTAGTCTTTCCGAAGATTTTCAAATTACACTGGAGTTGGAAGCTTACACTCTCTTCGAAATAGATGAAAATCAAGATGAAACTATCAGATACGAGCTGAGCCCGGAAGAAATTCCCAGCGTCTTGAAGAGTTTACTTGAAGGAGATACAGGTTACACTTTCAGTGAAACGGTAATAGTGAATGATGAAGCAATACCCTCCAGATTAATTCATCTCGGTGAATTTTTAGACGCATTCAATATAAGTCCGATAACTCAAAGTTTTTTACAATTTCTTGAAGATGAGTTTACTCTCTTCGTTCATTACGGTGAGATAAACAGTGTCGGCTTCGTTGCAAAAGTTGAAGATGATGTAGCGGTTAGAAGTTTTCTGGATCAGGCTTTGAGGCCATGGGCAAGAGAAGATATTGTAGGAGACTTTTCCGAACTCATAGAAATTCATGAAAGAAAAGACGGTTCCGAAATCACTATTGATGATATAAACCGGGAAAGAAGAAGTACTTATCATTCGGGTCATGAAATCAATTACTTTTCACACGAACCGAAAAGAGAAACTCTTGAGCAAAACGTAAGACGCTGGATTGAAGAATATCTGCCGACATTCGTACATAAAAACGGTTCCGATCTCACCCATTCGGAAACCGAGGGAGATGAAGTATATGCTGAAATGATATTCGAATTCGAAACTTCTCAGCCCGGATACGGCAGTCTGGAATCAACCGGTCCGACTTCACACACTACAAAACTGATCATAGAAAATTATGAAGTGATCGAAGCGATAACCAATGAAGAGTTCGACGAAATTTCCGGAGAGCTTTTAGAAGTTGATCCGGAGATCGAAACCGTTGTAATTGTCAGTGAAACGGTCGGAAATATGGGATTGAATGTCAGAGAACGTCCTTCCATACAATCATACAACTTCGCCAGGGCCAGTGGAGGAGATCAGTTCAACCTATTGGACGAAGAAGGAGATTGGTATCTAATACAATACAGTGAAGACGAAACCGGATGGATTCACAAAAATTTCGCCCGAGAAGAGGAAGTGGAAGTCGGGCGAGATCCGGAAGCGGGTGAAGGAGTAGCCGAAACCGTAATCGAATCCCCGGAAGAAGAAGTTGATTTCGGAATCCATTACTCCGTAGTCGATGAAAAACTCATAGTGACTCTCTCCATGGAAGCGATGGAAGAAGTTATTAATCGTTTGGAAGACAATTAAAAATTATAAAAATGAATAACAAAAAGAGACGAGAAAAGCTGATAAAGCAAAAAAAGGAGCTCAGATCAATGCTCGAAAGATTCGCTAAAGAAGATACCAAGCCGAAAGGTGACTGGGACACCAAGTTTCCCAAATTCGACGGAGGCGCACTTGAAGAAGCCGCTGACGAAGTTGAAGAATATGAATCTCTACGTTCCGTAGAACACTCTCTGGAATTGAAGCTTAAAAAAACAAATGAAGCTCTTGAAAAAATGGAGGAAGGATCTTACGGAAAGTGCTCCGAATGCGGTAATGCGATAAGCGAAAAAAGGCTTTCTCTGATTCCCGAAGCGGACAAATGCAAGGATTGTAACAATTAATTTTTCTTTCCGACTTTAAAAACTCCTCTTTGCCGAGGAGTTTTTTGATTGGCTTTTTTTAAATTTAAATTAAAAAGCCTTCTTTACGAAGGATTGTTTTGAGCTCTCTATTTTTACCGATAATCAATTCATAGTCATTCCTCTTTGCATGTGCGAAAAGGGATTGCTCACTCCTCTCGTTTCAAAATGAAGATGACAGCCCGTAGAAAGGCCCGTATTTCCCATGGTTCCTATCTGCTGCCCGCCACTTACCGTCTCCCCCGATGAAACGTAAATATCCTGCAAATGGGCGTACAAGGCCTCAAAATTACCATAATCTATCCAAATGTAATTGCCGGCCGGCCAGCTTCCGTATCCGGTTCTTGAAACGGTTCCCGAACTACCGGAGTAAATCGGAGTTCCGCAGTTATTGGCGATATCCACCGCGTTGGCATGGCCCGGATGGTCTCCTTGGGTTACCGTCCCGTGTGTTACCGCCGCAAATCCGGTATAAGTAGTTGTCGGCGCTCTTTGCGGAACCGGTTCTGCGGGCTTTTCTCCGTCGGGGATAATGAGTTGGTCACCCGGAACTATTCCCGTTTCGTCTTCAATATCGTTAAAGGCGATAATATCTTCTCCACTCGCCTTGTGTTTTTCCGCTATATGGCTAAGCGTATCACCCTTTTCCACATAATATAAAACTCCCGTAGTCGGAAGAATCAAAAGATCATCACCGGGATTTACTCCGTTAGTAATACTGTTGGCCCACTTGATGGTATCGACACTTATATCGAATCTGTCGGCAATCGAATTCAGACTGTCTCCTTTTTCAACCTGATAAGATATTATTCTTTCTCTTTCATTTCTCTCTTCCGTTCTCACCGCCAAAACCTGTTCCGAACGGAAAGTGGAGGGTGATTTGGCCAAAATGCTGCTTCCGTCCATGAAAGAAAAGCCACGCACATCACCGTTATCAATGTTTTTAGCACTTAAAAATAGGTTGTTATCCGGAATTACGTATTCGTCCGCTTCACTCGCTTGGCCCCATAATGTAAAAGTCCATACAATCAATAAGCAAAAAGCTACACCCGTTCCGGCAATTAGCTTAATTTTTCCTTTTACAATCCGTTTTTTATCTCTTTCTGAACTTATTTCCCCCTTTCTCCGGAAAGGGTTCTTGGTTTTTCGGGTACGAATATCAGATAGTTTTTACTTCCTTGCCCATTCTACCACCGGAATAAAATAAAGTCAAGTCAATTAAATTGAACTCTTTTTTCTTTTCAATTATAATCGAGTAATGGAACTAACTTCCAAAAAAACGGTTAAAAAAATCCTGAATGAAAAAGGTGGCTCTCTTAAACGATTGGGGCAAAACTTTCTCATAAATGAAAATACCTTGGATCAAATGACGAAAGCGAGCCGATTGAATTTTCAAGATGAGGTCTTGGAAATAGGGCCCGGCCTGGGAGCCTTGACCGAAAAACTGGCACATAACTCAAAAAAAGTAATAGCCGTGGAAAAGGATGATCGCTTTATTTCTCATTTGAGATCATTTTTTTCTTCTTCTTCAAATGTCCGAATTTTAAATCGAGACATATTATCTTTTTCTCCGAAAGATTTTTTTAAAAATGATTATAAGATAATATCAAACCTCCCTTACAACATAGCCGTTCCGACAATAAGAAAATTCATAAATATCCGCGGCCCTTCCGTAATGGTGTTTATAATCCAAAAGGACGTTGCTTACAGAATAGCTGCAGAAAAAAAGCACAGCTTTCTTTCCGTGTTGGTTCATCTCAGAAGCACTCCCGAAATCGTCTGCACTGTTTCCAAAAGTTCTTTTTGGCCCGTTCCCGATGTCGAGGGAGCGATAATTAAACTGACTCCGCATCAAAAATATCCCGATGAAAAAAATTTCAATGAAAATTTTTTTAATGTCGTCGAAACGGGCTTCCGGCATCCCAGAAAACAGATAAAAAATAACTTATCGACTTTTGAGAGCTTTTCCAAAAAGGATATAGAAGATTTTTTAACCCGAGCAGAGGTCAATCCCAAAGACAGACCCGAAGACCTGACTGTCGAGCAATGGATAAAAATCGCCTCCTTGTTTGACTTTAAAAAAGGATAACGGTAAAATTTGTTAATATGTCGTTTTATCAATCCAAATATTTTAATGCTTCGGCTTTCGTAATTATTTTTCTTTTTTTAATTTTTACACTGAAGCCGATTCAAGCTCAAGAAGGCCCGGAAATAAGAGTTTTTACTGATGAAGAGGAGTCCGTTTCTCTCTCCGGAGAATGGAGGGCCGACGGACACGGAGACTGGATATTCGTCGGAGAAGGTGAGGGTGGGCAAGATTTAATCATGAAAGAAACGAGAGCGGCAAGTCACTTTTTCGGGAGGGAAGGAGAAAAAGAGATTATTCTTCACCCTTACCAGGACAATAGATTGAGCAGGATAATTTTTCCCCGTCAAAATCTTATCAGAAACATCCCTGAAGGTCCGGCTGAATTGGAAGATTTTTTCCGTTTTGACTTGAGTAAAAATAAGATGGGCGTACTCAGAATATCGGAGGAAGAATTCGATCAATTGTCGGAAGAAGAAATCAGAGAAAGACTTGAAGAAGGAATGATTCCGGAATATATAACTGACTTTGAGGATTTGAGAAGATTTTATCTTCATGAAAACAACTTCTGGGGTCCGTTCCCCGACGGGATTGAGAACTTGGAAGAGCTGGAATATCTCTTTTTGGATAATAATCACCTCCAAACGGTTGAAATGGACGGCGTCTCCATACCGGGCATCCCCCCCGGTCTTACCGAATTGGACAGGCTTCAAGAGCTCCGGTTGCATGATAATGAATTATCCACTTTCATATACGGAGAATTTACTCCCGGTTTTTTGGAAAGACTCCGAATTTTAACTCTAAAAAACAATCACATCTCCTCAAGACCTCAAGAAGAATTTCACCACCTGGAAACCGTAAATGTTTTGAATTTAAAAAATAACCGAATTCCTTACTTTTTCAATGCCGAAGACATAAGGCTGGACAGCCTGGAATATTTGAATCTTTCTCACAACAGATTGGGGGCTTATGAGCCGTATATTAATCTTGATGAGCCACTTCTTCCTCAAATCGGTGATCTGGAAAGCTTACAAGAGCTAAATGACTATCATTTTCGCAGAGTCTGGCATCCCAAGCAGCTCCTAATCGACTTGAGATATAACGATTATTGGGGAGCGGTCCCCGAAGAAATAGGGAACTTGGAAGGATTGGAAGCATTGCACTTGGACGGAAACAGATTTACCGGAGAGATTCCCGAAGAAGTGGAGAATTTCGGAGAATACGATGAAATAGACGGTGAGCCTTTTATGCCCTTTACCATCTTTTCGGCTTACGGCAATCATTTTACTGAAGAAATACCGGAAGAACTGGGAGTCGGAAGCTTGGACTATTTAAAACAATTAAGACTTCACAATAACTTTTTTACCGGGGAGATTCCTCAAGAAGTTTTAAATCTTTCTCAAAAGGATATAAACGAACCGCTCTATACTCTCAATCTTTCCCATAATCGTCTGGAAAGCCTTGAAGAACCGGCCGATTCTACCGCCAGAATGTTCTTTCTGGATAGAAATGATTTTGAAGACTTGCCCGAAAATGTCAGAGCCGGAGAAGTAAAAGTTTTATCCCTGGAAGAAAATTTGCTTGAAGGCTTGCCGGAAAACTTTGGTGACAATTTCGCAAATGCCAAAGAGCTGTCTCTTTTTAAAAATCCGGATATAGATGAACTGCCGGATAGTTTTGAAGCTCTGCAAAACCTTTATTTTCTCGATTTGGGAACCCTTCAACTCGATGAATTTCCCATCGAGGTCACTGAGCTTATAAATCTTGAATACTTGAACTTAGCCAGACAAACCACGGACAAAATAACTTGGCCGGGAGAAATAATGGAAAATGAAATTCCGGAAGAGATAGATCAGTTAGTGAATTTGGAAACCTTTTTGATTGAAAATAATTTAATAGATGAGCTTCCCGAAGACGCCTGGAGTAGTCTTCAAAATTTGCGCTTTTTTTACGGTCACCATAATGAAATAGATAACTTACCGGAGAGCATGGGAGATATGCAAAATATAGAAAG
Organism: Candidatus Nealsoniibacteriota bacterium; assembly: GCA_003551845.1. GTDB lineage: Bacteria > Patescibacteriota > Minisyncoccia > Minisyncoccales > PWPS01 > PWPS01. Next base: position 21,511 of record PUNQ01000040.1, read on the forward strand.
AATCTATCTTAATGAAAACAAAATAGAAGAAGAAATTCCGGACAATCTGACCAGAACGAGCCAGCTCAGAAGAATATTTTTACAATACAACAGTCCGGACGGGCGTCAAACCGACGGCCGTGGCGGCATTATCGGAGAATTGCCGACCAATCACGCTTGGGGGCAACTGGAATACTTTTTAGCCGACACCAATGAGATAACGGGAGGCATCCCCGAAAGATTCGTAAGTAATCTCCCCCAATTGGAATGGTTCAGTATGTATAGAAACAAGCTGGATGGAGAGATAGATCCGGCAATCGGAAATATGGAGAGTTTGGAGTGGTGGGATATAGCTTTAAGTGAAGACTCTTCCAACGACGGAGCGGGATCGGCAGGTGGTCTCATAGGAGATATTCCTCCGACGATCGGTAACTTGGAAGATCTGGAAGTTTTCAACTTCAACAACAATCAAATAGAGTTGGTTCCCGACGAGATAAACAATCTCGACAATTTGATGATCTTGCACGGCTTTGAAAATATGGTTGAAGAGTTCGCAGAAGACATAGGGGGTATGGATGAACTTTGCCAATTGGATTTTCACAATTCCGAATACGGTGGTAATTGGGTTGAGCAATGGCCCGACGGAGTGGAAGATTTGCCCAATTGGGTCTACTTCAGCTTCGGAGAAAATGAAGTCATGGAAGGAACGGTTCCTTGGGATGATTGGCTGGGAAATTATCCGGATCATGCCATATGGGTAAACAATAATCAACTGGAGGGAGCTTTCGTCGACGGCATGGCCGAAGAAACAAGGGATATGGTCTTTTTCAACGCCCGAGATAATGATTTCGACGGCAATTTACCGGCCAACTAAGTTTTATGAATATTAATTCAGATTCAATCAAAAAAATATTATTGATTCTCTCGGTGGCGGCAATAGCCGTTTTTGCTGTTTTCGTTTTAACCGATTTCGATTATTCTTTTTTAACCGCCGATTTAAGTGTTGATGAGCCCGATGATCCGGAAACGGCGGAAATCGCTCCTCTTTCGGGTGGGGGCACTTTACCACCACCACGAAGCTATTCACAGGAGTTCAATCCGGGTCAATACCTGACTTATCCGAGCCACCCGGAAGAATTACCCTTTTTCAGAAGATGGGGAGATGAATTCGGAGACCCATCAAAACACTCCGGACAATCCCTGAAAGTCTTGACTTATGTCGACGGAATACATGTCCCCGGAGCCCAAATAAATCAGGTCAACGTGGATGATATAGAGAGCATTCCTCCCGGGGGAATGGGAGGCTTAACACCCTATTATACCGATTGGATGCAGACGGAAATAAAAGATGTCTTTTTGGAAGCTCCCGAAGAGCACGGTGGAGGAAGATTCGTCGGTTGGTCCGGTTGTGACGCTCCCGGAGAATTGGATAAAGAGCCCTCTTGTCAGGAGCAAACCGTAGAGGAGCTTCGTTGTCAGGTATCAATAACCAACAAACAAACCAGAAGAATAGAAGCTCACTATATGATATCCGAACCCGTATTACCTCTCCAGCTTTGGAGTGTAAGCAATAATGAACTAACCGGTGGAATTCCTCCCACGATTTGGGAAATCTTGGAGCCTCAAATCGCTTTCAAGTCCGCCAACCAGGCCGACGGACACCTTCAGGGAGGTATTCCGGACACGATTGCCGAGTTACCCTCTCTGCAACTGAATATAGGAAGAAACTACTTGGATGGCGAAATTCCGGAAGCGACAGGTGATATGGAAAATATAGAGTGGCTCGGCTTTTATCTTAACCGGCTCACCGGAGAAATTCCGGCCGCTCTGGGAAATTTGGGAGATACTCTGCGATACCTGCTTCTTTATGATCAGGTAGGAAAAGGAGGCGGCTTAACGGGAACACTTCCCAGAGAGCTGGGAGATTTAACTAAATTGGTCCGCTTTGAAATTCACGACAATTTTCTGGAAGGTATTATTCCCAAAGAATTAGCCGATATCAGTTTACTTATTCCTTCCGAAATGAGATTTTTCAATAACAGATTTGAAGGAGCGGAAGAAGGACTTATGTCCGATTCGGTTTGGGAAGGGGTTAATTTCAATACCAATCGAATCGGCCAACAAGCCGGTGAAGACATTCTTTGGGATGCGGCTGAAAGAAGCGGAACCTATATAGATCTTTGCAACAATGACGTAATCGGCGGGCGCGTAGATTATGAGATAGGTGGCGGATGTAAAGATACGGGCATCATCGATGCCGTTAACGCAGCCGTAGAAGCCGGTTGGGACGTATACATACCTATAGAACTGTATCAAGATTACGAATGGTGGGACGGATGTAGCAGTGCTACATGTCAAATAGAGTATGATGACGAGACGGGAGAACCGATAGGTGCCAGTAAAGGAGGTTGCAGTCCTCAGCAGTCAAGCAATCAAAAACCCTATTGCGAAGGCCGTGCCGAATGTGTAAGAGTGGAAGAGCCGATCGAAACTTGTGATGATATCGCTTCCAATTCGGAAGGTCTTCCGGAGGAAGTCAAGCACGCTTCAAATTGCCCCGGTTGTGATTATTGGAAGCACGACGAATGTGAACCCAGGTGTGAATTCGAGGGACAATGCACACAAAATACAGATACTCTCGAATGTGATGAAAGTTACCCTTACGATGGAAGAGATGAAATTGAACCCACCGAGGAAGATCCTCCCAAAAGTGAAGATTGTATGGATGTTCATAGATACTATGAAGTTCCTCCTCCTTCAGTCAACGCACCATCTTCTTCCGGTAATCGCGACATGATCGACCCCGCAGAAGAAATTCCGATACCCGTCAATAAGTTGAACGTACCTCTCGACCCTTGCCCCAACCCGCCCAGAGAACCTCGCTTCGTTTACAGAGAAAAGGTAATTCACGAAGAACGTCAATTCAGACCGGAACACACCGGTTGCGGAGGAGATATACTGGTCAGAAAGTGGCAAAGAGTGGTTATGCAGGCCGGATATTGTACTTCCGCGGAGTGCAGGGACCCGCAGTGGCTCGATCCCGAAGAGGGTGGCTACGTCCAAATTCACGAACGTTTCGTGCCCGGACCGGAAGGAAAAGTTTTCGAAGAGGTCGGAAGCTGGCAAAAAGCCTGGCCCTCCAGTGTCGAAGACGGTCACCCAAAACTCAGTGAAACCCACCCGCAAGGAAGAAATCAATGGAAGACGGAAAAACAGCTCAAGGATGAATTCGGGGAGCCGGTTCCTTTTCCCGTTTGTCAGAGTGATTGTGTTCAGCCACCGCCCGGAGTTCCCGATGAGATTGCCGAATTCAAGCAAGAAGATCCCTACTACTTCAACAATCCTTGGCTTCCGGAAATAGTGGGAGGAGAAAGATCCGACAATATAGAGCTTTTAAGAGAAAAAAATCTCTTGGCCGGAATGAGGTCCATTGAAGATTTGATGATTGAAAAAGACTATCTGGACACCGTTTCTTTACCGGTCAAATTATTCTGGTGGAACGTTCCCGGTTGGCACGAAGGATGGGTGGAAGACGGTGAAGACAGGTTCTGTGAAGGGCCGGAAGATATCGCCTGCGTTCATCATTACATAATACGTTTCGACAACATAAACAGGGAGGACAGGCCGGCCGAGTTTCACCGGCATGAAGTAATCTACTGGCTGACCGAAGAACACGGTTTGGATTATAATGAAGCTCAAAATTTATATACAGAATTAAAACAGCAAAACCATCGAGCTTACGTAAACTGGAGAATAGAGGAAAAAGACAGGACGACCACCGACGTTATGCGCTATGACCGGGACAATATAGTAGGATGTGACGATTGCGGAGCCGAAAAAGAAATTTGGCTGGACACCAATACCTTCAACCCGCTGGAATTCGAGCCGGTTTACGAATACGACCGTCCACACAGGGATTTCATGAAAGAGTGGCTCCTGGAAAGGTTCGAAAATCACGAACACAGCGAGGCTTTGGAAGAAATAATAGAAGAAGTTTATGACTCTTACGGCCGACCCGGATTTTTCCGCTCCGGCGCCGAGCATACCTACACCTTACAAGCCGCTTGTAAGCAGCACGACTTTTTGGAAGAAAACATGGACAGATGGGGAATATATGAAGACGACAGACGTCTGAATCCCGAAGGTCACCACACTTCCGAAGACAAGGGTAGATGGGGATATGAGGGTTCTTTCTCTTCCCAAGCCAGTGACGCACCGGAGCTGATCTCGCCCATAGACCCCAATTGGGTATCTCCCTACGATCCTTTGGAATATGACCCCTATCATGACTACAGCCGCCTGAGAGCGGACGCATACGATTATCCGGACGGATACAGATACCCGGCGGAGCTTTACGGCTTACGTGAAGACTATGATCCGGACGATCCGAGTGCCGGACCTCCGGTTGTCGGTCCTCCCGATACGGGCCCTACCGTACCACCGGAAGATCCACCAACGGATACCGACCCGGAAACGGGCATTACGGAGGGACCTCCGGTTGAAGACAGCAACAACCCGGGAATGGAGTGTAGTACGAGTGGATTAGGAAGAACGGATCCGCCTTCGGAAGAAGTTAAGGATATTGCCGGGGTAGACGGCAGAAATCACGGAGAGGTTTATGAAAACTGGCTTAAAAGTCAAGAAGTGAACTCTACTGTTGCTAACAGAATAGCTTGGGCCGGAGGAAGTTGTCATACCATTCCTCCTCTGTTCGAAGAAGGCGATCACCTTCATTGTTGGAGAAAAATGCTTTCAACTGCAGATGTCTTGGAAGATCTTCATGTCGGTGGTGAGGCGGATGGATTTATCGTTACTTCCGCTTATAGAGATTTGGCATGCAATAATGCGGTTGGAAGCACGGCATCAACCAGTTATCACATGAGAAACATGGCTACCGACATTCAAAGCACCCGGGGAGGGCTCCGTGGTCCGAACAAGGATCTTTATTGGCATCTTGATGCCATTCTTCCTTCCGGAACCGGTCGTTTGGAGTATTATCCGCCAGCTCCGGGCAGGGGCGCATTCGTACATATCGATACCAGATCGGGAGGATGGAGATCGCATATTAACAATGAACAAAGCCCCATTTACGAAGAAGAAAACCCTCTATTAAGCTTGGAAGATAACAATTTTTCTTCCCGGTTCAGTCACAGTCAAATTTTGGATGGCGAAAAATCACAAGTCTTGGGCGAATCGGTCTCGGGAACTCAAATAAATCCGAACGCATACATGAAAGAAGAGTACGACCTTCAAGAATGGCTTGATGAGCAAGATAATCCTTTCAAGCTTTGGGATCAGGCTTACCCTTTCCAAAACTTGGTTCTGCAAGATCAAGTCCCCTTCAGAGAAGAGTTGAGATGGATTCAGCAATGGTATCACTTGAGACCGGAAAGAAGACCCGTTCCCGCCTCGACTTATCAATTAAAATTCGGGTCCGGTTTCAGAGTTAATCTGGAAACGATCTCCAGATTCGGCCAGCCGGTACTTGAAACCTGCCACCCTCAATTTGTCGATTCTTTTCACGTCGACTTGGGAGAAGAAGAGCTGGTAGACTTACCGGTCTGTATCTATAAAAGAAGGGTGACCGAAGGTCATGAAACTCAACACATTTATCCGGAACCCAATTTGCGTGACAGCGAAATGGAATTTTTCACTCTTCCACAAGAAGAAGAGGTTGATATATACTCTTGGAATGTAGCTACCTGCCGGGATTCGGGTCAGACCGACTGCACCGATTTCAGTCAGATGTGGAGACTTCAACTGGATGAAAGAGAAGATCCTCAATTTTTCCCTCCCAGAAATGATGAAGACGTAATTAAAAACATGAGAAATCCCTGGGTTGACGAAGACGACGCCACAATGGGCTTTCCTTTACGAGTGGCCTGGGAAAGACGCTTCGGAGCCAGAAGCTACGTCTACAGAATAGCGAGAGAAGGAGTGGACTGGGAAAGCGATCCCTACGAAGCCATGGATGCCGAAATATTGAGAGGACACTTCGTCAGATACGAAATAGATGAGCTCGACGAAGACGGCTTATTCGACCTGGATGAAGAATATGTTTGGGATATAAAAGCTTGCAGAGACGACCATATAGAACATGACAAAGAAACTCCCCGAGACATACTCGAGTGGGCCGATGAGCATAAAGAGTGTACCGACTGGAGATCCGAAACACACGACGACGCTCCCTTCGAATTCAAGACTACCGGCAGAGCCCCGACGGAGCTCTACAGCCCGGAACCGATAGGTCTTCTCCAAAGAGCTTCTTATCCTCTTAGATTCGATTGGGAAGAAGTTCCCGGAGCCAAATCCTACGCCATAAGAATTTATGATCCCGATCTTTCACCCGGATTCGATCCCTTTCCCGGATGGGAATTCGACTTGGTTCACGAGGGTATTTTGGCAATCGTTCCCGAATCCGAATTTTTCTACTACCGAGAGATATTGCTCAATGAAGAATACGATTATGAAATTTACACCTGTGCCGACAAAGTTCCCGACATTGAATACTGGTTTTTAACTCAAAGCTGGGAAGAGAGAAAAGAAGACCTTCATTGCGGAGATGAGAGTCTGAACGGAATAATTACCCCCACTCTGTTCGGACCTCCCAATCTTTCTCCGGGTGGATCTCCGGAAAGACCGGTGCAACTCCCGATGGAAGAGTCGATCCAGACGATAACCTGGAGCAGTCTCGAAGAGGTCGACTACTATTGGATAAACATAGAAAAAGTTGACGAACCCACATCTTTGACTCAAAAAGCTTATGCTCAAAATGAAGAATTTCCGAAAATAGTCGACACCAACAGTTTCGTATATGATTTTCCGGAAATCGGAACTTATGAAATAGAGGTAAAGGGATGTCTTATGGTGGAAGACGGTGAATGCTTGGACGGTGCACTCGGTTGGTCGGTTCCAAAAGAGCATTACACTCCCGGGGTAGAAAACAGACCCAGATACGTTGAATTGGTTTACGACGTCCAAAAGGGAGGAATCGTTCCTTGTGGCAGGGAGACCAATATATTTTCACCGGAAGAGCCCGTAGACAGCAGAGACGACTGTCGTCCCGTCCACTTCTTTGTTTTCATCGGTCTCTTCATTGAAGAAATCTTGGTGAAAATTCTGATTCCCTATTCTCTGATAATTCTTCTCATCTATACCGGCTATCTTTACTACACCGGATTGGGAAAGCCGGAAACCATGAAAAGAGTCTTCAAAATTTGGAATTATGCCCTCAAGGGATATCTACTGATATTTTTAGCTTGGTTCATTATCGGTATATTTTTAACAATGATCGGTTATCAATTCGGAGTCTGGTGGCAAATTACCATTAACTTGTAAACATATGAAAAAGGATAAGCAGGAAAAGCAAAATGGAAAGGAAACCGTCTTCTACTTGGCTATAATCGCAATCGTTATTTTGGTTTTGGGTGTTCGCATATTTTCACAAGGCAGGAGGATGAGTGATTCCATCGATAGGATTCAAGAAGAAGGGATGGATATAGATTATGAAGAAGAAGAGCCCGGCTTTTTTGATATTGAAACCCAGCAAAATGACGAAGCCGGTTTTGATAAAAGCTACATCTCTGCGGACGGAAAATTAAGCTTCGATTATCCTTCGGATTGGCAAAAAACGGATAATGACGAAATATTGGACCTTTTCAGAGGACTTGACGGCTATCAGTTGCCGGATGATTTCGAGCAAGAGATATCCGAAATCGATGATTTGGAAGACATCGACCCGGAAGAATTTGCATTTTCCGAACCGGGAAGAGAAGACCACCAAGACCTCTTCTCGGAAATGGATATTGATTTTATGGCTATAAAAACGACCTTTCCCAATCTTTCCATTGGTATTATTTCGGTTCAAGAGGTACACTTTGACGAAGAAAAAACTTCCGAAACCCTCGCTGAGACTCTAATTTCCGACCTGGAGCATGAAGACCGGGATACTAAAGTGGAAATATCGGATGTCGAAACCGGAGAATATTATGTCAGAATGAATACTTTAACCTACACTCAAAATCGCCCCGCTTTCAGGTCAAAAAATCTGGCTCTTATCGGAGAAGATAAAAAAGTTTACATAATTAATTTCAACTCCGATTATAGCGGCTGGAACGAATTTGAAAATGAATTCAACAGAATAATATCGTCCATAGATTTCGATGGTCGTTAATTTTTTAAAATATCTCTTTTTATCTCTTTTTATTCTTCTTTTCGGAACGAAGGAGGTTTTTGCGGGTCAAATTCCCTTGGAGATAAACTGGCCCACTTCACCGACGGGGATTTCCCTGGAGGGGGCGACTTTGGCCGAATTGACCGCTTATTTTTTCGAATGGGGTATTTTGATCGGAGTAATTTTGGCTTTCGGAATACTTCTTTATGCCAGTTTTTCATATATAACCACATCCGGAAATGAAGTAAAGCTGAGCAAAGCCAAACAGATGCTGCAATCCGCCTTTTTGGGTCTTTTGCTTCTTCTCGGATCTTGGATTATGATCATTGTTTTAAATCCGGAATTGACCGTCATTACCGAGGTGGGAGTGTCAAGCCCTTTCTACGACGGAGCCTTTCGCATGGACGCTTTTGAAGAAAAAGACCCCTGTGATTATGCCATAATCTCCTATACGATAAGAGGTTTGGACGATAAAACAAGACACACCATGATAGAGGTCGGCGACATAACCACCCTGACTCAAAGACAAAGACATGATGAAAGAGACTTATCGATGGATCCCTTTTTCGGAGTCGCCTGTCAGGACGGGGGAGAAATAGAAGAACACGACTATGAAGAAGATGTTAGATTCATAGAGGCGAGAGTGGTAGCCGACAACCAGCAACTTACCCCGGTATGTAATATGGGCTGTGCTCAAGACCCGGGAGAAGAATGCGACTCGGAGATGTTTATTGAAAGAGAATTCAATATGCCCAAATATTGCTATGACTACAGAACCTTTTATCATCCGGGAGACCCTCGTTTTCCCGGTTATGAGACCACCGGAAGCGTCAAATACATATCACAAAAAAAAGGTCCCATAGAACTAACTTGCCTTGAAGGAGATGTAGCTTTGGATCATGAACAGGGCTGTGCTTTGAATTTGTATGCCGGCAGATTCGCCGGCCGCTGTGGAGACATGATAGGCTCACCCGGGATAATGGGTAGCTCTCCTTCCGAGGGCTGGGACAGAAATGTCAATTGTATGGGAGTTACGGTTCATGAACCCGGGGTGGCCATGCCCAAATTCGATCTCACCGTAATAAATGATTGGCCGGAAGGATCACAAAGCCCGGAGATCCGAATCGTCGAAGACGGATCTCGAGTCGGAATCGTAGAGAGAGGAGAAACGAAGACATTCAAAAGGCTCCCTTTCCGTGCCGATTTGGTGGTTGACGTCGCATTGGAAGAAGGTGACGGTTACGCCCTTTTAACCGACTCCAACATGGTCGGCAAACATTGCGACAGTCGTGCCGAGCTTTCCGACGGAAAAAGACTGAGGTGTGAATTCGAGCTAATTCAAAATTTGGAAATAACTCTTGAAAAAAAAGAGTATTAATCTTCTTTTATATACTTTATTTTATGCTATAATTTTTCAATGAATAAATTCGTAAAGAAAACTCGACTATTCATATTTTCCCTTTTATTTTTCTTTCTTGTTTCTCTGCAGGTTGCCGCAGAAGGGCTGGAAATAGATTGGCCGGATTCACCCATGAACACTTCTTTGGAAATGGGTTCCGGGGTGGCGGAATTGGTCAAATACCTTTACGAATGGGGTATAGCGATAGGAATTATCATCTTTTTCGGAGTCCTTATCTTTGCCGGATTTGAATTTATTACTTCCGCGGGTTATCCGGACAGACGCAATTCCGCAAAAAAAAGAGTCGTTTCCGGTTTTGCCGGGGTTCTTTTGCTCTTGGGTTCTTTTCTCCTTTTAAATACGATTAATCCCGAATTGACCACAATAAGAGAGGTGGAGCTCAGAGAAGAAGGTGCCGGATTTCACGAATTTCAATCCGGAATGGTCGATGATGAAAAAATGTGTGAGTTCGCCTTCATAACGGTTCAGGAAGACGATATTGATACGAGAACGACCCATTTTGCAATTCCCGGAATGGCGATTAAAACTGAAGAAGTGTTGCCGATGCACAGTTACGCCTGTGTTCCGGAAAGAAATGAAAATCAGGTGCTCGAAGTCAGGAGAAATGAAGACGAGGGATATTACAAATTGGTAAGAAGACAGACCGGAAGAGAGGTTAGTCAAGATGACTTTTCAAATTATGAGAGAGTTTATTACCGTGATCAGGATAGTGGTGAAGAGTTCGACCTGGAGGACGATTATCAAGATGATTTGAATCAGCTTTACGCCATGCGCTATGAGCATATGGGGGATATAAATATAGACGTAGATACACAAGAACAACGTGACCTGTTTGCCTTCTGGCTTTCCGCCCGTGAAAGAGGGCTTTACAACACATTTGCTCCGGGAATATGTAGTGATGGTCTTGAGGGTGATGACGATGTCGGAATGATTGAAAACCCGGACTTCGAAAGAATTAGATGTCTGGAACTTGATATTGAAGAAGGCGGGGACGGAAGTATAACCGGAGTTACGGTTGAAGAATGGAGAAAAAGAGGTTATGCGAGCCTGAACAAGGCTTGGGAAGCAATAGGAGAAAAAACGAGCGAAGAGTTGGATGAAGACAGCACCTGTCCCACCGCTGAAGAAATGGGAGCGGAGGATGGCTCCAGGCTGGGCTACAGAAGAGATTCGACCGGGGGGGGATGTCCTTTGGCCTTTTATGACGGAACGGAGGTTGAATACAGATACGTATTTTTCGGAAGAGAAGAGGTTCCGATATGTGAAAAACAGATCTCCAGACCGGCCGCGGATATGGATCACTTTGATGCCATAGTCGACAGAGAATCAAATTGCATGGAACTCATAAGGCACGAGCCCGCCCTGGGAGTCGATCCTTCTTCCTACACCCATAGAGTCACTTTGGACAGAAGCGTTGCCGGCTCGGGTGAGGGGATTATATATTTCTGCAGAGGCGGAGTTAGAGATAATTGTAAAGAAGGATCTTCTTCATTGATGAGAACGCTCAGAGATCCCGATCAAGAAGATAGCTTCAATGTGGTTCCCGACCGTTACACAATCTCAATAGCCCCGGCAGGATATAGACATCCCGATGGAAACTTTTGGCATTACGAGTTCGCTTATCCCGAAGAATGTGAAGGGAAGACAGAGTGCGTCGGAAGAATAAGAAGAGATATGGAATTTATAATCAGAGAAAAAGTAAATTAAAATGTATAATTTTTTAAAAAAGATAAGTAAAAATATATTCCAAAGCCTTTCAGGAGTCGTAACCAAAAAGACTTTTCTTCTTTTTTGTCTTCTCTTTTTAATCATTCCCCTCTTTTCCGAAGCACTGATCGGAACCGGTATCTTCGACTTTTTTACCGCCTCCTTGGAGGGTATTTCGGAATTGACCGGACCGTTTAAAGGGTTTTTTGTCGCTCTTTTCTATTTTCTTTTCATATCTATGGCCGCCCTTTATCTGGGTGTCCACCTTTTGGATATCGCCTCCGATCCGACAAATCTGCAAATAATGGAAAGTGAATTCGTTCAAATAGGATGGCAATTCACTTCCAGCCTGGCGAATACGGCAATAATAATCGCCCTGGTCGTAATCGGAATAGCCACCATACTGAATCGGGAAGACTACCACGCCAAAAAAACATTACCCAAGCTGATCATCGTTGCCTTGTTGGTGAACTTCAGCCTGGTGCTGGTCGGTATAGTCGTCGATATTTCTCATATAATCTTGAATACTTTTTACCGGGTTGACTTGGGGGCGGAACTAACCAGCTCCATTTTTACGGTTGCCCAAGATCAAATAACTCAATTTACCGCCTTTTTCACGGTAACTATAGTGGCTCTCGCCGTTCCGTTTACCGCTCCTTTAAAACAGGTCGCCTTCACCATTTTAATGTTCGGAGTTTTTCTGCCCCAGATAATTACCGCTATTTTAACTATCTTTACCAGTATTGTTTTGGGTTCGATAATATACCTTTACACTCTCCTTTTTTATGCCAGAACGTTCATAATTCAAATTTTGGCCATCCTCTCTCCCTTGGCTTTTGTCGCCTGGGTCTTGCCGAGTACCGAATCTCTTTTTAAAAAGTGGTGGAATGCTCTGGTGGGCTGGTCCTTTTTGGGTGTCGCTCTTTTCTTTTTCCTCCTTTTGTCAACAATCGCCGTCGCTCCTTTTCGTCCCGATACGCCACCCGACATCTTTGAATACGGAAGCATCGGCACTATCTTTGTCTATTATTTGACCTTGTCCGTATTTTTGGGTATCGCCGGACTGCTTTCAAAAAGAATGATGCCCGCCGGAGCCAAAGCTATAATTGACGGAGTAAAATCAACCGCCACCGGCTTCAAAAAAGTCGCCGCCCCCCAAGCCAAGGCGATGAGAAAAGATTTCAGCGACAAAATGGCACTCGGATCAACTCAAGAGAATATAGAGGAATTACAAAGGCAATATGACAGTGCCGGCATGCTCGGAAAATTACGGTATGGAGCCGAGCTGAACGCCGCCAAGGGAGGAAGATTCGTAAGTAGAGATATCGCCGGAAAATCTCCCGAAGCGATCGCATCACAATCCGATATCGCCAAAAAGAGTAAGTCATTAACTAAGGACGCCACCAATGAGGAACTTGAAAGGATGTCAAAAAATGAGCGCAAAACACCATATGAAAGAAGGGAGGCGGAAAAAGAGCTTTACAAGAGAGCCGGCACCGGAAAATATAAAATGTCCGACGAAGAAAAAGAAAGGGCCAAAGACAGGTTCGGCAATCTGGATGAAGGTACACAAAAAATGATGTTGAAAGAAATGAGCAATAAAGAGCTAAAGAGTAGCGTTTCGGATTTCTCCGGAACATCCGCCCAATTGAAGGCAATAGAAACTTTGATGAGAAGATTCGTTAAGGGAGACGTCTCTCTTGATTCGACCACCAGAAAAGCGATCGCCGAAAATCAATCCCGCCTTGACGGAGACGTCCTTAGATCGGCTATAAATGTCGATCCCACACTTAATATAGATTTGGCAGAAAATGAAACCGAGGGAAGATCAAAGATGGTTAGAGACATTGAAAACAGATCGGCTTCGCAATTGTCAAAGATAAACCTGAGTCAAGCCAAGTCGGAAGAGGACAAGGCCACAATAGCCAGACTGATGATTCAAAATCCGGCCGGAATGGAATCAATCAGTGAAAAAAGTTCTACGCACCAAAAGAGAGCCTTGTTGGAAGGAGTTGATAACCTAAAAAATATAAGTAAGGACCCGAGATCATACAACGAAACTTTTAAAGACGTCGAAGGTGTCGGAGAGATAAATGAAGAAACTTATAAAAAGACGGTTGAAGCTCTAAGAGGTGTCGTTGTCAAAAATAAAGAAAATTGGCATGAAGGCATAGTCAAAGTTATTGAAAAAGAAGCCGATAATTTATCGGAATCCGAAAATGATTCCCGGTCCGATCATGCGGGTACCGGACAACCCGGTATGGGTACTATTTAAAAACTTAAAAAAATGACCTTAACGGAAAAAGAAAAAAATTATTTGATAATTCAAAAGATAGTAAAGAAATTCAACTTGGAGACCGATGCCGATCCCGATAATCTTATTGAATATATATTTGAAAGCCCTTCCGCCATCTTGGCCGAACTGATCGTCAGATATAAAAAAAGAGAGATGGAAAAAGAAGACATGGTACCCTTTCTTGTTGAAAAATTGAATATAACTGAAGAAAAGGCAAAAAATATAAAATCGATAATGGAGGATGTTCTTCTTTCCGATATTGAAAGATCTTCTTTGGGTCCGGGGAAAGACCGAGTCGGATTCAAATCTTCAAAAAAACAAAACAAGGGTCCGGATAAATACAGGGAGCCGATTGAATAAAAAATGCCGGCATTTTTCAAGCCGGCAAATTTAGTCCATATTATCGATCTGTTTCTATAAAGTAAATTTTTGCCCCTTTGTTCCCGTACACAGGAGAGAAACTTCTTCCGGATTTATATCTTCTTCATCTTCATCTTCCCTTACGAATCCCGCTCTCGGGGTATCGTTTTCACTTGCTTCTCCTCCTATAATTGTCCTTATTTTTCCGGCTAATTCTCGGCTTATTCCCAATTCTGCAAATATTGAAGATAGCTGGCTACCCTCAATACTGAACTCTCCCCTGTACAACTGTCCATTTTCCGCAGCCTTTTTCAGTTTAAAGAGTTCTATGGCTCTTTCCAATGGTTTCGGATATCCCGCATTTTGAAAAAGATTCGCTATTTTTCTGACCGGCTTCATTTCTTCATATTCACGGTCGCCGAGCCCTTTTCCTTTCTCTTTTTCAGCTAATTTCTTGATCTCTTCCGCCTCTTTTTTTCTTCTTGCGATTTGAATGTTCCTTCTGGCCTTTTTGGTTTCCGGGTCGAGTCTGTATCCGGAAACGGTTATCCGAATTACCTCATAGCCCAGCCTTCTGAGTTGATTTCTCAGTTCTTCGGCCTGAGCCTTGCTCCTTCTGTCTCTCTCTGCATCTCGGACAAGATTAAATCCCCGTCCTTTCTTTTTTAGAGCATCATCCATAGATTCGAAGTCGGATAGATAATTATAAATGAAACCTTCAGCCGCCATTCTCGCAGTTTTTCTAAAGCTTTCCCAGTCTTTGTTCTTAAAAGCCGCCCGATAGCTGCCTGTCCTCTTCTTTTCTTCAGCTTGATTAGAGCCGTCCTCTTCTTCTTGTCTTATTTCCACGTCATAGGGCTGATTCTTTTTGTATATTTCAACTAAAATTTTTGCCCCCAACGGCTTTAAAGATCCGTCGGGAAAATCTATCCACATCTCTTCGTTTCGATCGTCTTCTTCATCATCTTCTTCTCTCTCTTCGTCCATTTGATAAAGTGGGATGCTGATTTCAGTTGCATCCATCACTATTATCTCTCCCCAAACAGGGAATATGTGAAGTCCGGGATCCAGAGTTTTCACGTATTTTCCGAAGCGAGTATATACTCCCGCTTTTTTTTCATCAAGTGTCTTTACTCTGAGCAGTGAAAGGATTAAAATTAATGCGAACGACACGGTCACCAGTCTCCACATCGACGAAAATGTTTCCATTATCTCCATTCCGGTTATTTCTTCAATTTCCATGAGTCCGCCGTATAATAAGAACGTCGTTAAGAGAGCTATTACCATTGCCATTATTACTATAAAAACTAAAGTTTTTTTCATCCGGAATTCTCCTTTCTTCTTATTTCCTTATTTTTATGTTAATGAACTCTTCCTTTTATTTATAATAAAATAATTTAATGATATTGTCAACCCTTTTACCCTCTCTTTTTTTATGATAAAATGAGTGTACGATTCATCCAAGCTCATCATGAAGTTCAAAATACCACGCTATATAGACTATGAGGCTAAAATATTCGGTCCGGCCAGCTTCAAGCAGTTTCTCGTTCTTCTGGGCGGGATGGCGACCATAGGTTTTCTTTTCGTGGTTATAGAAAGTTTTTTGGGCTTTGTTTTTTCCGCAATGGTTATCGGGGGGCTCGTCTTAACGATAACTTTCGGAAAAATAGATGAGCAACCCCTGGTTTCTCTAATCGGTAAATATATAACCTTCAGATTATCCGGAACCAAAACTTATTTTTGGGAAAAGAAAGAAGTTTACCCGAAGGCGATCAAAATGAAGGAGATGAAAGATGTCGATGATGAGAAAGAAACCAAGTACGAAGTATCGAGAAAAACGGGTAGATTGGATAAAATGTCTAAAAATATAGAGCTTTCTTAATATGAAAAAACAAAGCACTCAAAGCTTTTTGGAAATCAGTCAAATAAGGGAAGGAACCTTAATTCTTAAAAACAGATCTTTGCGAGCAATTCTCATGGTTTCTTCGGTAAATTTAGCTCTTAAATCAACCGAAGAGCAAACGGCGATAATAAATCAATTTCAACTCTTTCTAAATTCCCTGGATTTTACCTGTCAGATAGTCGTTCAATCCAGAAAGGCGAATTTAACCGGATACATTGATATGATAAGGGGTTGGGAAAAAAAACAAGAAAGCGAATTATTAAAGCATCAGACCAGAAGTTATATAGAATTCATAGAAAATTTCGTCAGAGAAGAAACCATTTTGACCAAAAGATTCTTCATAGTGGTTCCTTACAATTTTTATGAAACTCCCACTTCCGAATTAACCGAAGAAAATTTTAATAGGTTGAGAAAACAATTAATGGAAAGAATGCAGTTTGTGGCTCTCGGTCTCAGGCGCTGTGGTCTTCAAGCCGCGCCCTTGTCCAGCTCGGAGCTGGTAGAGCTCTTTTGGATGCTTCACCATCCGAAAGAGGCGGAAACGGGCTATTATCCCGAATTTCCTCAAGAATTAATAAATTGATGTCCATAAAAAATGCTTGACGACATAAAAGGTAAAATAGATGATCTTTTGGGAAAAGAAAAAGGGCCCGATCCGACTACCGATCCTTCGACATTGAGCATAAAAGATATCATTGCCCCTTCTTTCATTGAAGAAGAGCAAAAATATCTGAAATTCGGTGAAAAATTATCCAAGTCCTTTTTCGTTTTTTCTTACCCTCATTATCTGACCAGCGGATGGCTTTCTCCGATTGTTAATTTGGACGCTCAAATGGACATATCCTTTTTTATTCATCCCGTCGATACCGGAGAAACTTTGAAAAGGCTCAGGAAAAAATTAACCGAAGTGCAAGCACAAATGTCCGAAAACAGGGAAAAGGGATTGGTTAGGGATCCCATTCTCACTACCGCATATCAAGACTTGGAAGAGCTTCGAGATCGTCTCCAGTCGGCAGAAGAAAGAATGTTCAAGCTGGGTCTTTATATAACCATATACGGTGATAATGATAAAGAAATTTCGGATATAGAAACCAGTTTAAGATCAATATTCGAATCGAAAGTGGTTTATGTCAAGCCGGCCCTCTTTCAACAAAAGGAGGCATTTGTCAGTACCGCTCCCTACGGGCTCGATAAGCTTCAAACTCACACCAGAATGAATACTCGCCCCCTTTCCAGTATTTTTCCTTTCATATCGGCCAATTTGAGCTCGGATGAAGGAATTCTCTACGGAGTGAACATGCATAATAATTCTTTGGTCCTTTTTGACAGATTCAGCCTTGAAAACCCCAACCAGGTGGTCTTCGGAACTTCCGGTTCCGGAAAGTCTTATTTGGTTAAATTGCAATCTATAAGATCCCTGATGGCCGGGACGGAAGTTATCGTCATCGATCCGGAAAATGAATATAAGACTTTGGCGGAAGAAGTGGGTGGACAGTTTTACAATATTTCTCTCGGATCCGACAGTCATATTAATCCTTTCGACTTACCCAAACCGGGACCGGGAGAGCGACCGGGAGATACCTTGAGAACCAACATAGTCAACCTGGTCGGCTTTATACGGATAATGCTCGGAGGGCTTTCCAATGAAGAAGATGCCATGATAGATCAAGCCCTGAAAGAAACCTATGCCGCCAAGGATATCACTCCTCAAAGTGATCCCGATACCTGGGATGATAAAATCCCAATTCTTTCCGACTTGGAAGACGTTTTGGAGTCCATGGAAGGAACCGGATCATTACTTATAAGACTGAGAAGATTTACCAGGGGAGCTTATTCCGAATTCTTCAATAGATATTCCAACGTTTCAATGGATAATAAATTAACCGTCTTCGGCATAAGGAATTTGGAAGACGAGTTGAGGCCGATGGCCATGTTCATGATAATGCGCTATATCTGGAAAACGATTACTCGCAGTCAAAAGAGAAGAATTCTGATAATAGACGAGGCTTGGTGGATGATGCAAAATGAAGACGGTGCGTCCTTTCTTTTCGGCCTGGTTAAAAGGTCACGTAAATACGGTTTGGGAGTGACTACCATTACTCAAGATGTTGCCGACTTTATGAAATCCGAATACGGAAAACCGATAATTACCAATTCGGCACTTCGCTTTCTTCTGAAACAATCTCCCGCGGTAATCGATATGATTCAGAAAACATTCAATCTTACCGACCAAGAAAAATACATCCTCTTGGAAGGAGAAGTGGGTGAGGGTGTCTTTTTTGCAGGTAAAAAACATGTGGCGATGAAAGTAATCGCTTCTTATACCGAAGATCAGATAATAACCTCCACTCCGGAAGAAGTACAAAAAATAAGAGAAAGAAAAATTAAAGGGGTTTAATGACGACGTGTCTTTCCGGAGGATCTCCTTCGCTTTCGGTCGTTACGTCTTTTCTGCTCTCCAATTCAATATGAATTATTCTTCTTTCGGCCGCCGGCAGGGCGGGCATTCTTTTTTCCACTCCGGTTAAAGAAACTTCATCGGCCGCCTCCCTTGCCTTTTGCTCCAAATACTCTCGCTTCTTTCTTTTATAGTTGTTTATATCCAGGCTCACATAGATTCTTTGTTCTATATTATTTATGAGTGCCAGCCTTAAAAGTCTTTCCGTTCCTTTCAATGTCTTTCCGTTTTCTCCGATTAAAACCTGTGGATTCTCCATTTCTACATTGACTTTTATATCTCTTTCATTTTCTTTTTCAAGATCAACTTTGATTTCCGGATCTATTTTGGAAAAAAACTCTTCCGCTATTTTTTTCATCTTTTTAATTTCACTTTCTTCTATCATTTTTTTATTTCATTGGTTTAAAAATATATCTAAACTGCTTTTTCCTTCAAATTTTCTTCTTCCGTTTTTATTAATTTGTGCTGGACCAGAGAAAAAATAATGGTAATTATCCAATACACACCGACCGCCGAAGGCAGACTGGAAAGAATAAAGACTGTAAAAATAGGTAAGACGAACTTCATTTGTCCTTTCATTATTTCTCCGATTCCTCCTTTTTTCTTTTCTTCTTCGGAAGAGCTCGGCATGGTAATCCTGACTTGAATAAATTGTCCGAGCCCCGCCAATACGGCTAAAATTATATTCGGCTCGGATAAATCCAGAATCCCCAATGATAAATACTCAACCACTTCCGGTTTATGAATAAAATTGTAAAGATGAACCAGCTCTCCGGCGCCCAATCCTCGTCTGAATATTTGAAAAAGAGCTATTATGACCGGGAATTGAATAAATAGCGGCAAGATTCCCGAAAAGGGGCTTACACCCTCCTTACTATAGAGCTCCATTACTTTTTCCGCCTGTTTCTCTTTATCTTCCTTATATTCTTCCTGGAGTTTTTTCACTTTCGGCTGAAGGTTTTTCAGTGCCTTTTGTGATTTGGTCGCTTTCGCCGAGACCGGATACAGAGCCCCCTTCACTATCAAAGTGATAAATATCACCGCTAATCCCAAATCACCCAAATTATTGTAAAGAAAAATTAGAAGGTTAAAAAGCGGTTGATAAAATACGACGTAAAAAAAATTACCTATCATTCTTTCAAAAATTTAAATTGAACTAATTGCTTTTTAATTGCTTTTTCAAGCTCTTCAATCGATTTTTTTTCAGCACCGGATCCGGCGATAATTATTATTCTCACACCTTCATCCAAATTTTTCATTAATCCTTTAAAAGCCTCTCTCATCTTTCTCTTCATTTTATTGCGCTCCGTCGCTTTTTTAAATGCCTTGACCGGTGCCACAAAGGCGATCTTCTTGTCCTTTTTATTCACTTTTCTGATCCTGATTTCTAAAAATTCACTTTTTAATCTTTTTCCTTTCTTGAAAGTTTCTTCAAAATCTTTCTTCTTTTTCAATCTGTTTCTTTTGGGAATCATTCTTTAATAAAATAATAAGGAGTTAAAATAACCACCCTTTAAGCTAAGCGGAAAGCTTTTTTCTTCCCTTTTTTCTTCTTCTCTTTAAAACTTTCTTTCCCGATTTGCTTTTTTTTCTTTTTAAAAATCCGTGCTTCTTTTTTCTCTTTTTTTTGCTCGGTTTATAAGTTTTTGACATTTTCTTTTTTTATTTTACCGAATATTTATTGACTGGTATAGATTTTAATTGAAATGAATCAAAAAGTCAAAATAGAAAATTCATAATTTCTTAAAAACTTGTGGATAACTTTTAGAAGAAAAAGTTTATCATCTCTTTTTTTTTAAATTTAATTAGTAATAATTATTAAGAATTTTTTACTCTTTTTATTTATTTTTCAACAATTTTTCCCCATTTTTTTCCACTTTTTAAGAGTTTTTTTGATTTTCCATTTATGTTATACTTTTTCCACAGTAATTAAAATAAAAGATGAAAAAAGAAAAGCTTTGGGAATCAATTTTGGCAGAGGTTCAGCTTGCCATTTCACCTACGAAATTCAATACCTGGTTCAAAAATACCGAATTAATGGAGTATGAAAACGGTAAAATAAAAATTGCCGTGCCCAATGCTTTCACTAAAGAGTGGTTAAAAAATAAGCATAATGAAACCATAATTGAAGCGGTTAAAAGTGTCGGAGAAAAAGTTGATCGTGTCGATTACATAATAGAACAAAATACTCGCCGAAAGAAAAAAAAGAAAAAGGAAGAAATCAAAAAAGAAGACAATGAAGGGCAGATGGAATTTGAAGAATTTCAGATTGATAAAAAGTCCAATTTGAACCCAAAATATACTTTTGAAAATTTTATTGTCGGACCATTTAATGAGCTCTCACACGCGGCCGCTTATGCGGTAGCCGAAAATCCCGGAAAAGTTTATAATCCACTTTTTATATACGGTAAGGTGGGACTGGGAAAAACTCATCTTTTACAATCCATAGGAAACGAAGTTAAAAAATCTTCAAAAAAAGTAAAATATATTCCCGCTCAAAAATTCATTACCGGGGTCGTTAACGGTATAAAAAACGGCCAAATGGAACATTTTAAATCAAAATATAAGGATATAGATGTTCTGATAATTGATGATATTCAATTTTTATCGGGAAAAGAAAAAACTCAAGAAGAATTTTTTCATACTTTCAACGACCTTTACGAAAAAAATAAACAAATCATTCTTTCTTCGGACAGACCTCCCAAATCAATAAGATCTTTAACCGAAAGACTGAGATCGCGTTTTGAAGGTGGAATGATAGCCGATATAAATTTTCCCGATCTGGAAACCAGATTGGCCATATTAAAAACCAAAGCTCAAGAAAAAAAATTCAATATATCCGAAGAAGTATCTTCTTATATAGCTGAAAATATCCAAAAAAACATTCGCGAATTGGAAGGAGCTCTTAATAAACTCGTCGCTCATCATAAGCTGACCGGAAAAAAAATAACAAAAAAAGAAGCTGAAAAAATATTGAAAAATATTCTCGAATCTCCTACAAAAAATGTTTCTTCTTCTCAAATAACAAAAGCCGTAAGTAAATTTTATGATATTTCCGAAAATGATCTGAAAGGAAGCTCCAGAAAAAAAGAGATTGTTAAACCGAGACAAGTGGCCATGTATCTTTTAAGAGAAGAGTTGGAATATTCATTTCCTTTTATCGGTAAAAAAATGGGTGGTAAAGATCATACTACCGTTATGTATTCTTATAAAAAAATCAAAAAGAAATTGGATACAGATGAAGATATAAAAGAAGAAATTTCTTTAATCAAACAGATGATGCTTTCCGTTTAATTTTGAAGCCTGTGGAAAAGATGTTAAAAAAGAAGTTAAATACCTATTGAAAAAAAGTTAATAAAAAGAGATTAAAAAAAATTATAAAATTATTAACAACTTATCAATACTATCGGCATATCTTTTCCATACCCTTTTATTGACTTAAAAATCAACTTAAAAATAAAGTTTTCCAAAACACTAATAAAAACAATAACCTTTTAAAAAAATAATTAATTAATAATTAAAATTTATGAAATTTAAAATCCGTCAAGATAAAATAAAAAAAGGATTGGCTATTGCCGGTAGAATCGCTACCAAATCCGTTTCTTTGCCCATATTAAAGAATATACATATAAAAACTGAAAATAATTTTTTATCCCTTTCCGCTACCGATCTGGAAGTCGGGGTTAAATGGTGGTCTTTATCCAAAATAGGAGAAGATGGTGAAACCACGGTTCCTCTTGACCTTTTTTCTAATTTTATAGGTCTTTTACCCGGAGAAGAAAAAGTTGAAGTGGAAAGTGATAATAATGATTTAAAAGTTGTTTGTGAAGATTATAAAACGGAGATAAAAGGGTTGAGTGCGGATGATTTTCCAATAATTCCGGAAGTTGAAGCTGAAAAAGTATTGAAAATAAAAAATGACAAATTAATGGAAGGCTTAAAACAAGTCGTCGATATACCTTCAAGTACTAAAGTTAAACCGGAAATATCGGGGGTCTATTTTCAATTTAAGGGAAAAACTTTAAAATTAGCCGCTACGGACAGCTATAGGTTGGCCGAAAAAATATTATTTTTAGAAGAAAAGATAAAGAATGATTTTTCTTTCATATTACCTCAGAAAGCGGCTAAAGAATTATTGAATATTTTTATTGAAGAAGATGAAATTGAAATAAAATTCGATTCGAACCAAGTTTTATTTGAATCTTCAATGGATGAAACGGACCATCCAAAAATTCAATTGGTTTCTAAGCTTATAGAAGGAGATTATCCCGATTATGAAGCTATTATTCCGGAAAAAACGGATACTCAAGTATTGCTTGAAAAAGAGGAATTTTTAAATAAAATAAAAGCCGCCAGTTTATTTAGCGGAAAAGTTAATGAAGTTACTATTGATGCCGATGAGAAGGAGGATAAAGTTTTAATATCCAGTGAAGATAATGATCTCGGAAAATATGAAACCGAAATGAAAGCTAAAGTGGAAGGAGAAGAAGTTAAAATTTCATTCAATCATCGCTTTTTAAAGGATGGTTTGGAACAAATAAAAGCGGCTGAAATAGTTTTTTCCATGAGTGGAGAAGATGGTCCGGGAAAGATTGTTCCGGTGGGAAATGACGATTTTTTATACGTGGTTATGCCTATTAAGAATAGGTAATCAGTTTCTAACGTAATCTTCCATTAATACTCTCCAGGCCGGTCCGGCTACCGATACTCCGGGAGAATTCAACATTCTTTCATTATTATTATTTCCGGCCCATACTCCGATTGCTATATCCGGAGTATAACCGACTATCCAACCGTCTCTGAAATTTTGAGTCGTCCCCGTTTTAACGGCTACTTTTTCATTTTCAAAATGGAGTATGGAATTGCTTCCGAAAATGGGTGCTCTTGCTTCGTTATCACTTAATATATCGGTTATTTCTTGCGCTACGGAAGAGCTTACCACTCTTCTTTGAGTTGAATTTTTTTGTTGTATTATATTACCCGATCCGTCTTCTATTTTTAAAATTGATGCGGTTGGTGATTTCATTCCGTCAGCGGCAAAAACGGAATATGCCGAGGTTAATTCCAAAAGGTTGACTTCTCCTCCTCCCAGCACCAAAGAAAGCCCGTAATGATAAGGATCTTCGGTAAAAGTGGTTATTCCGAATCTTTCCGCCCACTCTATACCCTGTCTTAATCCTACCATTTCATCCAAAACTTTTACTGCCGGAACATTCAAGGATTGAGCCAATGAATCTCTTAGACTCACTTCACCACGAAAGCGATTATCGTAATTTCTCGGAATATAAGGATTGGCCAGGGTTCCGAAGTTTGTTCTTTCGTCTATTACCGTAGTTTCTCCACTGTATCCGTTTTCAAAAGCTTTTGCATAAATGAAAGGTTTGAATGCCGATCCGGGCTGTCTTCCTCTCAAAGCTACATTCGTATAAGGATCAAAAAGACAAGATCTACCGGGAACACAATCTTCCGGATATTTTTCTCCGAAATAGTCCGCTGAACCGACCAATGCTAAAATTTCACCGGTATTCGGATCAGTCATGACTATGGACATATTGTGAGCATTGAATTGAGCGCTGTTTTGTTCTGCCATTATTCTGGCCACGTTTTCAGCTTTTCTTTGTAGTTCGAAATCTATGGTGGTATATATTTTTAATCCTCTTTCATTTAAAAATTCAGCTCCGTAATGATTTTCCAGTTGTTGTTTTATATGTAAAACAAAATGAGGAGCTCTCAAATAGTTTCTGAATCTTGAAAATTCGGGTTCTTCATCTATAGCTTCTTCTCGCTCTTTTTCGTTTAAATAACCGAGATGTGCCATCCTGTTTATGACATAGTTTCTTCTTCCCATTAAAGCGTCCAAATTGTCTCCGTAGGGAGAAAGTGAAGAAGGTGATCTTATCATGGCTACGAGAGTTGCCGATTCGGCAACCGTCAATTCGGAAGCTGATTTATTGAAAAATGATTGAGCGGCGGTTTCGATTCCGTAAATATTATGACCGAAAGGAATTTGATTAAAATAAAACTCCAAAATTTCTTCTTTGGAATATTTTCTTTCCAATTCGATGGTTAAGATTACCTCTCTTATTTTTCGCATGAAAGTTTTTTCATGAGTCAAAAGAGCTGACCTGACTAATTGTTGAGATATCGTTGACCCTCCGGCTGAAAGACTCCTTTCTCGTAAATTTATTAGTACTGATCGACCTATTCCTTCCAAATCTATACCGTAATGATCATAATAGTTGGAGTCCTCGGCTGAAAGTAATGCTTCTATCAAATGATCCGGAACGTCTTCTATCGATATGAGCTCTCTTCTTTCTTCTCCGTGAACCGTATAAAGTAAATTTTCTCCGCTTCTGTCGTAAATTCTGGTCGGCCTACTTATTGTTCTGTCAACGAAGTTATCCGGTCGGGGAAGATCTCTGGCAAAATAAATAAAACTGATTGCTCCCAAGAAGATGGAAGAAAAAACCAAAATAACCACTATATAAAATAGGGTCGGGATTATTTTTTTAATTTTTTTGATTAATTTTCTCATTGCAGCAATCATTATACCATTTATATCTTTATAATCAATTATGATAAAATTGTCCAATTTAAATAAAAAATTTGGAATTTAATGATTTAATTATTTATGTTAAAATTACCCCATTACACACTGTATATCTAAAAATAAAAATATGAAAAAAGAAGAAATAATAAAAAATATTTTGGAACGGGGAGTGGAAGATATTATTGATAAAAAAGAACTTGAGAAAAAATTGAAGTCCGGGGAAAAATTAAGAATTAAACTGGGAGTTGATCCTACGGGGCCCAAAATACATTTGGGAAGAGCATCTCAATTTTGGAAGTTGCAAAGCTTTCAAAAGTTGGGTCATCAAGTGGTTTTAATAATAGGTGATTTTACTGCTCGTATAGGAGATGCTTCCGATAAACAAGCGATGAGAACCCCTCTTACCGAAGAAGAGGTGAAAAAAAATATGGAAGGCTACATAGATCAAATAGGAAAAATATTGGATATGGATAAGGTGGAAGTCAGACATAACAGTGAGTGGCTGGGAAAAATGAAAGTGGAAGACTTTTTATCCTTGGGAATGAATTTTACTGCACAACAGATGATAAGGAGAAGAAACTTCAAGGAAAGGTGGGATGAAGATAAGCCGATAGGAATTCATGAATTGGCATATCCTCTTCTTCAAGGGTATGATTCGGTAATGGTTGAAGCTGATGTGGAGATAGGTGGATTCGATCAGTTATTCAATTTAAAAACGGGTAGAAAAATACAGAAGATTTTTAATCAAGAACCTCAACAAATAATGACCTCTCAAATGCTGTACGGTCTCGATGGAAGAAAGATGTCGACCAGTTGGGGTAATGTGGTTACCATAGTGGATGAACCGGCCGATATGTACGGAAAAATAATGTCTCTCAATGATGATTTAATTTTTGATTATTTTAAGCTTTGTGCTTTCTATCCCGAAAAGGAGTTGAAGCGGGTGAAAAAGGAATTGGAAGAAAAAAATCCAAAAGAATTAAAAAAAGAATTGGCTCGGGCGATAGTCCAAATTTATCACGGAGAGAAAGAGGCTCAAGAGGCTGAAAAAAGATTTGAGAATATTTTTGAAAAGGGAGATATTCCCGAAGAAATTCCTGAAAAAAAGATTGAAAAAAAGGAAATGGGAGCTCTTAATTTGGTTTATGCAACGGGACTCGTAAAATCAAAATCGCAGGCAAAAAGATTAATAAAACAGGGGGCCGTATCAATTG
Organism: Candidatus Nealsoniibacteriota bacterium; assembly: GCA_003551845.1. Taxonomy (GTDB): domain Bacteria; phylum Patescibacteriota; class Minisyncoccia; order Minisyncoccales; family PWPS01; genus PWPS01. The sequence goes on from PUNQ01000040.1 coordinate 47,571, forward strand.
ATAAAAAAAAGATTGAAAGCTGGAAAAAGGATATAGAAATAGAAGACGGAATGGTTATTAAAATAGGAAAGAGAAGATTTATGAGGATAGTCAAGTAGTCAAGAGATCTCTGTTTACTTTTTGACCTCCGCATATGGCGGCCCCCAAGGCGTCGGCGGCATCGTTGGGTCGGGGAATCTCTTTCAATTTCAACTGGGCTTTAATCATTCTTTGAACTTGCATCTTTTTTGCATTGCCGTGCCCGGTTATGGTCGCTTTTATTTGTGAAGGAGTAAACTCGTAGACCGGAATTTCCTCCTTGGCCGCCTTCAAAAGAATTACTCCTTTGGCCTGACTTACCACCATGGCCGTTTTTACGTTTTTTCTGAAGTAAACTTTTTCGACCGCCAAAACGGATGGAGAGAAACGTTTAAAAATTTTACAAATTTCTTCTTCAATTTTCTTTAATCGTTCAGAGTCGGATAATTTTTTGTCCGTCTTTATAATCCCGTATTCCATACAGGTAATGGTGGAGTTTTCTTTTTTTATTACTCCGTATCCGGTAGTTGCCGTTCCCGGGTCTATTCCTAAAATTATCATTCTATTTATGAGTAAAATAAATTTGTTCGATTTCGTCGTGATCTTCCAATTTTTCCAAAAAACTTTCATCCTTTGGCTCGGTGACTGTTTTTGATTTCGGTTTATAACCCAATACCGCCGACTCTATGGACAGACTTTCTTTGATTTTATTTTTTACTTCATCGAGTTTGTCGGGAGCGGTATAAACAAGCATCGTTTCTTCATCGTATTTTATGTCTTCCGCTCCCGCTTCTATTGCCAGTAGTTCATTTTCTTCCGATTTTTCAATTTCGATCACTCCTTTTCTCTCAAAAAGCCAAGTGACCGATCCCGGCTTGGCCAGTTTTCCACCGGCCGGCTTTAAAATTTGATTTATCTTGGAAACGGTTCGATTTTTATTATCGGTAACTCCTTGAATAATTACCGCCAGCCCGTTGGGGCCGTAAACTTCCAGCATGAAATCTTCAAGAGCTCCGGATTGTCCTTCTCCGGCACCTTTTTTGATCGCTTTTTCTATATTTTCCTTGGGCATGTCTTCCGCCTTCGCTTTCTCAATGGCAGTGCTTAAAGCCGGATTCATATCCGGATTTTTTTCTCCTCCACTTTCTCTTACCGCCGTAATTATCATCTTCGAAAGGCGAGCGAACTTTTTCGCTCTCTTTTTGTCCTTTTTCTCTTTTTTTCTTTTTATATTACTCCAATGACTGTGTCCCGCCATAATTTCAGTCCCCTTTTTACACCTCGTAGGTGTAAAAAGGGGAATTAGTCGTAGCTTTTATTCAAGTGATCATAGGCCTTTTTTGTTGCCACCCTGCCACGAGAAGTTCTTTTTATGAAGTCTATTTGAACCAAATAAGGCTCATATATTTCTAAAATGGTGTCTTGTCTTTCGTTGGATGCCGCCGCCAGTGCCTTCAATCCGGCGGGGCCACCGTCGAATTTTTCTATCAAGGTGTTTAAAATATTTATATCTCCGGACTCCAATCCTTTTTTGTCCACGTTCAAGTTTTTAAAAGCGGTGTCGGTAATCTCCGGAGTCACTTTCCCATCTTTTTTTACCTGTGCAAAATCTCTCACTCTTTTTAAAAGCCGGTTTGCCACTCTCGGAGTAAAACGAGATCGTTCCGCTATCTTTTTTATCGATTCTTTATCTATTTCAACTCCCAAAAGGTCGGCTGATCTTTTTACTATTTTTTCTATCTCTTTTTGACTGTAGGGTTCCAATCTGAAAGTTGCTCCGAAGCGGTTTCTCAGCGGACCGGAAAGCAGAGCTAATTGTGTGGTCGCTCCTATCAAAGTGAATTGAGGAATTTTTAAGTCGACTGTTCTCGCCATCGGACCGTTGCCGACAACCAGGTTGAGATTGAATTCTTCCAAAACCGGATATATCATTTCTTCACAAACCTTGTTCAGTCGGTGAATTTCATCTATAAAAAGAATATCTCCTTCCGAGAGATTGGTCAGTATGGCCGCTAATTCGCCCGCTTTTTTGACGGCCGGACCGGAAGTGATTCTTATCCCCGTCTTCATCTCCTTGGCCATTAGATAGGCCAAGGTGGTCTTTCCCAGTCCGGAATTACCGTGAAAAAGCATATGTTCCGGAGCTTTATCACCTCTTTTTTCCGCTGCCTCTATTATTATTCGGATGTTTCTTTTTACCTTTTCTTGACCTATGTATTCTTCCCACCTTTTCGGTCTTAGTGCCAAGTCAAGAGTTTGGTCCTCATCCATTTGTTCCGGAGTTGTTTTTTTAGTCATAATCCCAATACACGTTCTATTTCTTCTACCGTAGTTTTTCCGTCCAAGAGCTTTATGATGCCGTCTTGTAGCAGAGTAACCATTCCTTTTTCAAGAGCTTTTTTCCTTATTTCCGCCGCTGAAGGATTTTTGAATATTAAATTTTCTATCTCTTCATCTACTACCAAAGCTTCAAAAACACCTATTCTGCCACTGTATCCGGTCATGTGGCAGCTTTTACACCCTTTGGCATTGTATATTTCGGTTACTTCCGAACAATGTGGATTTATGTCATCGGGAACATCTTCCATTACCTTTTTTATTTTTTCCAATAAATTTTCGTCTTCGTAATCTTTTATTCTTATCTTTTCGCTACATCTGTCACAAAGTCTTCTGACCAATCTTTGGGCTATTATTATATTCAAAGCGGGGGCTATGTTTACCGGCTCTTCTCCCAAAGCTTGCATTCTGGGGATTGTTCCGGCAGCGTCATTGGTATGCAATGTGCTGAAAACGGTGTGCCCGGTCAGAGCGGCTTGTAGCCCTATGCTTACGGTCTCCAGATCTCTCATCTCACCGACTAAAATTGCATCCGGGTCCTGCCTTACTATTGACCTCAGACCGCTGGCAAAATCATAACCCTTTGAGGGATTTACTTCCGTTTGAGATATTCCTTCCAAATGATATTCGATTGGATCTTCGATGGTAATTATCTTTACCTCCGAACTTCTGATATATCTTAAAAAAGCATAAAGGGTAGTCGTCTTACCGGAGCCGGTGGGACCGGTCAGTATAATCATTCCATTCGGCTTTTTTATCTCCCTTTTGAAGATGGTTTCCAAGTCATCACGAAGTCCCAACTTGCTCAAAGTTATCAATTTTCGAGGATCCAAAATTCTCATCACTATCGTTTCTCCGTATTCCGAAGGTAGGGTGGACGTTCTTATCTCAATTGATCTTTCCTCTTCTTTTCCCGGATATAATACTGAAAATCTTCCGTCTTGAGGCTTATTTTCAATATTTAATTTTACTCCGGAAAGAAGCTTTGCTCTTGAAAGGATGCTTTTGTAAATACTTTTTTCTATGTTGAGCACATCTTGTAAGACACCGTCTATTCTTATCCTTATTTTTGCTTTTTCTTCCGAGGGCTCGACATGAATATCCGAACTTTTAAGATTTATGGCTCCACCCATAATCAAGTTGAAAAGATCAGAAGTGTCTTCACTCAATCTATTTTCTATCTCTTTTTTGAAAGAAGGGATATTATTCGCCTCGGTCTTTAATTTTTCCGCTAACGGCTTCGATATCGTTATTTCGTCGGTAATTTTTCTTCTATCACTTTCCATGTTGAATATATGTTATGAAGTTATGGTAAAATTTTCTTTACTATGTTAAAGTTTAACTTAAATGAAAAGTCAAGTCAATTTATGAAAATAATTACGACCGATGAAAAAGAGACCGAAAAATTGGGAAAAAAGACGGCAAAAAAAATAACCGAAAAAGAAGACAAAAAAAATGATGCTACGGTCATTGCTTTAACCGGAGAGCTTGGATCGGGAAAGACGGTTTTTGCAAGAGGGATCGCCGCTTATTTCAAAATATTGGAGATTACCAGCCCCACCTTCGTTATAATGAAAAAATATGAAATTAACGGAGAAAGATTTTTTCATCTTTATCATATCGACCTTTACAGAATAAAAGAGGGGGATTGCCTTTCCGAAATGGGTTTTGAAAAGCTTCTTCGAGACCCCCGAAATCTGATCGTGATTGAATGGCCGGAGAGATTGAATAAGTTACCGGAAAATAGAATTTTAATAAAATTTGAAAACATATCTCTCGATAAAAGAAGGGTGATTTTTCCTGAAAATTTTACTCTTGAAGAAAGTTGGTAATTTAGTTATAATAAAGAATGTGCCAAAAAAGGGCCCGTAGCTCAGCGGCCAGAGCGCATGCGTGGCACGCATGAGGTCGAGAGTTCGATTCTCTCCGGGTCCACAGCTTTCAAGTTTATAAGGTGAAGCAGTGAATTTTCGACGTAGAACTATCATGATGTGAGTTCGGGTGGGGTGGCCGAGTGGCTTAAGGCGGCGGTTTCGAAAACCGTTAATCCTCACGGATTCGTGGGTTCGAATCCCTCCCCCACCGCACAAATTCGGATGTGGAAACTTGAAAAATTGGTAAAAATGAAAAGAAACGACAGGTAGGACTCGAATCTTTAAAGATTAATAAAATTTAATTCAAAAAAATATGAGCAAAAAAACAAAAAAAAGACCTCCGGTAGTGGCCGTTTTGGGTCATGTTGACCATGGGAAAAGCTCTCTTTTGGAGGCGATAAAAAATCTCAAGATAACCGATAAAGAATCGGGTGGGATAACCCAGCACACCGGAGCTTATATGGTTGAGGAAAAAGGAGAAAAAATAACATTCATAGATACACCCGGACATGAAGCGTTTTCCGCTATGAGATCCAGGGGAGCGGAAGTTGCGGATATAGGAATATTGGTAATTGCCGCTGATGAAGGTGTTAAAAAGCAGACCAAAGAAGCGATAAAGCATTTAAAAGAAGCCGGAATTCCCTTTATAGTCGCGTTGAATAAAATGGATAAAGCTGACGCCAATTGTTGTGAAAAAGCAAAAAAAGAACTCTCTTTGGAAGACGTCTTTGTCGAGTCTTACGGAGGAAAAGTTCCTTGTGTTCAAGTTTCGGCAAAAGAAAAGAGCGGAATCAAAGAACTGCTGGAAATGATTGTTCTTATTGCAGAGATGGAAGAAATTGAGGCCGATTATGAAAAGCCGGCTGAAGGAGTCGTAATAGAAACTCATATCGATCCCAAAAAAGGAGTCAGTGCAACGTTGCTCGTCAAAGAAGGAACACTGGAAAAAGGTGACATTATAGGAACCGATTGTTGCTTCGGAACGGTCAGAGAAATAAAAAACTTCAAGAAAGAGGAATTAAAGAAAGCGCCCCCATCCACTCCGGCACGAACTTCGGGCTTAAAGATGAATCCGCATGTCGGTGAAGAGTTCAGGGTTTTTGAGACCAAAAAAGAAGCCAGGGACGCCAGAGTGAGTGAAGGAGGAATGATTGATTTTTCGGAAGAATTCAATCCGGAAGGAAAAGCGGTTAATTTGGTAATAAAAGCGGACGTATTGGGTTCTTTGGAGGCAATTAAAAATGTTTTGAAAAAACTTCCTCGGGAAAAAGTGGGAATAAATGTTTTGGATTGTGGAATTGGGGAAGTCTCGGAAAATGATGTTGATCGAGCGAAGACCTGGAATGGGAAAATTTTAGCTTACAGAGTAAAGGTGAATAATACCGCCAAAGAATTAGCCAGACAAAATGAAATTGATATTTTTAATTACGACGTGATATATAACTTGACGGAGGGAGTGAGAAAAGAGATGGAAAAGCTTCTGGAAGCGGAAGAAGTGGAAGAAGAAACCGGAACCGCCAAGATTTTGGAAGTCTTTAAAACGGATAAAAAAAGACAAATTTTGGGTGGAAAAGTCATAAATGGAAAAGTTGAAAAAGGAACACCGGTTAAAATTATTAAAGAAAAAGAGATAATCGGTGAAGGAAAATTGATAAATATAAAGAAAGGAGAAAAAGATGTTGACAGAATACCGGAAAGAGAGGAGTTCGGAATGCTTTACGAAGGAGAAGAAGAAGTAAAGGAGGGGGACTTTTTAAAGGCTTACAGAAAAAAGAAAGTAACTCCGGAACTTTAACTTTTGAATTTCAATTGGCCTGGTAGCCAAGTGGCTAAGGCGACGGTTTGCAAAACCGTTATACGCGGGTTCGAATCCCGCCCAGGCCTCATCCCTCTTTTTTACACCTCGTAGGTGTAAAAAGGGGATTGTTATTGCCGCGGTGCTGGAATCCGGTATACAGGGCGGACTTAAAATCCGCTGAGCGCAAGCTCTTGTGGGTTCGATTCCCACCCGCGGCACACCCCATTTTTACACCTCGTAGGTGTAAAATTTTTAACCTATTCCCCATTTTTACACCTACGAGGTGTAAAAATCTGGGGAGAGGGATTTAGCATTGAATAGATAGTCTTTTTAATATATAATTGAAAAAGATTATAAAATGATAAATATAATAAATATAATAATATGGAGATATTAATA
>PUNQ01000029.1 GCA_003551845.1 Candidatus Nealsoniibacteriota bacterium
CTCAGAATCCTGGTACTCTCTGCTTTGGGGCTGCTAGAGGCCCGCAAAGCCAACACCCCTTGTGACCCCCCCTGGTATGAGTAGGACAGATCAATCGGGGAGGGGGCCCAGATTGCCAAAACTAATTGAGAGCATGAGTAAGGGTGTGGACCACTGTGGGACCACGCTCCTGCTACCAAAAGCTGGTAGAGGGAGGCAATAAAGGCATTGTGTGGACGCCCCCCTAGGCCTCATACTCTGCCTCCTTCACTGACCAGCAAGGCTACCAGCAACTTGCAACCTTGAACTTCACAGACGGCACGTACAAAGCGCTCACCCGCTGCTCCTTTAGAATATGGATGGACCGCTTGTTGTTAATGAGGAGCGCTAAAAGGAGGCCTGTGGAGATAACAAGAGGATGATGCGCAGGTACTGAGCAGCAGCACGGCAGTGGGGTGCCATAATTCTTCCTTGCGCTTTGAAGTGCATGGGTGTGTAGAGTTCCTGCAGCTTAGATGATGGATCCCAAGAGGGAAAGACATGAGAGTGCTGGATGGCATCCTGCCTCACGTGTGCAGCATGTGCTACTCACCACCGAGAGCAAGGGCAGCGACCACAATCACCGCCACCATCCCATCCCTCTTCTTCTCAAGCGCTGGGATCTCAGGGTCGAAGATGGCGAGGGTCAGTATCACCCCTCCCGGCAGACTTCTCACAATACGCACATGGTCCTGCATGCAAAAGGGTTGAGCCATTGCCTTTGGCACCCATCTTCAGTCCCTTTGCGGGTCATAGAAGAGGATCTTGCAGGCAGGGGTTGGTGGCAAGGCCGTCATGGGCCTAGGTGGAGGAGCTGAAAGCAGGAGCATTGGGTGCGGGTGTTCGCACGCAAACACCAGTTGCGCCACAGAGCAATGCAGAGACCAGCTGTGAACAAGTTTCAGGCATGGGCGCCTGCACAGACTCCGACTTGCTCAGTCTAACTCACGTTGCCCCTGTCTGGCCCCATCTCCACTATGATCTCATCTTCGTTGGAAATGATACCTTCTAAATCAAATCCTCTCTTGGCCAACCTATAACAATGAAAAGTGCGGTAGAGTGGGAAAATTGAAGGTTAAGGAAGGAAAGCATGCAAAGTGCATGCAAACTCTCATAAGCGGCTCTGATTGTTCAACAAGCACATCCACACATGCATTCGCATGCACACTCGTGCACAGGTGCGCACACACACCAACTCGCACGCACAAATACACACGCACACACACGCACACACGCACACACACACAGTGTGTGACTCACACACACAGTGCGTGACTCACACACACAGTGCGTGACTCAGACACACAGTGCGTGACTCAGACACACATGCACACACAGCTCACCTGTAGCTGTAGCCACGTGACACAAGTTGCTGCAGCCAGGGGTCTTCCCCATTGACGAGAGGTTCAGCATAAAAGAAGGACGATGCAAAGCCTGGAGGCAGGTGCAAAGTTATACAATTTTAGATATGAGTGCTTGCATTTTATGCAAACTTGTAAGTGATATCTACTTGACAAACTTTAAATTGCGCACAGGTCACACACACAGCCTGGACGCTTAGCACTCACCCCAGAACCTGCAACAGGCGCATGGATCAAAAGGTGGCGTTAGTAGTCGCAGCAGTGTGTGTTGATCCCTGCAAGCTGAATGGCAGAGCTCAAGCACATAAACATAAACTCACTTTTCTCCAAATTCAGGATTCTCGGGGTTGGGGATCCAGCAAACGCCCTCTGGGCATGCACTGGGCTCTGCAGATTATGGGGGTGCGTTTCCATGTGCACTGTTTTTGCAAACGTCCATGTTTGTGCGTGCGCAACGTGTGCGGGCCCTTGCCGCGCTCTGCTGCTTAAAGGAGACGAAGTTGCTGGCTTCACAGGCACACTAGGGAGGTGGGCAAGGGGAGGGACAAGGAACTGGCCTCCAGCCGAGGACGCACCTGTCATCCCATACGGGTTCTCCCATGCCTCATGTTTTGAAACATTTTGGAAAAAGAGTGGGATCCTGTGGCGCAGAGGTTGAGACCTGAGCCCAAAGCATGGTAGGCCACTGTGCGTGCATGCATACTTATCTGTGTGCATTCCCAGGTGAGCGAGGTGAGCACCCCTCATCCGGGCGTGCCCCTCAGCATGCAACCCTGCAATCTCTGCGTGTTCACACCCCCCTCCCCTCGCTCGCCCAGGCAAAAGTGGTACCTGGCAACGATCACAGGCCGCCCACTAACATCAAGGCGTGCTTCCACAAGGGTGAGGCCCCGCTGCTTCACGGCAGTGACAGCCTGTGCTGCTGGTATCAGGAAGAGGTCGCTGGTCACTGCACGCAATGAGGTGCAAGCAACAATTGCGTGACTTGGACAGGCAGCGGGGCAGGCCCTTGGAGGCAGGGCGGGAGAGGGCACAGCTGAGGAACGAGCAAGGGTTTGTACTTTTCATACAAAGCATGGGGGAAAGAAGGGACACCTTAGTAAGAGAAGAGGATGGAGAGCAGCATTGAAGTAAGCAGCAGTCGAGAATGGGACCATACAGCACAACGTGCCTGGGGCAACACAACAACCTTGAGCGTAGTAGATGGCAGCCTGTCCACAACCGCACAGTTTTGCTCATTGTGGTGTCAAGGCAAAGTCACTCACCATTTTCGCGTGTGGGCATCGGCGAGTAGATGGCTCCAACTTTTCCAAAAGGTATCAGATTTAGCTCTCCCAGGTCATACGAGGTCTTCCTCTCCTCCATCTGATCATTGTTGGGGGTTATTATGTCCATGTGTGTGCAAACCATATGCTCTCGCAAGTGAAGTGCATTCATGACAGCACCAACAGCCTGGCGCAGAGGTTGCCATGACCACACACAGTCTCCAAGCAGGATGCACACGCACCTGCCGGAAGATTTCAGCCCCAAATTGCTCAAAATTTGCGCTCAGCACGCTCCAGTTGGGGTTTTGCTGCACATATACTGCCTGTTGGTCAAGGGGGCACAAGTTTGCAAGGGTACTCAATGCTCAGCAGCATACTGCCCTCCCGCCCATCATGATCAGGAGAATGCATCCTTAGACAGCAAATGCAGCGCAGCAGAGGCCGCGCGCTGCCAATCCCTCGAAATAGGGCCAACTAAGACCCTCCATTGGATGCTGCCTGCTCTAGGTCTCGAGGCAAGAGCACAAAGCCTCACCAGGGTTCCACAGGCAGTTGCCACAAGCTGCACTTGGAGAAGCAGTCCTGATGCCGTATCCTACAAGCATTTGAAGTTGATGTGGCAAGGCAGCATGTATGGGTGGTGGCACAGGTGGCAGCAAGAGCAAGCAAACAGCGCAATTCATGCAGCAACCTGTAGAGTGACAAACGCTGCAGCAGGCAGGGGAAGCACGACAACATAAACAGGCACAGCCGCTGCCTTCTGGCGGGTTGATCTAGTCCCCCCTCCTCTCCCCCTCCCCTTCGAACCTTACTCACTCACCTGAGCCAAAAATTTGGTTTTCTCACGCTGCGAGGGGGGAAACGAGTTTATATGAGCTGCATGGCCTGCACTTTTCACATGTACACGCACACTAATGTAATGATACGTTTATTAAGTGGTCCAAATCCCCATTGCCCGTCCCCAAATGGGGCATAAGCGTATCACGCGCAAGACCCGGACCTTGTCGTCCCCATTTTATATGCGCACGCGCACAAAAGCTGTTTTGCAGACAATGCAGGGGTACTGCAGCCAGTGTGAGGGAGTAAAGCCAGGGGGCCTGAGGGAGGGTCGGGAGGGCTCGATTTCCTGGTCACTCGCTCACTCCATGCTTGTGTGCGCATTCGCAACTATGGAGTCTTCGCGGGGGGGCCCTCCCCAGCCCACTGCAAGAGCAGCAGTAGCAGCAGCACGCCCTGGGCCTGTACCAGGAGCGCCCTCAGCAGCAGAGCGCAGGCATGCAGACAACCAGCGCTCCCATGCGATGGGCGTGCAGTCAGGGACGAAGGCAGCAGGTACGCGCAGCGTCGCGCAGGCGCATGCCCAGACCCCTGAGCTGCGTGCTGCCCTTGCAGCGTGCCTTGCAAAGGCCGTGCACGTGCCTTCAACAGCACGCCCGCCCCCCAGGTGAGGATGAGGGGAAGCCTGAACCCACTGCCCAGCATGACTATGACAGCGACGAGGATGCGGACCTGGCCACGTTCGTGGGCCGTGTGACAGCAGCGGGCAGGGGCACACCCATCAGGGTACACGCAGATGCAGCGATGGATGGGGCACTGAGTGCAGCGCACGAGGCCAGCACAAGCGCAACTGCTGCAGCTGCCCACCCTGCTCAGAGTGCAGACGTGGCAGCAGCAGTCAGAGCAGCACAGGCAGCAGCCGTGGCTGCAGGTGCAGTGGGCTATGGCAAGAGGAGGGGAAAGGGGAGGGCGGGGGCAGGGGCGCGCGACAGCAGCAGCAGCAGCAGCAGCAGCAGCAGCAGCAGCAGCAGCAGCAGCAGCAGCAGCAGCAGCAGCAGCAGCAGCAGCAGC
>PUNQ01000055.1 GCA_003551845.1 Candidatus Nealsoniibacteriota bacterium
GGCCCTTTTAATTTGATCGGTAATACGGCAAAAATTATCAGCTATGACGGAGAAACAAGAGAAGCAGTGCTGGAAAATGCCTTGGATAAGGAAGCGGAATATGGTGGAATAGAATACATTATTGACAGTTCTTATTACTATATTCATTATTATTTAACCGAAAAAGGATTTGTAAAAAGAAAAATTTTCACTCATTATTTTTCCGGTGAACCGGATAATTATGTTCCGTTCAATGCGACTCCTCCGGAAGGGCAAACTCTGGAAAAAGAAATTTTAGAAGAACCGAGAATAATCGGAGAACATTTTGAAAAGTTGAAATTTTGGGGAGTGGAAAATATCAATATCAAGTCTCGAATTGAAGTTGAAGGAAAAAGCATTGAATTGATTAAAAGTGTTTTCGGTAGAAATTTATGAAAAAAGAAGAGAAAGGAACAATTGTTATTATTTCTTCAATTGCGGTAATGATACTTTTGGCATTGGGAGCCTATTTTTTAAATGATATCATAGTTGAGCTTAAAATAGCACAAAGTGTGGAAAGTGCTGAAAGAGCTTATTATTTAGCGGAAAGTGGAATAAATGAGGCGATCTGGAAATTAAAAAATGATAATGAGTGGAAAGAAAATTTTGTCGCCGGTGGCTTGAATCCGGATGGTGATGGGAACTATTGGAACGATTCTTTTGAAAGAGAAATGGGAGGCGGAACCTACGAAGTTGAGATAATAAACAATGACCGGGGAAGGGGAGAGATAATAGCTACCGCCGAAGTTCCCTTTTTGGGAAGAAATGCAAGGAGGAAAATAAAGATAATGGTTTTTCGAGGATTTGAAAGCATCACTGAAGACGGGGCTATTTTTTCCGGTGGCCAAGGAGCCAATATCAACATCAATCATAGCGAGCTGACGGTAAATAAAGGTAATCTATTTTCCACCCACAACTTAATTTTGACACACGGCACGGTTGAAGTTCATAATGATGAGGAGAGAGAATCTTTACAGGGGAAGATTCTTTCCGGAAATAATTTTTTACCCAATCCGCACAGTGATTATCAAGCGGAAGCGGTTTGTTCCGCAAATATTTGTGATGGCGTATGTCAGGAGTGTCCGCACCCCAAAATTTCAATTCCGAAAGTTGATTTCGATTCCGAAGATTCCGACTCTTTTAAAAGCAGAGCGGAAGTTGAAGAGATGAATAATAATTGCAGCATTTTGTGTGGTAATGAGAATGATGGATTCGAGGAGTGTTCTAATAATTGCATATTGTCTTCGGAAGAATTCAGGAATTTATTGTGGGATGTGGGGAAAGAAGGGACTTTGATTTTGGATAATGAAATAACTTATGTAACCGGACCGATAGAAGTAAAGGGAGGAAGAAGGCTGGAAGTGGGTGGAGCTTTAATTTCGGACGGAACCTTGACTGTGGGAGAAAAATTAAATTGGCAAAGAGAGGGCCGGGAGGACGAAGGTGTGTCTCATCTTGAAATAAAAGAAGGTGATCCCGAAAAGCCAGTAGGCATCCTTTCAAAAAGAAAGATAAATTTCGGAGAATTTTCTCTGAAAGAAGAGCTGAATTTTTCAGGGGTTATTTATGCCGGGGATGCTGTAAATATGGTCAGCGTTCCTCAAAAAATGAATATTACCGGCGGTATTATTTCCAGAAAAATAAATTTGACCAGTTTGCAAGAGAGACTGGAAGTAACTTTGGATAATGAAAGAATAAATTACGGATTGGGTCACATGATAAATGGCAGCGTGGTGGATCCCGAGTTTTCTTCAATTATTCGAATCGAGCATTGGGAAGAAGTGTATTAATTTTTTTGAAATTTTGTTAAAATTGTAAAAATGCTTGACTTTCTAAACATAAAATTTGAAATATTCGGTCTTGATATTGCCGATAATCGAATCAAAGCCGCCAAAATCGAGAAAAAGGGGAAAGAAGCTTTTTTGACCGGTTACGGAAAAAGAGAGATTGAAAGAGAGATGGTAAACAAAGGAAGAATTAAAAATGAAGAACTGCTTTCCATTGAGATTAAAAGATTGTTTGAAGAGCTCAGTCCGGGCACGAGATACGTATCCGTTTGTCTGCCGGAAGAAAAATCTTTTTTGCAAATTATGGAGATGCCCGTAATGAGTAAAAAGGAGCTTGAAAAGGCGATAAGGTATGAGGCGGAAAATTATGTTCCCCTGCCGACGGATGATTTGTATCTTGATTTTAAAATAATTTCGGAAAACGAAGAAAGCGAAAATTTTCGTGTTTTGATGGTCGCTTTACCGAAAAAAATAGTTGATCTTTATCTTTCTTGTATAAAAAAGAGCGGTTTAATTCCGGCAATGTTGGAAATAGATTCAATGGCGATTGCCAGAGCGATAATGGATGAAAAGGACAATGAAAATACATTGATTATAGATTTCGGAAAAACGAGAACCGGTCTGGTTATTTTTTCTGAAGGAGTGGTTAAATTCGTCAGTTCCGCGGATATAAGCTCCGACAGACTTACAAAAAGAATTGCCGAAAAAAAAGGAATTTCGCTTTCGGATGCCGAAGCTTTCAAAATAAAAAACGGTATTGAAAAGGAAGAGGCTCTTGAAATCATGAAGCCACTTTTGGAAGAAACATTAAAGGTCATAGAAAAACATCTGGACTATTATAATTACAGGGGATTCATTCCCAGTTCCAAGCAAGAGAAGGAAAAGCTGAAAAAGGTTGTTATCTGTGGCGGCGGGGCCAATCTGAAAGGTTTTTCTCAATACCTATCTGAAAATCTGAATATTCCGGTTGCAAAAGGAAATCCTTTCATTAATTTTTCCAAAGGAAACAATGATATTTCTGTCGAAGAAGCTCTGAGTTATTCTACCGCTTTCGGATTAGCACTTCGTAATTTGAAGAAATATAAAGAATAAAAAGAGATGAATTTATTACCGGACAAGCAAAAGAAAAAAATAAATTCTCTTAAAAGATGGAATTCGGTTTTTGTTTTTTCCGTTTTTCTGCTTTCCTTTTCAGTATTTTCTCTTTTCACTTTGTATTTTGTTAGAAATTATTCGATTGCCTATTTGGAGAATGAAGCTGACTTAATAGAGATGCGAGAAGTTGAATTTACGGATGTCGGTAAAGCGAGAAAAGAGATAGAAGAAGCAAATCGGATGATAACCCAAGCGGAGTCCATACATCAAGAATTCGGAAAAGCGTCTGATCTTTTGAAGCAGATGGAGGAAATTTTTTATCCTGATGTAGAGATAAAAAGCTTTGAATTCAATAAAGAGAATTCATCAACGGTTATTTTAACCGGTCAAGCGTCCAATTGGGAAGTGTTAAATGATGCCGAAGAAGAACTTGAAGAGAGATTTTTTGCGGTCGAGCTTTTTCCGGAAACATGGACGGATCTTGAAAATATTAATTTTTCCGTTAATTTTCAATTGGAGTGAAGGATATAATAAAAAAATATATTATCTCGATAACGATCACTCTGGTTTTGGTGGCATTTTGTTTTTTAATTATCGGTTCTTTCATTTCTGAAATTCAAGAAACTTCTCAAAGCTTTATCTCCAAAAGGAAGAATGTGGAAAGTCTTAACATGCAAGCTCAAAGCTTGGAAGAATTTGAAGACAGAGAAAAGGTCGGTGAAGCTTTGAATTATTTTAGGAGTCACCTCACCCAAATCGAAAGACCCGCAGAGGCTGCTTCTTTAATTAGAGAGTTTGCCGAGGAGAATGATTTGGAATCGGAGGTGAATTTGAGCAATATCGAAGAGAGAGGTGATTGGTCCAATTTTGATTTTGAATTAACTGCATCCGGAAGTTTTTTTCAAATTTTTAATTTTTTAAGAAAAATGGAAAGACACAGTTGGGTTGTGGATATCTACAGCTTGAGCATAAGACAGAAAGAGGATGGCCTTGTTGATGCCGATATGAGAGTTAGAATTTATTTTTTAGAAAACAACAATAGTTTTTGAAATGAATAATAAAAAAATTAACTTAAAAAAGGACTGCTCTCGTTTCGGAAATATTTTTTATTTTTTCGTTGAAAAACCGATTATCGGCCTTATCATAATTTTATTACTTTCACTTTTGCTCGGTTTGGTAATTTTTTATCGATATTCATTTTTACCGCCTCAAAAAGAGCTTGTTATTGAAGAGGATTTTCCGGAGTTCAATGCTGATTCTTATAAAATTTTAATGGAGAGCTGGGACAACTATCTGGAGAGGGAGCTTGGAGATGTGGAAGATCTCTTTTATCCGGATTTTGCGGAAGATGAGTCCGAAGAGGATCTTAATGAAAATATTACTGAGGAAAACGATATATAATTTTCAGCATGCCTTTTTCCGATAAATTCATCGAATACGCCAATACGAAATTCAAAGATCCGAATCTCTTGGACAGAGTTTTGGATAAGCTATTTTTGTGGCTTTTTCCAAGTTTCGTAAAGCCGAATCATTTGACTGTTTTGAGGTATTTTATGATTCCCTTCACCTTTTATTTTTTAGTCTCGGGTAGATATTTTGAAGGTTTGATTCTTTTTTCAATTGCATCTTTTACCGACGCTTTGGACGGAGCGCTGGCGCGAGTCAGAAATCAAATTACCGATTGGGGGAAGACGAACGACCCGATAGCCGACAAGCTCTTGGTCGGGTTTTCCGGTGCGGTTTTGATAACCAGGTATATAAGTTTGGAGCTCATATTGGTTATTTTATCCGTGGAATTCTTAACGATTCTCTTTGTCATCAAGCTTGAAAGCTCGAATAAGCAGCCGGAAGCGATACTTCCCGGAAAAATAAAGATGGTTTGTCAGTCCGTAGGTATAATTTTTCTTCTCTTTTATTTAACATTTTCTTCCGGAGTGGCACTGAAATTAGCTACCGGTCTTTTTTATGTGAGTGTATTTTTCGGAGCTTTGAATTTGGCGGTTTATCGGCCCTTCAAAAATAATTGAATTTATTTCTATTTAGTATTTGTTTTTTTAGTTTGAGTAGCTATAATAAAGATGAAATGATTATGAGAATTGAAGAGATTTTTAAAATTTTCGGTTCGGGAAGACTTTTTTCATTTAGTTTTTTCGGAATAGTTCTTTTTTTGAGCATGCAAGGGAATTATCCTTTTTTTGAAGCCGGAGAAATTCCCGATCCGGGAAGCTATAGATTTGAGAGGTCCGTTGAAGTTGTCGAGCTGACCGATGATGAATTGATTGCCCGGAAAGATGGGGTCGAGTATCGGCTTGAGCTTACCGACGGCTTCAAAGCCGTGTTGAGATCGATTTCGGAAAGAGATGAATATATTCAAAAAAGAATAAAAGAGGCGGGAGTTGAGTGTGCCGACATTCAGTTTGAAGAGATAGAGAGGTTAATCATTAGAGAAGCTCAGCCGGAAGAAGTTTTGGGGCAAATCGCCGATATCCGTATAACTTATGATGAAAAAAGGTCATTTTTAGTTTATTATTTAACGGTTAAAAAATGAAAAATAAGCTTGGAGCGGTATCACTTTTTATAATTATAATTTTTATAACTCTTTTAAGTTTGAGTTCTTCAAGCCTTACTCTGGCTGACGTGCCGGGTTCGACTTGCACTGAAGACGCTTCCTGTGCTTCTCGTATTTATGGAGCCGGTCAGCAGACGGATGATAATTATGAAACTCACGAACACGGTATTGAAATAAGGGAACAAGAAGGGATTTGTCAATGGGGGCAATGCCAATTGAGAAGCGATCATCAGCCTGACGTGCTTGATTGCTCAGCTCGTAACGAGGAGAGATGCGGCACGGAAGTAAATGATTTCGGGCCGAAGAGATCTTTTTACGACAGTTATTCCGTGGAACCTCCCGGGGAAGCATATTCATCCGGAGCGGAGACGCTTTGTTGTGGGCTTATTTCCAGTCTAAAAAAAGACTGTGAAGATTATGGAGGAGATAGATCATTTTGTGAAATGGACGGCGACGAGGCGGTTTGCAGGTCAAAACCAACAACTTATGATCTGGAGGTTGATGAGCCCGATGAATTGGATTATTGCTCTACGACTCCACCCGGGGTCACCTTGAGATGGGAATTTGATTCTCAGACCAATGATGAACATGGAGGAACTCACCTGGAAGTAAGTAGGAATGCGTCTTTTACCGACATAATTATTGACCCCTATGTAGAATGGCCGATGCAAAATTATCCGATTGATCCCACAGACCCGGACTACGGTCCCGATTATGACTTTGATCAAACGTATTATTGGAGGGTCAAAGTTATCGATGAGCATGGTAAAGAATCGGAATGGAGCAACATACAAAGCTTTACGGTCGGTAGCCAAAGAGCTGATGCTCATTTCACCTTCACCCCTCGTTACCCTTTTGAAGAAGAACTGGTCTATTTTTCCAATGAAACCGTAGAAGGGCCCAATTACAATATATCGGGATATGAGTGGGAGTTTGAAAACGGTCAGCCGAGTGAGTCGAGCGATGAAAATCCGAATGCTTATTTTGAAACGGAAGGAAGAAATACCGTAACGATGAAAGTTATAGAGGATGGATTTAGCGAGTATTGTTATCATGAGAGAGATGTCAGAATTCGTCCGGAACTTCCCGAGTTCATAGAAGTTGATCCGTTCAGATAAATTTTTCATTTAAATAATCGAGTTACTTTGAAGGGAAAAATTTTAACGGCGGGAGCTATTATTATTCTCTTGGTTATTCTTTCGGGAAGTTTTAGTGATTTTCATCCCGAAAGAGATTCGGTAGAAATAAATGACGGACTCTTAAAAGCTACGGTGGCTGCAACTCTGGAAGAGAGAGTAAAAGGTCTTTCGGGAAGAGCCGATCTTGAAAAAGATGAAGCTCTTCTTATGGTTTTTGAAGAGTCGGGATTTCATTCGATATGGATGAAGGAGATGAATTTTTCAATAGATATAATTTGGCTGGATAAAGAAAAGAGGGTTGTTGATTTTAAAAAAAATGTTGATCCGGAAACCTATCCGGAAACTTTTTCTCCTTCGTTTCCGGCCAGATACGTTTTGGAAACCGAGGCCGGATTCGTTGAAAAAAACGACATTTCCGTAGGATACCATTTTGAATTTGATTTATAAGAAAAACTCAAGAGCCAAATCGGTATTCCGGATTGGATTAATCCATCTTGAAAAAAGTATTACTTCGTTAAATTTTTCATCTTAAAAATCAAAGCGCCGAAAGTAAAACCTTGTTTTTTAAGGTGTTTTTCTTTATAATTTCAAATGTATTGAATTCGCGGCAGTAATAAATAAGCATCGCCGAACTATGAAAAAATTACTCATCGGAAATTGGAAAATGAACCCCTCCTCGGGAGCGGAGGCGGAAAAGATATTTTCAACTGTGAAAAAATCACCGGGATCCGCGAAAGTGGAAGTGGTTATTATTCCGCCGGCTATATACATTCCTCTTTTTAAGAGCCGGGGTGTAAATTTGGGATGCCAGAATATTCATCATCGAAAAAAAGGGGCCTTTACCGGAGAAATATCAGCCGAAATGGCTAAAAACAGTGGTTGTAGTTATGTTTTGGTGGGACATTCGGAAAGAAGGAAAATATTCAAAGAAACGGATGAGGATGTAAGTGACAAGGCGAAGGGTGCCATGAGAGCCGGCCTGGTTCCGATAATTTGCATCGGTGAAACCAAGGTGGAAAAGAATAAAGGAAAAACGAGTTCGGTAATTAAAAGACAGTTGAAGATTGCTCTTGAAGATCTCGACCCCAAAAATAAGTTAATTGTCGCATATGAGCCGGTTTGGGCTATCGGATCCGGAAATCCGTGTAAACCGGAAACGGCTTTTAAAATGAGAATTTTAATAAAGAAGATGATTTCGAAAATTTTTGAAAGAGAAATTGCAGAAAAAACACCGATTCTTTACGGTGGAAGTGTAAATTTGGGAAATTGTAAAAACTATATAAAAGAAGCCAAATTCGATGGGCTTTTGGTTGGGGGTGTCTCGCTAAAGCCCAAGGAGTTTTCAAAAATGATTAAAGAAATTCAATGAGCCGAATAAAAAAAGGAAAATTTTATAATCCGACAGTGGGCCTGATCGAATTCAAAGAAGTGTTAACGGAAATGGTTGATTATATGAAGAAGGGCCGGGATGAAGATTACGACGTAGTGGTCGGATGCGACTCCTCTTCGGAGGAGAAGCCTCATTTTCCGGTAGCCGTGGTAATTCTCAGAAAGGGAAAAGGAGGTAGATTTTTTTTAAAAAAAACGGATTATTCGGTTCTTTCGAAAAGGAAATTCGGCAGCTGGAAAGAGAGAATACTGGAAGAAATTTTTCTTTCCTGCCAGTTGGCTTTGGCTTTAAGAGAAGATTTGCAGTCGGAAATTGAAAAATCTTCGTTCAATCCCAATTATCAATTTCAATATATTCATGCCGATGTCAGCAAAAATGGGATAACCAAAGATATGATAAAAGAAGTAACGGCATTAATACGGGGTAACGGGTTCGAGCCGAAGATAAAGCCGGATGCTTTTGCCGCTTCCATAGTGGCTGACAGGTTTACTTAATAATAAATTAATTATGGATTCAAAAAAGATAAGAAAAAAGTTTTTGGATTTTTTTGAGAAAAAAAAGCATAAGATAGTTCCGTCTTCTTCTCTGATTCCGGAAGACAAAACGGTTCTTTTTACGACTGCCGGAATGCAACAATTCAAAGACTATTATGTTGATAAGGAATCTCCTTACGGATCGCGAGTAGCTACCGCCCAAAAATGTTTTCGCACATCGGATATAGAGGAGGTGGGAGACAAGGATCATTTGACCTTTTTGGAGATGCTCGGAAATTTCAGTTTCGGGGACTATTTTAAAGAAGAAACTATCGGATGGGCTTTGGAATTTTTGACCGAAGAATGTGGAATTGAAATGAATCGATTGGTTTTCACCATTTTTAAGGGTGAGAAAAATGTTCCCGAAGACCTGGATTCAAAAAAGATATGGATTTCTTTGGGGGCTGATGAAAGTCAAATTGAAAAGCTGGGGATGGAAGATAATTTTTGGGGACCGACCGGAAACTCCGGTCCTTGTGGGCCGACTACTGAAATCCATTATGACCTAACCGGAAAGCCGTGCGGTAAAGACTGCCATTTGGATTGTGAATGCGGTAGATACGTAGAGATCTGGAACTTGGTATTCAACGAATATTATCAGGATGAGGAGGGTCAGCTATCTTCACTTAAAAGCAAGGGAGTGGATACGGGAATGGGTCTTGAGAGGTTGGCGATGGTAATTCAGAATAAGTCTCATGTTTTTGAGACCGATTTATTTACACCGCTTCAAGAAAGGATCGACTCTTTGGCCGAAAGCAAGAAAGAGGAGAGAGGAAAAAGAATAATAGCCGATCATGTCAAGGGTGCCGTATTTCTGATTTCCGAAGGGGTTAAGCCCTCCAACACGGAAGAAGGTTATGTTTTGAGGCGTCTTTTGAGAAGAGCGATGAGACACGCCAAGATTTTGGAGCTTCCCAAGAACTCTCTCGAAAAAATTTCCGAAGTGGTTTTTGAAATTTATAAAGATGATTATTTGGTAGCTACGGATAAGGAATCGGTTTTCAAGGTAATAAGAAAAGAAAGAAAAAAATTCGAGAAAGCTTTGGAGAAGGGATTGAAGGAGTTCGAAAAAGAAGTTGCGAACGGAAAACTGAAGGGAGAAACGGCTTTCCATCTTTACAGCACATACGGATTTCCCTTGGAAATGATTAAAGAGCTTTGCGAGGAAAAGAAGATAGACTTCAACCAAGAAGGATTTGAAAAAGCTCGAGAAAAACATAAAATGGTTTCCAGGGCCGGTGCGGAAGAAAAATTCGGAGGTCTCAGTGAAGATCCGGATAAAAATGAAGTTAAGCTTCACACTGCGACCCATCTTCTCCATGAAAGTTTAAGAAGAGTTTTGGGATCTCATGTGAAACAAGAAGGTTCGGACATAAATTCCGAACGGCTCAGATTCGATTTTTCTCATCCTCAAGGAATGAAAAAGGATGAAATAAAAAAGGTTGAAGAGATGGTCAATCAAAAAATAGAAGAAGGATTGGAAAGAGAAATTGAGGAGATGGACTATGAAGAAGCTGTAAGTAAAGGGGTATTGGCGTTTTTCGAAAAGGATCGTTACCCGGACAAGGTTAAAGTTTACAGCTTTGTGGACTCTTCCGGAGAGGCGTTTTCCAAAGAGCTTTGTGGTGGCCCGCACGTCAAAAATACCGCCCATTTGGGTAAATTTAAGATTAAAAAAGAAAAATCTTCGGGAAAAGGAGTAAGAAGAATAAAGGCGGTTTTAAATTAATTCGCTAAAGATATGGGTAAAAAAATATATGACATCAAGCCCCCCCAAGAATCTTCTTCGGAAAAAGCAATTGGTGCAAAAAGCGGAAAAAGCAAATTGAAAACTTTCTCAGGAATTGTGATTGCCGTGGTAATCATTTCAGCCGTAGTGTTCTTTTTCAGTTTTCGGGTGGAAGTTGACATCTGGCCGCAGACGGAGGGCGTGGAAATGGAGAGAAGCTTCACCATTTCAGCGAATAACGAAACCGGCGAAGACGTTTTGCCGGGAGTCGTGCTGGAAACTCAATTTTTGGAAGAGGAAAAACTTTTTGAAGCCACCGGAGTAGTGGACGAAGAGACCAGGGCTACGGGAACGATAATAATTAAAAATAGTCATTGGGATCATAATCAGCCTCTGGTTGACGGAACCCGATTCGAAACGGCGGACGGAAAAATTTTTAAAACTGAAGACGGAACGGTGGTTCCCGGAAGGAGCTTCGAAGGTGGAGAGGTGGTTCCGGGAGAAGTGGAAGTAAGTGTGGTTGCCGACGAGCCGGGCGAAGAGTACAATATCGAACCCACGGAATTTACTTTACCGGGATTGCAAGGATCTCCCTCTTTTGACAATGTAGCCGGTGTTTCGGAAACGGCCATGACCGGTGGGGGCAGAGGAGAGAGAACGGTAATCAGTGAAGAGGACGTGGAAGGGGCGAGACGGGAAGTAATAAACTCATTAATAGACCAAAGAAGAAGCTTTTTGGAATCCGAAAACCCCGATTTTGTTTTTGATGAAAGTAGTCAATACGGATATGAGGTGATCGAAGAAGAAATTACGGGAAACATCGGGGAGACCGCGGACGATTTCAGCGTGAAGATGAGAATGGAGATAGATGTAATCACTTTTCGAGAAGAAGATCTGAGGGATCTACTCATAAGAAGCATGCTCGCAGAAAGAGGTGGGTCCGAAGAAGTCGATAATTCCCTAAAAAGTGAAAGAGCGGTATATGAAGACAGTTTGAGTTTTAAGTATGATTTGACGGACGCCGACTGGGAAGAAAAAGAAGCAATCATAAATGTTGATTTTGCAGGGGAGCTTTATTATCAAGTTGATGAGTTTGAATTGAAAAGTTCGGCTGCGGGGAGGACGAGAAATGAATTTGAAAACTTTTTGAATCAACAAGATTTCATAAGGGAAGCCGGGGTTCGTTTCAGGCCCTTCGGCATAGGGAGAATTTCAGATAATATAGACAGGATAAGGATCAATATTAATTTTTAAGCCCTTGATTAAATTAGTCTTTGATATATAATGGATACCATGTTAGTTGACAAAAATAAAAGAGTTTGTTACTATTTTTGATTGTAATGGCTTCTGAAAAAAAAGAAAAAATAAAAGGAAAAGTTTTGGAATCATTGCCCAACGCCCACTTTAAGGTGGAGCTGGAAGACGGTAGAGAGGTGAATGCTCATCTGGCCGGGAAAATGAGAATTCACAGAATAAAAGTTTTGCCCGGTGATACGGTTACGGTGGAGATGTCTCCGTATGATGATGAAAAAGGAAGAATAATCTATAGAAAATCATAAAAAAGATGAAAGTCAGATCTTCGGTAAAAAAAATTTGTAAAGATTGCAAAGTCGTGAGAAGAAACGGCAAGGTTTATGTTATTTGTAAGAATAAGCGCCACAAGCAAAGACAAAGATAATTGGATAATCATTTCAAACTAATAGTTAGCATTATTTTAAAACTATGCCCAGAATCGCAGGTGTAAATATACCGGACGATAAACAATTAAATATTTCTTTGACTTATATCTACGGAATAGGCAGGTCTCTGGCTGATGAAATTTTGGAAAAAGCCGGAGTGGACGGGGATATTAAAGCGAAAGAGGCGACAAAGGAAGATTTGAGCAAGATAAGAAAAATAATTGAAAAAGACTACAAGGTGGAAGGTGAGCTCAGAAGAGAAAGAAGAGAAAATGTAGATAGACTGAAAAGAATCGATTGCTATCGGGGGAGAAGGCATAAAAAAGGATTGCCGGTGAGGGGACAAAGAACGAGAACCAATAGCAGAACGGTGAGAGGAAATGTCAGAAGAACAGCCGGATCGGGACGAAAAGCGGCACCACAGGCTAAATAATTTAAAACAAAAATTCGAGTTTCATAATCAAAAACAATGGGTAAAAAAAGAGTTGCGGAAAAAACTGAAGAAGAGCTTCTTGCAGAAAAAGAAGAGCGTGAAAAAGCAATAAGGGAAAAGGAAAAGAGTGCCATAAAAAAATCCCGTGTAAAAGAGGGGAGAATTTACATAAATGCAACCTATAATAATACCGTAATAACTTTAACCGATAAAAGTGGCGATACGTTAGCGTGGGTGACCGCGGGAAGCTTGGGCTTCAAAGGAACCAAAAAAGCGACTCCGTATGCGGCATCCAGAGTGGCGACGGTTATCGGTAATAAGGCGGAAAAGATAGGAATTCAAGAAATTGATATTTATGTCAAAGGGGTCGGATCGGGAAGAAATTCGGCTCTTAAAGCATTATCGGGCAGAAAAATGAGGATTAAAAGTATACGAGACGTAACACCGATTCCTCATAACGGATGTCGCCCACCAAAACCCCGAAGAGTTTAATTTTTATTATTTGAAATGTTGATTAATCGATAATATGGCTAAAGAACCGAAATGTAAAAAATGTAGAAGGGCCGGAGAAAAGCTCTTCTTAAAAGGGTCCAGATGCACGGGACCCAAGTGTGCTATTGTAAAAAAGAATTACCCTCCCGGGGAAAAAGGAAAAAGAAGAAGCAGGACATCCGGTTACGGTAGAGAGTTGAAAGAAAAGCAGAAGCTCAGACATTGGTATAATTTAAGAGAAGGGCAATTCAAAAATTATGTAACCGAAGCGATGAAAAAGCAGGGAGGAGATGAAGATTCCGGAGATGTTCTCATAGAGTCACTTGAAAACAGATTGGACAACACCGTTTACAGACTGGGATTTGCCGAATCGAGACCTAAAGCCAAACAAATGGTCGGTCACGGTCTGATTTATGTCAACGGAAAAAAAGTTGACATACCTTCATATTCCGTGAAGGAAGGAGATTTAATTTCTATTAATTCGAATAAAAAAGAAAAGGATCTTTTTGAGAACCTTACTGAAAAGTTGAAAAATCATAAAGTCCCGAGTTGGTTATTTTTGGATGCCGAAAAGCTGGAGGGAAAAATAACCGGCAGACCGGTTGCCGAAGAAGTCGAGCCTCCGGTTAAAATGACATCCATTTTCGAGTTTTATTCAAGATAAGAATTTTTATTATTTTCAATTAAAATCAGAAGATATGATTCCACTACCATCGGAGCCAAAATTAAAAAACAAGAGTACGGACGGAAAAAAGGCTACTTTTGAAATAGAAGCGCTTTATCCCGGGTATGGAACAACGATAGGTAATAGCCTGCGAAGAGTTCTTTTGTCTTCTTTGGAGGGGGCAGCGGTAACTCGTGTAAAAATGGAAAACGTTCAGCATGAATTTTCCACTATCGAAGGAGTCAAAGAAGATGTAATAAATATTATTCTCAATTTAAAACAATTGAATTTTAAAGTCTTTTCAGACGACCCTCAAAAGGCGACTCTCTCTGTTAAAGGAGAAAAAGAGGTAAAAGCTTCTGATTTTGATTTTCCGACTCAAGTTGAGCCGGTTAATGAAGATGCACCGATAGCGACCTTAACTACAAAAAGTGCCAAATTGGAAATGGAGATAACCATAGAAAAAGGGATCGGGTATGTTTCTGCGGAAGAGATGAAGGAAGGAAAAGAGCAGGTCGGTGAAATTACGGTTGATGCCGTATTTACACCGGTTAAAGCCGCTAATTTTAATGTTGAGAATATGAGAGTTGGAGAGAGAACCGATTTCGATCGACTAACGGTTGAAGTTGAAACTGACGGAAGTATCTCTCCCGAAAAAGCTTTCGCCGATTCTTGTTCAACTTTGGTTGAGCACTTCAACTTAATTAAAAGCCCCTTCAAGGAAGAGGGTGAAGAGGTCGTAAAGGAAAAGAAGGATGAAGAGCCAAAAAAAGAAAAGGATAAAACTGATGAAAAGCCCGAGAAAAATTCATTTGATGACTTTGATTTAACTTCGAGAATGAAAAATATTTTAAAAGAAGAAAAGCTAACTCCGGCAAAGGTTCGAGAAATGAAAAAAGAAGATCTCTTGGAGCTTGACGGAATAGGAGAAAAAAGTGCGGAAAGAATTTTAAATGCAATTAAAAAGGATTAACAGCTATGCCTCGGATTAAAAATAAAAGAAGATTCAGAAGATCCAAAAGCGGAAAAAAGGCATTGATGATATCTCTGTCTCGAAATTTACTGCTTAATAAAAGGATCAGAACTACCGAAGCTAAAGCGAAAGAGCTCAGGAGCTTTTTGGAGCCGCTTATTACTGTAGCGAAAGAGGATAATCTCAATTCTCGAAGAAAATTAGCGAAATATTTTGATAAGGAGCTTGTTAAAAAGATGATTGAAGAGATAGGCCCCGAATATAAGGAGAGGCCCGGAGGATACACTCGAATAATAAAAATCGGACCCCGAAAATCGGATGGTGCCAAGGAAGTTTTCATTGAATTAGTATAAAAACATGGAAAGAAAAACACATAAAATAGATGCGGCAGGCAGGTCTCCGGGAAGACTTGCCTCTGAAATAGCCTTAATTCTCAGGGGAAAAAACAAACCCGATTTCGAACCGCATAGGGATATGGGAGACGAAGTTGTGGTCGAAAATGTGGAAGAGATGAAGATTACCGGAAAAAAGTTGGAACAGAAAAAATATTACCGGCACAGTGGCTATCCCGGCGGGTTAAAAGAAGAATTAATGGAAGAGGTCATGGAAGATAATCCGGACGAAGTTTTGAGACGAGCAGTTTTCGGAATGCTTCCCAAGAACAGGCTTCGCTCAAAGCAAATTAAGAGATTAAAGTTCAACTAAAGTATGGCCAAAGAAAAAAAAGAAGAAAAAAGTGAAAAAGTGAAAAAGCAAGAGTATTATGAAGCGGTAGGAGGAAGAAAGACTTCGACGGCCAGAGTCAGGATTTATCCGGATGAGAAAGGTGATCATACGATAAACGGGAAAAAGATTGCGGATTATTTTCAAACCGGCAAACAAAAAGATCAAGTCAATGCACCATTGAAATTGGTGGAAGAAAAAATGAAAGTGACCACGTCCGTAAAAGGTGGAGGACTCAATTCTCAAGCGGAGGCTATAAGGCACGGTTTGGCGAGAGCTCTTGAAGATTATAATGAAGATTACAGAAAAAAGCTGAAAGCGGCCGGATATTTGACAAGGGATGATAGAAAAAAAGAGAGAAAAAAGCCGGGGAAAAGGGGTGCTCGACGCTCACCGCAGTGGAGAAAACGATAACTTTGAAATATACATTTAGAACCGCCTTGTGGGGCGGTTTTTGTTTAATCCCCATTTTTACACCTACGAGGTGTAAAAAAGGGGTTTTTCAGAGAAGATTTTTATTTGATATTCCAAGCGAATTATAATATAATCAAGACCATTGTGAAGTTTAATTTTAATTTAGCACAAGTTCGAGCTTTAAAATGCGGACTTAGAAAAGATGCCTGACAGATTAATTATAAAGGGCGGGAAAAAGTTGAGTGGAGAAATTGACGTAAGAGGATCCAAAAATGCAGCTACTCCGATGATCGCGGCAACATTGCTTGCACAAAAGGGTGTTTCCAGAATAACCAATCTTCCTCTCATAGCGGATGTTTATAAGATGATCAGATTGATCGAAAGTATGGGAGCGAAGGTGGAATGGGAAGGAGAACGAGAGATTACTGTCGATGCAACGGATATAAATCCGGAGAAAATGGATCAAAAGCTGGTTGCTCAGATGAGATCATCGATATTGACGATGGGACCTCTTTTAGCCAGATTCGGAAAGCTGTCGATTCGACATCCGGGAGGCTGTTTGATAGGGGCAAGACCGATAGATACTCATCTTAACGGTCTTAGAGATTTGGGGGTAAAAATTGAGGTTGAGGAGTTCGGAGCTTCTCAAGCGTCGGATGTAGCGGAAACGAAAAAAGCACACATGTATCATTTGGAGGTCGGGAAAAAAATGAACGGAAACAAAATTGTTTTGGATGAATTCTCGGTAACCGGAACGGAGAACATGCTAATGGCGGCCTCCTTGGCCGAAGGTGATACCGTCTTGAAGATTGCGGCGGCCGAACCGCATGTTCAGAATCTGGCTCGATTTTTAAATAAAATGGGAGCGGACATTGAAATTGACGGAACCAACAGCTACAAAATAAAGGGAAAAAAGAAGCTGAAAGGAGCTGATCACGAAGTTATACCGGACTATTTGGAAGCGGGAACATTCATGATTTTGGGACTTGCCGCCGACGGAGAAATAAGCATAAAAAATGTTCCCGTCGATCATCTGGAACTAACCATTTCCAGGTTGAAAAAATTCGGTGGTAATATTAATTTTTTAGATGAAAAAACGGTCAAGATCGGCAATAGCGACAAGTTGGATATTCCCAAGGTGCAAGCGATGCCTTATCCGGGCATACCCACGGATCTGCAGTCACCTCTGGGAGTATTGGCGACACAGGCCGAGGGACTGACCTTGATTCACGATCCGATGTATGAAGGGAGATTGAAATACTTGGAAGAATTGAATAAGATGGGGGCGGAGATAGTTATGTGCGATCCGCACAGAGCGATAATAAACGGCCCCACAGAACTGTATGGAACAAAGCTTGACCCCCTGGATCTCAGATCGGGGGCGGCTCTGATAATAGCCGGAGTCATAGCGAAAGGAACGACCATTATAAGGGACGTATCTCAGGCGGACAGAGGATATGAAGAAATAGAAAATCGTTTACGAAAGCTGGGGGTGGACGTTAGAAGAATCAAGGACTAAAATCGAGGATAAAAGTTTTCATAAGATTAAAATTTAGAATTCAAAAGATATGTTTAAACGGAAAATTGGAATAGATTTGGGAACTTGCAACTCGCTTGTTTTCATGCCGGGGAAAGAAA
>PUNQ01000020.1 GCA_003551845.1 Candidatus Nealsoniibacteriota bacterium
CATACGCGCCACATGGGCCGCCTTGTGCTCCAGGATCTTCTTGAGAATGTCCGGTGTCTCGTTCACGCCTTGCTCCGTCAGTTGCCTAGAAGCACCAACAAACAACTCCCCGCTTGCCTCTGCGCGTCAGCACACGTAGGGCGGACCTTCAGGTCCGCCGTTTCCGCTCCGCAGGCCAAGGTGACTTGGGCGAGGCGGGATGGTGGACGTCGGGTAGGCCGGCCGGTTACCCGGCCGGCCCCCCACAGATCCACTCGTGCGGGTTTCCCGCAAGTGGCTCCTCGTGTGAGTGGCTTCGCTACGTGGCGCAGATCCTGGCCCGGGCGAGCGGGTAACACTCCAGGAACCGGGAGAACTCCGACCACGGGATCGCCGCCTTCTGCGAGCGCCGCGACAGCCATCGGTGCCAGGAGCGCATCGCCTGGGAGCGGACCTGGTCGATCGCTGCAAAGTTACCACGCACGCCGAAGTAGGCGTAGTGGCCCCGGAGTCTGCGGTTCAGGGCTTGCCACTGCTCAACCACGGGGTGATGCCGCATCACACAGCACCAACGATCGATTGCATGCATGGCCCGGCGCAGCCGATCCCGCGCCGTCTTGCGCTTGACCACCCAGCGCCCTCGCCTCGACCGCCCCCAGTAGTGGGTGAAGCCGAGAAAATCGAAGGTCTCCGGGTGCGGTCCTCCGCCCGATCCGGGCCGGTCGAACCGCACAACCCGGGTCTTCTCCGGGTGGAGTTCCAGCCCGTAGCGCGCAAAACGCTTGGGCAGCACCTCCATCACCCGCCGGGCATCGCTCTCGCAGGCGAACACCAGCAGCGCATCGTCGGCAAAACGCACCAGGTGCGCCTCACCGCGCAACCGGGGCCGGACACTGTCCTCGAACCACGTATCCAGCACCTCGTGGAGGAAAATGTTGGCGAGCATCGGCGAGATCACCCCGCCCTGCGGGGTGCCCCGCCCGGGCTGGCGCCACTGCCCTTCCTCCAGCACGCCGGCGTTCAACCATTTGCCGATCAACCGAACCAGCACGCCGTCACGTACCCGCCGACGCAGCACCTCCCGCAACAGACCATGGTCGACCCGGTCAAAGAACTTGCGCACGTCAAGATCAATCACCCAGCCACCGCCCATCGCCATCAACGGCCGCCAGACCGCCTGCAGCGCCTGGTGCGCCGAGCGTCCCGGGCGGAAGCCGTACGAGCCCTCGTGGAACTCCGGCTCGTAGACCGCCTCCAGCACCATCGCCACCGCCCGCTGGAGCACCTTGTCCTCAAACGTCGGAATGCCGAGCGCTCGGCGCTCGCTCCCGTCACCCTTGGGGATCGAGGTGCCCCGCACCGGCGGCGCCCGGTACGCCCCGGACTTCGCCCGCTCCAGCAGCGAGCTCAGGTTCGCCTCAAGCTCCTCGCCGTAGGCGGCACCCGTGCGACCATCAACGCCCGGCGCCCCGTCCTTGCGCGTGCGTCGATACGCCTCACGCAACCACGCCTCGTCAATGTGATGGGCCAACGTCAAAAGCGGCCTGTCCGGAAGACGCCGCGCCAGATCCGCTATCTGTTGGCATCGCGTTGAGATGAGATCAGAGTCCAATGCCTCCGCCATCGGTCCCTCCAACAGCTCCACTCACACGGTCTCCCCTTCCCCTTCACCGGGTCCGCTGGGGCGCGTTCCCCGGCTGCTCCGGTACTATGGGAGACTCCGACTGCCTGCCGCCCGTCTGGCACCGCTCTGGCTGTCCTCGCAGCACCATACCGCCGCAGCGCCCTCAGCCTTCGCTCCAGCAGCAGGAGGACGCTCCCACCACTGGCCCGGACTGCGGATCAGCGGTCGCCCGCACCGTCTACTTCTTAGGCGGAGACGACAGGCCCTCCCAGGTTCCTGGGGGACCCCAATGTGCCCATGCCCCGCTCTCGGACCCCGGCGGGCACACCACACCAGGCCTCTACAGTGCAGCGTTACTGCCTTCCGGTCTTCAGACACCGTCGGCACCCACAATGTCGCGGATTTCGGGGCTCAATCACGCAGCCTGGACACTCGCTGTCTACGCTTCACCACAGCAGTTACCCACTGCAGCGCAAGACTCGCTTCCGGCTGGTGGCCAGCCTCTACCGGGCGGGCTCAACGGCCCGCTGGGTCCCTCTCGCAATTTCATGGCCGCCTCCATGCCACCAATCCCAAGCGACCAGGCTTCGCCTGGCGCTCCTGAAGGTCCGCCCTACGGTTCGCTCTACGCCAGCACCCGCTGCAGCCAGTCGCCGATGGCCTGGATCTCCTCCAGGCACACCGCGTGTTCCATGGGGTAGTCGTGCCACTCCACGCGGTAGCCCAGCTGCTCCAGGAATTCCCGGGACTTCTGGCCCATCTGCATGGGCAGCACCGGGTCGGCGGTGCCGTGGGCCATGAACATCGGCGTGTCACTGTTGGCGCTGCTTCGCTCCGCGGAGACGGATTCGGTAAGTGGCAGATAGGTGGACAGGCCCATGACCCCGGCCAGGGGCTCCGGATAGCGCACGCCGGTGTGCAGGGCGATGGCGCCGCCCTGGGAGAAGCCGGCCAGAACGATACGGCCACTGGGAATGCCGCGGTCGTTCTCACGGCGGATCAGCGCATGGGCATGCTGCTCGGACTCGCGAATCCCCGGCTCATCCTGCTGCGCATTGCCGCCCAGGGCGATGATGTCGTACCAGGCCCGCATGGCCATGCCGCCGTTCAGGGTCACCGGCCGCACCGGCGCGTGGGGAAAGACGAACCGCACCGGCAGACTCTCCGGCAGGCGCAGCTCCGGCACGATGGGCTCGAAGTCGTGGCCGTCGGCCCCCAGGCCGTGCAGCCAGATGACACTGGCCTGGGCGTTCTCCCGCGCGCCCGCCTCGACACAATCCAGCACGTCCTCGCTCATGGGTCTCTCCGTCCGGTTCCGGTACCAAAGTTCGCTGCATCCTACCGCCGCCACGGCGGGTTGTGCCACTGGGCGTGGCCGATCCGGCAGTCGCCGACAACGTCGGAGCCAGGGGGTCGAAGCAGGGCAGCATCAAACAGGCACAGCCGCTGACCGGGTACTCCGGTCCCGGACCGTCACTGGCCATGGAAGGCCAGTGCCGAGCGTACAGGGATGTATTCACAGCGTGTCCGGGACCGGAGTACCCGGTCGGCGGCCCCGGGACGAAGCCCACAACACGATCTGCGGCGACCTGTCCGGGAGCATTCCCAGGAAGCGCCGTCCTCGCAGGGCGTTAAGATGGTCGGTGCATCAAGCTGCACCCGACGCCGTCTGCATGACGCCGGAGCCTCTCTGTCGCGACTGACGTCGCTCCCACAAGGAGGGGCGGGTATCACTGGCCGTCGCATTGGCGGTGGCGCAGCCGTTATACTTGTCCGTTTGGCGGCGGAGAACTGGTCATGCGCCGGATCGCTTTCACGCTACTGTTGGCTCTGTTGCTGGCCGGGTGCGGGCAGAA
The DNA here is from genome assembly GCA_003551845.1 of Candidatus Nealsoniibacteriota bacterium. Lineage (GTDB taxonomy): Bacteria > Patescibacteriota > Minisyncoccia > Minisyncoccales > PWPS01 > PWPS01. Next base: position 3,460 of record PUNQ01000020.1, read on the forward strand.
AGGTGACCTGCACCTGCCCGAGGACGAGGACGACAACGCCCGTGCCGACCCGGCACCCGTGAGCGTGCCGGAGAAGGAGACCGCATGACCCCGTTTCGCTACCGCAACGGCACCCTCCACGCCGAGGACGTGCCGCTGGCCAATATTGCCGCCGAGCACGGCACGCCGGCCTACGTGTACTCCCGCGGCGCGTTGGAGGCGCACTGGCGCGCCTACGACCAGGCCTTCGAAGGCGTCGACCACCTGATCTGCTACGCGGTCAAGGCCAACAGCAACCTGGCAGTACTGGACACCCTGGCGCGGCTGGGATCCGGCTTCGACATCTTGAGGGTTTACGGGGATTGGACGGGCTGTGAATTTTCGTTAGAGAGCATCAGGGCCGTCTTCTGGGCAGAGAAACCAGGGCCAATCGATGGGCATTGAGAACA
>PUNQ01000025.1 GCA_003551845.1 Candidatus Nealsoniibacteriota bacterium
GGTCGCCACCTGACAAATCTCGGAACATTTCGCGCTTACGCGCTTGCCTACATGAAGGCCAATCCCGGTGTTCAGCAATCGCTCATTCAGATGGTTCGCCAGCTTCAGCCGGGACCGTATGGCGTGCCGCTTGAGATTTACTGTTTCACGAAGGAAACCGAGTGGATCGGACACGAAGCGGTCCAGTCGGATATGTTTGATCACTTTTTCGCGATACTTCCGCAGTTCGGTCTTCGCTCCTTTCAGCAGCCGAGCGGATGGGATCTCAAAGAAATAGCACTCCCTTCGCCGCCTGTTGAGTAGTCGGCTCTCGTGCTCTTCGGTTGCGGTTTCTGCTTCGCCTGAATCGAGATAACGCCGGGCATCGCAGAACAGCAGTTCTCATTTTGACTTTGTAGTGAGAAGCGAGGGATTGGATAAACTCTAATATCTCCAGACTAGACACTAGCGAATTTACCCGTCATACTCACTATCGATGAGTGGCGAAGTCATCGGACTTCCTACATTGATGAGCTACCTCGAGGAGGCGATCGCAGAGTTCCCCGATCGACGCACGGGGGATAATACCCAATATTCACTGCGCGATTCGGCGCTCGCGGCGTTCTCGGTGTTCTTCACCCAAAGCCCGTCGTTTCTCTCTCACCAGCAGTCGATGCACAAGAGTAAGGGCAGCAGTAACGCCACGACGATTTTCGGCATTGAGAAGATTCCCACCGATAACTGGATACGCACCCTGCTCGATCCGGTACCGAGCTCAAGCGTGTCCGGTGTTTTCCGCCGGGTGTTTGAACAGCTGGAGGCGCAGGGCAGTCTTGATACCTATCGAGCCTTCGACGATACGCTTCTCGTTGCCCTCGACGGCACGTGGTTTCATAGTTCGGAGTCGGTCAATTGCGAGCACTGCAACCGTCAGACTCATAGCGACGGCAGGACAACCTATTACCACAGCGCCATTACACCGGTGCTTGTAAGAGCCGGCAGCAACCAGGTGTTCTCCCTCGAGCCGGAGTTCATTGAACCACAGGACGGAGCGACGAAACAGGACTGCGAAAACGCGGCGGCCAAGCGGTGGCTCACCGGTGCGGGGCTGTACTACGCCGAGCGTGGAATCACCATCCTCGGCGATGATCTGTACTGCAATGAGCCCATGTGCCGGCTGCTTTTGGAGAACAACTACAATTTCATCCTTACCTGTAAGTACAGCTCACACAGTTATCTGGCCGATTGGATCGAGCACTGCGATGCGAAAACGGATCTGCACGAGAAGGTGGTCAAACGCTGGGACGGCAAACGGCGGCTGTTCTATCGCTACCGCTTTGCGCATGGTGTACCGATCAAAGACGGCGAGCAGGCGTTGCGAATAAACTGGATGGAGCTGGCGATCTTCGACGCCGAGGGAAAGCGCCACGCCCGCCATGTATTCGCCACCAATCACCACCTCACCGGTGAGAATATCATCGCCTACATCGACGCCGCACGGGCGCGATGGAAAATCGAGAATGAACATAACAACACGCTTAAGACCAAGGGCTATAACCTCGAGCACAACTTCGGCCATGGAAAAGAGAATCTCTCCAATCTGCTGTTGACCTTTAACCTTCTCGCCTTTCTGTTTCACTCGCTGCTTGAATCGTTCGACACTCGCTACCGGCTGATCAGGCAAACGCTGCCTCGCCGCGACCGGTTCTTCCACGATCTGAAAGCACTTACGCAGTACTTCCTGTTCGACAGTTGGGAGGCTCTACTGCGCTTCATGCTTGATGGGCTCGACCTCGAAGACCCCGGCGGTTAGCCGAATGCGTTGTCGAGGTTACTGTCCTGTTGGCTCCCCTTGAGGGGAGATCGTCGTCTGCCACTGCGTGTATACTTGCACATCCAACTGCTCTCACCTATCACCACTGCAGCGCAGAACGGCGAGTTATATACCGGTATCTCCAACACGTGCGCTCGCCCCTGAGCACCAAACCCAAGAGGAGCAGCGACAATACTACACTAACAGCGCACCTCGCGACTTCCTCTGTGCCAAGCTATTAGTACCTCGTCGTTTTCGCCAAAATGAGAACTGCTGATCGCAGAACCAGCAATTCCCGGCGAGCGAATTTTCGTAGCCGGTCGGAGAAGGGCGTCATGACGGAGAGAGCCTGCTGATTGGCATGGATAGCCATAAGTTTCTATATTACAATTAATTATGAGATACTAGACATTATCATGTATCATTTTGTAGACTTTCTCCTGTCGTGGGGCGGGCAGGCGGCCGCGGGCCGAACCAACTTCGTTTTCGCAGTCTCCTTGAGTGCTTCGCCGAGCGCGCCGGGGCAATCAGCGACCGCCGTCGGCTTAACAGCGTCGACTACTCGATTGAGTGCTGCTACCGCAGCGCCTTTGCGATGTTCTACCTCCAGGATCCCTCGCTGCTTGAGTTCCAGAGACGCTTTCAGCAGGAGGTGCAAAGTAACAATCTCGCCACCGTCTTCGGCGTAGAAGATATCCCCTCCGACACGCAGCTTCGAGACGTTATCGATGCGCACGATTATGCCACACTCACAGAGGTGTTTCCCGCGTTCATCCGCCGGATGCAACGCAGTAAGGAGCTTGAACGCTACCGCTTCTACGAGGGCAAGTATCTGCTGACTGTCGACGGGGCGGAGTACTTCAACAGCGAGCGGCTCAGCTGCGAGCACTGCCTGCACCGGCACAGGTCATCGGGGGCTATTGAGCACTACCACCAGGCGCTGCAGCCGGCGATCGTTCACCCCGAGCTGCGGGAGGTCCTGCCGCTCGCTCCGGAGTTCATCCGGCGGCAGGACGGGAGCAAGAAGCAGGACTGTGAGCAGAACGCCGCCAAGCGGCTGACCGCACGACTGCGAAGCGAGTATCCGCAGTTGCCGTTCATTATCGTGGGCGATGCGTTGTACGCCGGCGCAGAGATGATACGGCGAGTGATCGAGAAGCGCTGTTCATTCCTGCTTGTGGTGAAACCCGGCAAACACAAGCACTTATTCGACGAAGTCGAACGGCTGCGCTGCGGTGACATGCTTGAGCGCCTCGAGCGAGTCGACCGGAAGGGGCGGCGCTACATCTACGAGTGGTCAAACGAGGTGGCCTTCGGCGCCGATGCGAACACTCCCCTGGTCAACTTCCTCTCGCTGCGCATCGTCGATGCGAAGGGCAAGGACACCTTCTGCGGCTCGTGGATCAGCGACATGCACGTCGACCATAGCAACGTCCAGCAGCTGGTGCGCGGCGCTCGAGCACGGTGGAAGATCGAAAACGAGGGGTTCAACACCCTCAAGAATCACGGCTACCACCTCGAGCACAACTTCGGCCACGGCACCAACCATCTCTCCGAGGCATTCTTCGTGGTGAATCTTATCGCCTTCTTCGCCCATCAGATCTTCCAGCTTGTCGACCAGTGGTATCAACGTGCGCGTGCCGGGTTCGGCTCGCGCAGAGAGTTCTGGAACTGCATCCGCGCAATGTTCCGGCTGTTTCTTTTTCCCTGCTGGGACGATGTGCTCGCGCGGATGAACAGCCCTCCGAAGCCGCTGTAGCAGTAGCAGTAGCACTTCTCCGCCGGCCGACTCCCTGAGCGAAGTGGGTTCCGAGACCCTCCACGTGTGCCCCGAATGCCGCTAACCGCCTGCCGAACGCTCCACACGTCCCCGACAGGCGGTGTTCTATGACGTTCGAGCCGCTCGGTTCCCGCTCGGCAGACGCCATAATCTATGCTCACCGGGAATTGCTGGGTCCATGAGCTGACCGTTGAGGGCGCGCATTCCTGCATCGTACGGTATTCTTCCCAATGTTCGAGCAC
>PUNQ01000032.1 GCA_003551845.1 Candidatus Nealsoniibacteriota bacterium
ATTAATATGAAAACGGCCTACCGAACAATTATTAGATTTTACTTTATCCTTCTTATCGAAGGTTTGTTCGGGAGGCTGACATAGAGTTTTAAATAAATATATTTGTCAAAACCTCCCGAAAAGGAGGATTTTTACTTTTTGGTCGCATATTGCAATTGTAAAATTGCAATTTCCGGTCAAAAAGCCGGAGTACTTTTTAATTTTAAAATGAGGAGGTGAAAACGATGAAATCCACTGAGGAGAAAAGATGGATACGACAAAGTGGAAAAACGGCTTCACTGAGTATTCTGGGTTAAAGCTCCGGAAATTATTATCTGAGGGGAGAAAAGCTCAGCAGTGGAAAGGAGTATCGGAAAGAAAGCGATTGATTAAAATTTTGCTTGGATCTTCATCTTGGAGAATGAAAGCTCAAGTAGGAGAGGAGGAAAAAAAGATGACTGATCCGAAAAGCGAGTATTATCGTATGATTGCGGAAAAGCAAAAAGAGATCAGTTTTTTAAAGCAGAGACTGGATCATGCTGATTTTGGAGTCGGTCAGGACAAGGAGAGTATTGAGATACGGATTCTTAAGAAAGAGAAGGAGATGGACAAATGTAGCTCTTTAGTGAATTCGGTTTTATAATTTTCCAAAACAAAAAAGGAGGCATAAAAAATGACTATTTTCGGTCAAGGCAATGATGAACAGGTGCAAAATCTCTGGTCCAAGTACGGTGATAAATCGGTAGAAAAAGGAAGATTGGAAGATGAGCTTGCAGGTCTGTCGGATCCGAGCAGGAGGGCAAAGAAGAAAGCCGAAATTGATGATCTCGATCGAGAACTTTCATTGCTTCAGAACAGAATTTACAGACCTTTTTAAGATTCATTATAAAAAGTACTTTTCAGACTCGAGGTGGCAAAAAAAGCCACCTCTTTTTTTATGGCTTTAAAATCAAATGAATCACTTGTATAATGTTGGTATGGCACTGAAAGGAGGTCTCAAGTGAAAAAGCTCTTTTTTATTTTCATTTTATTGTTGCTTTTGTTGATCCTTTCTTCTTTTATTTTTGGCAAGCAGATTAACTATCAAGATGTCGACCGAGAAGCGGTAAAGAGTAATTATCTGGAAGAGAGGTTGGAGCACTTAATCGATGAAGGCTATCGAGTTCCTGAAGGAATCTCTTTTTATTATCCTGAAAAAGATAGGGGGTTAAAAATGATGAGTGTGAGGTATCAGTCTTTCGAAGATCCGAAAGAGCAGGGATCAATTGATTTGTCCGTTCTGATCATGATCTATCCTCGAGCTTTCAAAAGATCTTTTCCCGATGAGTTTTTAAGTGTTTTGGTTCATGAAATAAATCATGTCAGGGCTTTACGTAGAGAAACCGTTATCGATGATAAAAAAGACTACCTTTTCAGTGGCGGCTGGCAGAAAGAGCACTACGATCTCAAATGGAGTGATCTTTTCAACACCGATAATTACGATAAAGACATTGATAATTTCAACGCCGTAATCGGGGAAAGAGTGCGAACGAATATATTGGAGCTCCTGGCCGTAGGTGAAGAATTGAATTTAATAAGAGAGAATGATTATCGATTTTCAAAAGACTGGGAAGAGATGAAATGGAAAGTTTACGGAGATCATTATTATAATCTTTTTCAGTCATTGGAAAGATTTCAATTCGATGCGACCAAAGAAGAAAAGTTGAGGGATATTTTTTATCAACCCGGAATCACTGACTTTCAAGAGCCTCGCTAAAACTAAAGCGGGGCTTTTATTTTTTTAGAGGTTTTTTGAATCGATTTATTACATTTTATTTTTGTGATATAATGAAAAAAGAAACAAAAAAGAGATGAAAAGAATTAACGAACATCGTAAAAAAGAGTCATTTAAAATATTGACCAATTGTGAAATGCGGCTTTGAGCCGTTTTTTATTTTTTAATCGAAGAGCACTTTAAAAATTTAATTATTGAGTAACGATTCGACTGTTGATCTTTAAAAATTAGAGTTGAAAGGAGTGATAATCTTGAAAACTGCGGAAAAAAAACTATTTTCGGAAAAATATTTTTATGAAGGCGATGATTTGGGAATCAGTTATTCAAAGGAAGAGACCTTTGTCAGAATTTGGAGTCCCTCGGCGTCTCGGATTGAGATTTTAATTTTTGAAGCTGAAGAAGATACCGGCCCGACACTCAGGAAAAGTTTAAAGAGGGAAGATCGAGGAACTTGGGTGGGAAATTTGGACGGAGATTTCAGTGGATTTTATTACCTCTTTCGTTTGGAATTTGAGACTTGCATAAAAGAGACGATAGATCCTTACGCCAAAGCGGTTGGAACAAATAGCTGCAAGGGACTTATTATTGACCCGGATAAAACAAATCCGCCGGGTTGGGAGAACGATAAGAGAATAAGGTTAAAAAGCCCACTTGAAGCAGTGATTTATGAATTACACGTTCGTGATTTTTCAATCTCTAATGAATCGGGCATGAAGCATAAGGGTAAATATCTTGCTTTTACCGAAAGCGGATCGAAGACTAAAACGGGTGAAAAATCGGGCTTGGATCACTTGAAAGAGCTCGGAATTACTCATGTCCATTTGCTTCCCGTATTCGATTTCGCTACGGTTGAAGATTGCGGGGGAGAATACAATTGGGGATATGATCCCTTTTTATACAATGTTCCAGAGGGATCTTATTCGACCAATCCTTCCGATTGTAGCAGAATAAAAGAATTTAAAAAATTAGTGAAGTCCTTACATGATAATGGGTTGGGAGTTATAGTTGATGCGGTTTACAATCACACGTATCATGGAGAAGATTCCATTTTTCAAAAAACCGTTCCGAACTATTTTTACAGATTCGTGGATGGAAATTTTGCAAACGGATCCGGTTGCGGAAATGAAATCGCCTCGGAGAGATTGATGGTTCGTAAATTCATTATTAATTCGGTTTTATATTGGGTGAAAGAGTATCATGTTGACGGATTCAGATTTGATCTAATGGCCTTGACTGACAGAGAAACGATGGAAGAGATTCAAAAAGAGGTCCACCGGATTGATCCTTCAATCTTGATTTACGGTGAGCCCTGGTCGGCCCAAGAGCCGCAACTCGATTATCACCGGCAAATGCGAAAAGGGTCACAAAAAGGAATGAAAATAGCGGTTTTTAATGATCATTTTCGAGAAGCCGTAAAAGAGGGATTAAGAGGAGGGGTGGACAAAAAGGAATTAAAAAAGGGAGTTGTCGGGGCCATAGATTACGATGATGAGATAAGAGATTTTGCAAGTGAACCTTATGAAACGATAAATTATGTGAGTTGCCACGATGATCTAACCATTTGGGATCACTTATCGGCGATTTATCCCGATTTGAACAAAGCGGAAAAAGAAAAATTGAACCGATTGGCGCAGGCGGTAATCTTTACCTCACAGGGAATACCTTTCATTCAAGGTGGTGAAGAATTTTTAAGAACCAAATACGGTGATTATAATTCTTATAATTCCGGTGATCACGTTAATCAGTTGAAATGGCGAAGAAAAAGCACTCATCGAAAAACATTCGATTATTGTCGTGGATTAATCGAACTTCGTAGAAAACACCCGGCTTTCAGAATGATTTCGGCATCTCAAATTAGAAAAAACCTTGAATTCATCAATGGACCGGAAGGGGCCGTGGGATTCAAAATTACGGGTAATGCGAACGGAGATTCGTGGAAGGAAATTTTTGTTTTTTACAATTTTCAGTTTCATTGGGTGCAGTTTTCCTTTGTCGAAAAGAGGAGGTTCGGAATAGTCGTAAATGATGATTATGCGGGAACAAAAGTGAGACACCTGTTTCAAGCGGACAATGTTAAAATTCCTCCGATAACCGCAATGGTTCTCAAAGGAATGCAGTTGAATCGTAGTTAAAAGAGCAATCCAAAAGGGTTGCTCTTTTCTATGATTTTTATTTTTTTATTATATGTTATAATCCTACTGTAAATTTTAAAAAAGTATGAAAAGAATAAAAAGAAGCAACAAAAACAGGGTGGTGGCCGGTGTCTTCGGAGGTTTGGGAGAGTATTTGGATGTCGACCCCGTCTTTCTCAGGCTGATCGGTCTTCTGATTCTTCTTGTAAGTAGAATAGTTCCTTTTCTTTTGGTTTATTTTATTGCCGTATTGATAATCCCCAATAGCGAAGAAGAAAATGAAAAAAACCCGAATAGGCCCTTTTATAAAAAAGGAATATTTTGGGCGGGACTGTTATTAATTCTCTTTTTCATATTTCCGATTGTCGCTTTTTTTATCTTCATGATTTCCGGAATGAGAGTAGCCGAGGAATCCGGTTTCTATTTAAGAAATGTGGAAAAATCGATTGTGGTAACTGATAACTATCGGGAAGATGCCTCACATTTTCAAAAGCTCCAAGAATTAAAAATTATGGAAAATGAGTAGAAAGACACTAATTTTTGATTTTGACGGAACGATAGCCGACAGCCTGGAGATGATTTATAATGCCAGCAATGATATTTTGCGACCGGACCACGGTCAAAAATTAACTTCCGACGAAATTGAAACTTTGAAGGATAAAGGAGTCAAAAATGCTTTGCGAGAGCTGAACGTTTCCGTCTTCAAATTTCCCTTTTTAATTTTAAAGATTCAGGTGGAGATGTATAAACGAATAAGTGAAGTAGAGCTTTTTCCCGGGATTGACTCGGTTCTCATCGAACTGGATAAAGATTTTGATTTGGGAATTTTAACCAACAACAGAAAGAAAACGGTAGAAAAATTCTTAAGAGAAAATCAAATTGATCTTTTCGATTTCGTAATCACCAATTTTTTCTTGGGCAATAAATCCAAGAAATTGAAAAAAAAGTCCAAAAAGGGAGCGATTGCCTATGTCGGAGATCAGGCGTCCGATATGATCGCTGCCAAAGAGGCGGGACTTTCGGCTTTGGGGGTGGGTTGGGGTTTTGACAGCAAAAAGATGCTTCGTGAAGCGGGAGCGGATTTTATCGCGGAAAAACCGGAAGATGTACTCTCTTTTTTTAAAAATTGAAAAAAGAACTGATTTGGATTACTGCCTCAATGATAAAATTTTTATTCGAATGAGTTTTTCTGTTATAATAAAAAGGCCTAATCGGGCCGTGGTGTAACGGCTAACATGCACGATTCGGGTTCGTGTGATTCCGGGTTCGAATCCCGGCGGCCCGACAAAAGCACCCATCTTTTTGTAAGGTGGGTTTTTTTTATTAACTATACTCTCAATTTTTTGTGTCAATTGATTTTTGCTATGTTATAATGAATTAAACCAATCAAAAACAAAAAAGATGAAAAAATTATATAGAAGTACGGACGATAAGATAATCGCCGGGATTTTTGGTGGCTTGGGTGATTATCTGGACGTTGACCCCAATTTATTAAGGCTCATAGGACTTCTCATATTTGCATTTACCGCTTTCATTCCCTTTTTGATAATATACTTTATTGCCATAATTATCATTCCGAGCGAAAGAGACAAAGAAGAAGTAGAGGTGGAAGTCGATGAGGAATAATAAACTATTTTATCACTCTTAATCACTATACTCCCGGAACTAAGAAAAGGTTGAAAATGGTTTGATTTGATGAAAAACAACCTGAACCAATATCCTCCAAAGAGCTAATATTTGACAATAAACAAAAAAGTTGTATTATAAAAATACTCAAGGAGGTGTTGTGCATGGACTTTAAAAAATGGATGATCTTTAAAGGTTTTGTTTTTCTGTTGATTTTAGTTGCTATGGCTAATTGGGTTGATGCCTATCTTCTTCCCGTTCTTATTTTCCTTCTCGGTGTTAGTACTTTAATCTTTATTCAAATTGCAGATCCCGAACTGCTGGAAGATATAGGAATTTTTCTGATTTTAACTTTTTTCATCATGATTGGAGTGATGATCGACTTAACTGTTCTTTTGGCAATTGGAATGGTTATATTTTTGTTATATTGTTTTGACGTTGAGATCTCATCAGCAATTATGATATTTTTAATTTTCCTTCTTTTTGCGGGTTCAATGGTTTTTTTGCCCTCCAATAGAGGATTTACAGTTTTGGAATCCGGAAACACCATGACGATTGTGGAAGGGCATTACCGACTTCGAAAGCCTTGGGACAGAATTCATACGGTAGGGCCCAAACATAATCGAGAAGAGATTGAAGTGGAGTTAAATGGAAGAAGTGTTCTATTGGTTGTTGGAATTCGCATAGAGCCGAAGATGACAAAAAAAGAGGATTTATTTGACTTTCTTGTTGATTTGGAAATTGACATTGAAGATTGGAAAAAAGAGGTGACAAGGATATCTGTAAAAGCAATAAAGAGCACTGTTACGCAAAAAGAAATAAGAGATAGCTATCATTTTGATTTAACTCAAATTAAAGCAAATGATCTGGATCAAAGATACAAAGAAAAATTAGAACTTTTGGGATTTAAATTTAAAGACACGATTGTTTATGGAGAGCCGAAAATAATCAAAGCGGGAGGTTAGCAGCAAGCCCGACTGCAAGACAGTCGGGCTTTTTTATTGAATCAAGGCATAAAAAATACAGATTAACCATTATTTTTTGAAAGAGTTAAGGCTTCATCCCGGGTTATAGGTTTAGAGAAACTGTAGAATGGACGACATTATTACAGAAGTAACACAATCTCGAAGAAATTCATTCGAGGTTTTATTTTTTAAATGAGGGTGTCGCTTTCAAGAACTCCGCCTTTTTCCTCTGAGTGAGGGTTTCTCCTTTAAGAAGCTCTTCTTGGAAAGGGTTTTTGCATGCTCTTTTCGGTGTAGTCGAAAAGAAAACCCTTGAGATCGCAGAGCCCGTTTTCGTTGGAAATTCTTAAGGCTCGGTTCTTAAAAGGAGAAGACCCGAATGAAGTTGACTTTTAATTTAAAATCATTTAAACTATCAATCAGTAATGATTATTGATAAAAAGCTTTCCTTTGATTTTTAGGCGGAAAAGCTTATAATGAGCTTATAAACCCCCTGTAGAGTTAAACAAGGGGGCTCTTTGAGTGTTTTAGTGAATTTATGGAAAAGAGATTAAAGTTGCATTCCGAACACGAACCGGCCGGTGACCAGCCACAGGCCATAAAAAAACTTACCGAAGGTGTAAGGAAGGGTTTTAGTGATCAGGCTCTTTTGGGAATTACCGGATCGGGAAAAACATTTACCGTATCCAATGTGATAGAAAACACTCAAAAACCGACTCTGGTGGTTTCTCACAACAAAACTTTGGCCGCTCAGCTTTGTAATGAGTTCAGGGAGGCCTTTCCGGAAAATGCGGTTCATTATTTTGTTTCTTATTACGACTACTATCAACCGGAGGCTTATATAAAATCAACGGACACCTATATAAGAAAAGAGGCGATGATAAACGAAGAAATAGATAGACTCCGCCACAAGGCGACAACGGACCTTTTAACCAGGAGAGACGTAATCGTAGTCGCTTCCGTTTCTTGTATATATGATTTGGGAATACCCGAGGAATATCTGGAAAACATATTAAAACTTGAAGAAGGTCAAAAGATTGATAAGGACGGACTGATCAGGACCCTTCTGGATATGCAGATGGAGAGAACGCCTTCGGTTTTGGATAAGGGCAAGTTCAGGGTGAGAGGGGAAAACTTTCAAATAATGCCGACCAACGAAGATGTAATTTACGATATGGAAACGAAAAACGGAGAGATTAAAAGTATATATAAGGTTGATCCGGTAGAGGGCTTTATTCCCGGAGAAACCCCCAAGGTTAACCGGGCGGTCATTTCACCGGTCAGACATTACGTATCCGGTGAAAAAAGAATTGAGCGAGCTTTAAAATCAATTGAAAAAGAATTGGAAGAGAGAATTGAACACTTCGAAGAGCGGGATAAATATCTGGAAGCGGAACGAATTGAACAAAGAACCAGGGAAGACATGGCCAAGATAAGAGAGCAGGGGTTTTGTCACGGAATAGAAAATTACACCATGCATCTTTCGGGCAGAAAGCCGGGAGATACGCCGGCTTCCCTTCTGGATTATTTTCCCGACGACTTTCTTACCGTAGTCGACGAATCGCACATTACCGTTCCCCAGATAAGGGGGATGTACGAAGGAAACAAATCCCGGAAAAAGCATTTGATAGAAGGGGGTTTTAGACTTCCTTCGGCTTTGGAAAACAGACCTTTGAAGTTAGAGGAGTTCGAAAAAAAGGTAAGCCAGGTGATTTATACTTCGGCAACTCCCGCCGATTACGAACTGGAGCGTTCTCAGCAGGTTGTAAAGCAAATCATAAGGCCCACCGGATTGGTTGACCCGAAAGTAACCATAAAACCGGCAAAAAGCCAGGTGAAAGATTTGATTCCCAGACTGAAAGAGAGGACCGAGAAAAAGGAAAGAGCTCTGGTAACCACCTTGACCAAAAAGATGGCCGAGGATCTGACCGAATATCTGGAAGAGGAGGAGAGTATTGAGGTTTCCTACTTGCACAGTGACATAGATTCTTTCGACAGGGTTAAGATTCTGACCAGCCTCAGAAAAGGGGAAATAGACGTTGTGGTGGGAGTAAACCTCTTAAGGGAAGGCTTGGATCTTCCGGAAGTCTCCCTGGTAGCGATACTCGACGCCGACCAGGAAGGTTTCTTGAGAAGTGAAACGACACTCATTCAAACCATGGGTCGGGCGGCCAGAAACGTGAACGGAGAAGTCTTGATATATGCCGATAAAATAACCGGGTCGGTAAAGAGGGCGGTCGAAACCACCGGAAAAAGACGAAAAAAGCAAATTGAATACAATAAAAAGCATAATATCGAACCGAAGACCATTAAGAAAAAGATAAGTGATATTACTCCTGCCGAAAAAGCTCTCGAACTTGAAACGAGAGCACTCCCCGAAGATGAAAAAGATTTTAAAAAGCTACTTAAAGAGAAAGAAAAGGAGATGAAAAAAGCAGCTAAAAATCTCGACTTTGAGACGGCAGCCATTTTAAGAGATGAAATTAAAGCTTTAGAAAAAAAGAAAAATGAAAAAAAAGATAAAAGTTAAAGGAGCCAAGCAACACAACCTGAAAGATATCGACCTGGAGATCCCCAGGAATAAGATGACCGTATTTACCGGTGTTTCCGGAAGCGGAAAAACTTCTTTGGCTTTCGATACTATTTTTGCCGAAGGGCAAAGAAGGTATGTAGAGTCACTTTCCGCTTATGCTCGACAATTTTTAAATCGGATGAACAAGCCGGAAGTGGATGAGATAACCGGACTTTCTCCGGCGATTTCGATCGACCAAAAGGCTCACTCCAGAAATCCTCGTTCCACCGTAGCGACAATTACGGAAATTTATGATTTCATGAGAGTTTTATATGCCAGATTAGGAACCCCTCATTGCCCGGATTGTGGAAGAAAAATTCAGACAATGAGCGTCACCGAAATGGTTGATTCCATAATAAAAATTTCCGATGAAGGAGATGAAATCGTAATCATGGCCGAAGTTGTCCGAGGGCGAAAGGGGGAATATTATCAACTTTTATATGATTATTTGAATCAAGGTTTTGCGGAAGCGAGAATTGATGGAGAATTCAAGTCACTCAGAGAACGGGTTGATCTTGAAAGAAACAAAAAACATGAAATATCGATCGTAATAGATAGAATTCCGGCCGAGTTGGATTTTTCAGAAAAAGACCAAAGACGAAGAATCGTTGAAGCGGTAGAAACGGCACTTTCCAAAGGTAGAGGATCTTTACAGGTTTTTATCGAACCGACCAAAAGTGAATATATATTCTCCGAAGATCTGTCTTGCCCGGTATGTAATTTTGCTTATCCGACAATCGAACCGAGAATGTTTTCTTTCAACAGTCCTTACGGCGCATGTCCGGAGTGCAAGGGGATAGGTAAAGAGCACAAGCGATCGGATAAAATTTGTCCGGAGTGCAAGGGCAAGCGACTCAGACCGGAGGCTCTGAGCATATTGCTCAGTGATAAAAATATAGTGGAAGTAACGGAGATGAAAATAGATGAAGCCGGTCTCTTCTTTAGCAATTTGGATGATGAATTGAGCGCTGATCGAATGAAGATTGCCAAGGCTCCACTGAGAGAGATAAATCAGAGGGTCGGCTTTTTATTGGACATCGGGCTTGACTATTTGACACTGGATAGAGAAGCGGGAACGCTTTCCGGTGGAGAAGCGCAGAGAATCAGGTTGGCTTCTCAGGTCGGTTCCGGTTTGGTGGGTACGCTTTACATTTTGGATGAGCCGACGATCGGTTTGCATCAATACGATAACGCCAGACTGCTGAATACTTTAAAAGAATTAAAAGAAAAGGGAAATACGATAATAGTTGTCGAGCATGATGAAAAGACGATCATGGACTCGGATTATTTGATTGATTTCGGGCCCGGAGCCGGTGTTCACGGCGGTGAAATAGTCGCATCCGGTGAGATGCCGGAGATCTTGAATAATGAAGATGAGGATTCTTTGACTTTGAAATATCTGCGTAAAAAAAAGAAGATTCCGATTCCGAAAAGAAGAAGAAAAGTGAAGGCGGGAACGCCGAAAATAAAGATCAGGGGAGCTTCGAAAAATAATTTGAAAAATTTAAATGTTGATATTCCCTTGCGGAGAATGGTGAGCGTAACGGGAGTTTCCGGTTCCGGAAAATCAACGCTTATTTACGAAACTCTTTATAAGCATTTAACCAATGTTTTACACCATGCGGATAAAAAACCGGGTAAATTCAAAGAGATAAAGGGAGTCGAATATATCGATAAAGTGATAAATATAGATCAATCACCGATAGGGAGAACCCCCCGATCAACGCCCGGAACTTACGTTAGTGCTTGGACCGACATAAGAGAGCTTTTTGCAACTACTCCCGAGGCGAAGATGAGGGGCTGGAAAAAAGGAAGATTCAGCTTCAATACCAAAGGCGGAAGATGTGAAAACTGTAACGGATACGGCCACATTTCGGTTGAGATGCACTTTTTACCGACAGTCAGGGTTACTTGTGATGAGTGTAAAGGAAAAAGATTTAACAATGAAACTTTGGAAGTTAAATACAGAGATAAAGATATTTACCGGGTTTTGAGCATGACCATAGAAGAAGCGATGGACTTTTTCAAGGATACTCCTTGGATTTACAGAAAATTAAAGATTCTTTACGACGTCGGCTTGGGATACTTAACCTTGGGTCAGCCGGCCCCGACTCTTTCCGGAGGAGAAGCTCAAAGAGTCAAGCTTTCTTCGGAACTGGCCCGTAAAGATACTCGAAATACACTTTATCTTTTGGATGAACCGACGGTGGGGCTTCACTACGAAGACGTTAAAAAACTGATAGAAGTTTTGCAGGAGTTGGTCGATAGGGGAAATTCCGTAGTCATAATCGAGCATAATTTGGAGATTATAAAATCTTCGGATTACATAATCGATCTGGGTCCCGGAGGAGGTGAAAACGGAGGGGAGATAGTCGTTACCGGAACACCGGAAGAAATAAAGTCGAAAGCCAAAAGCAGAACCGCCAAATATTTAAGAGAAGCTCTTTAAAGGCTTCCCCGATTTTTACACCCCCGAGGTGTAAAAATAGGGGTGTGCGGAGGTAAAATTTATTTTTATGGAGAAGCGGATCAAGAAAAAAATCAGGAAGCTGCCGGAAAAACCGGGTGTTTATATCTTCAAAAATGAAGACGGTGGAATAATTTACATTGGGAAAGCGGGAAAACTGAAAAAGAGAGTAAAAAGCTACTTTTTGAGTTCAGCTGACCCAAAGGCCAAACGAATGATCGAAGATGTGGCCGAAATAGATTACCGAGTTACGGAAACGGTGATCGAGGCTTTGATTTTGGAGGCGAAATTGATAAAAAAGCATGAGCCTTTTTACAATATAAAGCAAAAGGACGATAAAAGCTTTCTTTATGTCGTCATTACCGATGAAAAGTATCCGAGAGTTGTTTTAAAAAGGGGACGAGAAAAAAAAGAAGGAAGAGCGGTGTTCGGTCCCTTCGTCTCTTCTTCAGCCATAAGGCAAGCTTTGAGAATTTTGAGAAAGATATTTCCCTATAACACCCACACCGAAAAACAGCTAAAAAGAATGAAGAGACCCTGCTTTTATTATCAGATAGGGCTTTGTCCCGGAGCTTGCGCCGGAGATTTGAATGAAAGAGAATATATGGAGGATATCAAAAATATCGAAAGATTTTTTCAAGGGAAAAAGAAGGAAGTGATCGAATCTTTAAAAGAGAGGATGGAGAAGGCGAGTGAAGACCGGAATTTTGAAAAAGCACAAAAATTAAAAAAACAGATAAATTCCATAAACCACATTCATGATACGGCACTGATAACCCCTCCGGAGCTTGAGGGAGAAAGAATGAGGTTGGAGGGCTATGATATTTCCAATATGGGAGGAAAAATGGCCGCGGGGAGCATGGTTGTTTTCAGAGGTGACAGGCCGGAAAAAAGCGAGTACAAGAAATTTAAGATCAAAAAAGTGAAAAAGACCGATGACATAGCGATGTTGAAGGAGGTTTTGGAAAGAAGGTTTAAAAATAACTGGAAATTACCGGATCTGATTTTGGTTGATGGGGGAAAAGCCCAAGTGAATATCGTTAAGGATGTGCTTTCCGAAAATGGATTGGAAATACCGGTTGTCGGCTTGGCGAAAGGAGAGAAGCGCAATAAGAATGAATTAATCGGAGATAAACCGAAAATCGTGAAGAAAAAAACCTTGATAAAATTAAGAGATGAGGCTCATAGGTTTGCAATAAATTATCACAAAAAGCTTAGAAAAAAAGAATTTTTGAAATAAGGTCTTTTTATAATTTATAATTTTTAGTATACTTAAAAAAGTGGGTAAAAAATAAACAAAAATATTATGCCCGAAAAAATTATCGAACATGTAAAAAAAGAGCTCGATTCGGGGCTTTCTCCAAAAGAAGTTAAAGACAAGTTGACGGGAGAAAATTTTAATGAAAAGGAAGTGGAAGAAGCGCTTAAGAAAGCTTTGAAAAAGAAGGAAGAAGAAAAAGAAGAGTTAGACTTGTTAAAAGGAGGAGAAAGACCGAAGTTGTTTTTTCTGGTACTTACGATTTCAATAATAATTTTTCTCTTTTTTGCCCTGATTTATGCAGCTTTACGAATTGAGCCGGAGATGATTAGAGAATTGCTTGCAGCCGGTTTTTAATTTTGATCGATAGGTTGTTGTCAAGTTGAATCTTTGTGTTATAATGATATCCGATTATACGGGTCGGTACCAAAGTGGCCAAATGGAACAGACTGTAAATCTGTTGGCTTCATGCCTTCGGGGGTTCGAATCCCTCCCGGCCCACCATTGCCACCCTAGCTCAGAGGTAGAGCACGTCCATGGTAAGGACGGGGTCGCGGGTTCAAGTCCCGCGGGTGGCTCAAGATCAATTAAGTTATTGAAAAAATGTCAACAAGAACAAAGAAGCCCTATATCAAGCTGGAATGTGGAGAGTGTGAAAAAACCAATTACTACATTCAAAAACCGAAAGGCAAAGCGGTTGAAATTGAAGATTTGAAGCCGAGTAAATTTTGCAAGCACTGCAAAAAACACACTGACCATAAACCGAAAGTAAAATAAGATCCGGGGGCGTAGGCTCAATTGGCAAACCGCGGGATTCCAAATCCCGTCTTGGGGGTTCGAGTCCCTCCGCCCCTGCTTTTTAATTATGGAAAAATTAGAAATAAAAACTTATCCCAATCGAATACTCAGAAAAAAAGCGGAAAAGGTAAATAACGTTGAAGAGGTTGAAGAGTTAATTGATAAAATGAAAAACACCTTGGAAGAGGTGAATGGAATAGGTTTGGCAGCTCCTCAAGTGGGAGTTTCCAAGCAGGTTTTTGTCGTAAAAGACGGACATCATTATTATGCTTTCATGAATCCGGAAATAGTTGAAAAGTCGGAAGAAACGACAAAAACCCAAGAAGGATGCTTGAGCTTCCCGGGACTTTGGGTTGATGTGGATCGGCCGAAGAAGGTAAAATTGAAAGCGCTCACGGAAGACGGAGAAAGGATGCTTTTGGAGGCGGATGGAGTCGGTGCAGTTGTTTTTCAGCATGAGATAGACCATCTGTTCGGCAATCTATTGATAGATAAGCTTCCCTTTTCCAAGAAGATCAAAATCTATTTCAAAAACTTATTCAATGAAAAAAGAGCTGATTGAAGAATTGAAGAGAGAGGGGAACTTGAAGAGTAAAAGGCTTGAGAATGCTTTTTTGAAAATAAACAGAGAGGATTTCGTACCTGAAAGCTTTAAAAAAAATGCTTTTGAAAACAGGCCTCTCCCGATAGGATTTAAGCAAACGATATCACAACCGGCGGTGGTAGCTTTTATGCTTGAGAAACTTTCGATCCGGAAAGGAGATAAAGTTTTGGATATCGGATCCGGGTCCGGCTGGACAACCGCACTTTTGGCCGAATTGGTAGGAGAGAAAGGAAAAGTAATCGGCCTTGAAAAACTTGAAAAGCTGAAGAAATTCGGAGAAAATAATGTCGCTAAATATAACTTTTTAAAAAAGGGGAGAGTTAGCATTTTTCAAGGAGACGGATATGAAGGATTTGAAAAGGAGGCGCCTTACGATAAAATTTTGGTTTCTGCCGCACTGAAAAGCAGAGAGGAGGTGCCGGCTTGCTGGTATGAGCAATTGAGAATGGGTGGAATTATAATGGTTCCGATTAAAAATTCGATCTATAAATTAGTTAAGAGGGAAAAAGGATTCGAGGAAAATAAATATTTCGGATTTACTTTCGTTCCCTTGGTCAAAGGATGATCAATAAAAGAATATTTTTTTTAATACTTCTAATTTTAACTATAGGAATAGGAATATTTTTTTTTCTGTCATTCGAAGTTTTTAATTCGAGTCGAGAGGCGCTTGAAGAGGAAGTAATTTTTGAAATTGAAAGAGGAGAAGGAGTTTTCAGCATTGCTCGAAGAATGTCGGAAAAAGAGATTATCGGGTCGGAATTTTTGTTTTTGGGATATCTCTTTTTTTCCGGAGAAGCGAGATCGATGCAAGCCGGAGTTTATGAAATTGATCCGGGTTCGAGTGTTGCCGATATCGTAGATAAATTTTCTTCCGGAAAAATTTCTTATAAGGATATTACGATAATCGAAGGATGGACAATTATCGAAATAGCTTCCCATCTTAAAGATCAAGAAATAATTTCCACGAAAGATGAATTTATAAAATTTTCCGGCATTTCCGAACCCCAAGCCGACCTTTTCGGAATGGAAAAAAGGAGAGGGAAGCGAATCGAAGAACTGCCGGTGCTTTATGACTTGCCCGAAGGTGCCTCTCTGGAAGGATATCTTTTTCCGGATACTTACAGATTAAGCTCCAATAATCCGGAAAAGTTAATTGGCAGAATGATTCAAAACCTGAACAATAAATTAGAAGAAAATTTTTTTTCTTCGATTGAAGATATGAATAAAAGTATTCACGAAGTGATAATTATGGCTTCGATTATTGAAAAGGAAGTTTCCGATCCTGAAGATATGCGAAAAGTTTCCGACATACTTTGGAGAAGAATGGATGTCGGCATGCCGCTTCAAGTTGATGCCACCGTCAACTATATAACCGGAAGAAGAGATATCAGGGTAACACTGAATGAAACCGGGATCGATTCGAAATACAATACTTATAAAAATACGGGCCTACCGGCCGGGCCGATATCGAATCCGGGGATGGAAAGCATTAAAGCGGCTTTAAACCCGACTTCGAATGAATACTGGTACTATCTCTCCGATCCGGAAACGGGAAAAACGATATTCAGTAGAAATCACTCCGAGCATGTAGAAGCTAAAAACCTATATTTGCGGTAATAAATCAATAAAATAATTTTTAATCAAAATGAAAATCGCATCAGTTGTAGCTCATAAAGACTTCAGAGATGAAGAGTATTTCATTCCCCGCGAAATTTTAGAAAATAAGGGATTTTCTCTGGAGACTTTTTCCGATCGTGAAGGTTTGGCAATAGGATCCGAGGGTGGAGAGGTGCAAACTGAGGATTTCCGAAATATCTCGGTAGATAATTTTAGCGCGATTGTGGTAGCCGGAGGGAGTGGGGCGGTTAAATATTTGGACAATGGTGACTTTCATCGAATATTGAATAATTTTCATAAAAAAGAAAAAATAATTGCTGCAATTTGCATAAGTCCGATTATCTTGGCAAAAATAGGGATTTTGGATGGAAAAAAGGCAACAGTTTGGGCTTCCGAAATGAATAAGTCGGCCGTTTCCACTCTGACGGAAAATGGAGCGAAGTATATGGAAAAACCGGTGGTAAAAGACGGCAATCTGATTACGGCTAACGGCCCGGAGGCAGCCGAAAAATTCGGAATCGAGATATCGAGATCAATTTGACAAAAAAACAAAAAGGATTATAATGGACTCAGTTTAACAGAATAATAAATCCGCAGACAGTGGGGGTCGGATGACTTAAATAACCCACCGAGGAAAATCAATTCAGTGAATTTCCGTCTGCATTAATGCGGATTTTTTTAATTATGGCTTTAACCAAGGAAAAAAAAGAAAAAATAATTGAAGATGTGAGGAAAAAACTAACTGATCGGTCAGTTATTTATTTCATAAATTATAAAGGATTGGAAGCCAGAAAGATGGAAAAGTTGAGAAAATCCTTGCAAGAGGAGGAAAGTAATATAATGGTAATTAAGAAAACTCTGGCTAAGATAGCCTTTGAAAAGGAGAAGATAGATTTTGACCCGGAAGAACTGGAGGGGGAGGTAGCTTTTGTCTTCGGATTCGGGGACATAATAGCTCCGGCAAAAATCATAGACGAATTTGCTGATACCGAAAAAATTGAAGTTTTGGGCGCTATACTGAATGAAAAGATTCTCAATCCGGAAAAAGTGAATAAATTAGCTGAACTTCCGAGCAAGGATCAGCTTAGAGCTCAATTGGTTTCAACGATTGCAGCTCCGGCGAGTGGATTCATGGGCGTCTTGGAAGGAAATATAAAAGGTCTTTTAACCGTATTGGAGCGGGCAAGTAAAAAATAATTAATAAAAATGAGCTTTGAACTCGCTCAGTCGAAGAAGGAGCTCTAAATAAAGATGGCTAATAAAAAAGAAGAAGAGAAAAAAGAGGAGAAAAAAGAGGAGAAAAAAGAAGAAGAAAAAGAGGAGAAAAAAGAGGAGAAAAAAGAAGAAGAAAAAGAGGTTGAAGTTCCCGAAAAATTTAAAGATTTGGTTGAGGAAATTTCCAATTTAACCGTATTGGAACTTTCCGAGCTGGTTTCCGTTTTGGAAGATAAATTCGGAGTTTCCGCAGCGGCACCGGTAGCTGCCGCTCCTGCAGGCGGAGCTCAAAGCGCAGCGGGAGAAGAAAAGGAAGAGAAGAGTAGTTATGATGTAGAGTTGCAGAGTATCGGACAGAAAAAGATAGAGGTAATCAAGGCTGTCAGAGATATCACCGGCAAGGGCTTGAAGGATGCCAAAACGATGGTTGATTCGGCTGCGGATTCTCCGCAAACCGTTAAAGAAGGAGTTCCGGCGGAAAAGGCTAAAGAAATGAAGGAAAAATTGGAAGAAGCAGGTGCGGAAGTGGAGCTCAAATAAGTTAAGATTCAAAAGCTATGGAATATACCTCCTTGTCATCAAGGAGGTATATTTTTTTATCTTCCGAAATAGTAAAATCTTTAATATTTTTTGCTTCGGGAAAGATTAATTGTTTTAAAACTTCACCTTCTCGTGAAAATAAAATTACTCTTTTATTTTCCGAGTCGAGAACGAATAAGGGTAAGCCGGGTTTCGTTTTTATTTTTCGGTAACTTTTTTCAGGAAAGGGATATATTTTTTTCTCGGATATGCGGCTGTCGGTAACGGGCCTACCATCACTGTATCTCCAAATTTCATTATTTCTTTTTAAAACCCAAAGATTGTCATCTGCAGCAATGGAAGAAACATCTCTTCCCGGAACCCTTTCTATAATCCAAGTTTCGGGATCATCCAAGTTATTTTTATGATATCTGATTATTTGATTATCCCTTCTTTCGAGAAAATAGAGATAGTCTTGATGTGATATCATTTGATGATAGCTGTAGTTATCGTACGGAGGCTTCAAGGTTTGCATTTCGCTGCCGGCCTCAGAAGAAATTATCTTATTTGGAGATCCGAAAAAGAAGAGAGTCTCATTTATTGAGGCTATTGAAAATATTCCCGTATCGCTAAGCCCGACAGCTCTTATCAACCCCTCTCCCGTTTCCGGATCATATCTTTCAACCTCGGGCAAAAAGGGATTGTAGAGATATATTTGGCCGTTTATAAACTTAATTCTATTCGGAATTATTTCGGCAGCGGTGAAAATCGGCTCCATGTCTTCAATAATTTCGGTTTCGACGGTTTTCATCATCTTTTCGGCCGTTTTTTCTTTTAATTTTTGCACCTCTGCATGAGCAATGGTCCGACCGGCTGTTAATCGACTTAAACTATCATAATGATATTTAAGATCGTCAAAGGCCGATTCATCATCGGGATCGATTTGATTTAACGATTCTTCCATTTGAGACAAAAGCTCTCGTCGCTCAGCCAAACGATCTCTGCGTTCAAAATGAGTGGTTAAAGAGCCGATCATTATTATTGCAACCAATAGTCCCGTCAAGTAAATCATTTTTCTTTTTTTAGGATTGTCCGGTAACCTGATCTTCTTTAATAAGGAAAGCCTGTGATTTAATTTTGAAAAAAAGCTGTTTGTTCTTCTGAAAAATTCGTTTTTTATTCCACTTAGAATTCTCAGAATATTATTTATCGAGAATATTTCTTTTTTCTGATTATCCTTGGATTTTTCTTTTTTATGCCCATTTTTTTTGCTTTCCGAAACAGTCTCTTTTTCAATTGAATCTTCATCGCCGTTGTTTTTTAAATCTTTTTCTTTCTTTTTCCCGTTTTTTCTGCTTTTTATCTTCGAGTAGAGAAATTTAAAAAATAATCCGAATCTTTTTTTTATTATTGAAAACGACGAGGATATTACATCTTTCAAGCCTTTTAAGATCTTTTTTGAATTATTTTTAAAAAAGTGAAATGCGGACGATGTAATTTTTTTCAGCTTATCCGATAAGAGAAAAATTATTTTTTGAACTTCTTTTGCGGATGTCACAAAGGTTTTTCGGAAAGAAAATTTATCCTTATTTACTATCTTTGAACTTTCGGTTTGAGCGTCCGCTGAAAAATCGATTAAAATGCAAATTCCCGCAACTTTCGGGAATTTTTTTTCTTGGACTTGTGATATTTTTTCCAAATCCGACTCTTTCACGGAATCTTTTTTAGCAAGCTCAATCATAAGTTCGTGCTCAACAAATTCTTTATAAATTTCGTGGGTCAATATTATCAATTTGTCTTCTTTCATTATCTTTCCGGTAACGATACTTCCGAAAATTTTTTCTTTATTTTCAGTATTTTTTCCGATATCGGTTATCTCTTTGTTTCTGGAAATCAATATCTTCGCATTTCCTATTTTACTGAATTGAAGCTGATTTTTTTTAATTGACAAAACCGCTAAATTAAGCTCATCGGATGATAAGTTTTTTGAGAGAAAATTATTCGCCTCTTTGAGGCTTTCTTTCAGTGCTTCTTCTTGAGTTCTTGTCGGAAGGGAATGATAAACACTTTTTATCTTATAAGCCAAATTGTTTAGAAAAGCTTTTTCCGATGAATTTTTGACTATTAATTCCCCGCCGATTATTAAGCATCCCAACCGTTTTTCATATACATCGTTCGGTTGATAGCAAGAGGTATCTATCAATTTACCTTCTTTATTTTTCGGATTAAAATGTAGTTCGAATATTTGCATGATATTGTTGTATTATAAGCCCTTTTCTCTCTATGGGCAAATTTTGAATGATGAAAATGAAAAGGAGAGACATCTTGATTTTCAAGTATAAATTATTATAATTATTGTGGAAAGGTCAAAGCAAACCAATCAAAGAAAAATTATGCCACTTATTCCATACGAACCTTTTAAAGAAATAGAACGATTCTTTGACAATGACG
This sequence comes from Candidatus Nealsoniibacteriota bacterium, assembly GCA_003551845.1. Lineage (GTDB taxonomy): Bacteria > Patescibacteriota > Minisyncoccia > Minisyncoccales > PWPS01 > PWPS01. The sequence continues at coordinate 19,978 of PUNQ01000032.1, forward strand.
ATTGGTTTTTTCCCGTCACCAAACGGGAAAGTGGTCCGGAGATGGATGTTTATGAAACCGAAGAGAATATAATCGCCGAGATTAGCGCTCCGGGAATGAGCTCGGAAGATATGAAAGTGAATATAAGTGAGGGGGTTTTAAGAGTAAGAGGAGAGAAAAAAGAGGAAACCGAAGATGAAGATAAGGGTTATTACAGAAAAGAGATCAAAAGAGGATCTTTTGAGAGAGCGGTAAGACTCCCCTCCAATGTGGATGAAGATAATGTAAAAGCAACGTACGAGGACGGCATATTAAAGGTTGAGATTCCCAAAACGGATGAAGTTGAGGGAGGTAGGGAAGTCAAGATTGAATCCAAGTGAGCTGATTAACACCCCCGATCATAGGGGGTGTTTATTTTTTATGCAAACCGTAATACTTGTTTTCATCTTCATAATTTCCACTTTCGGACTGGTAAAAGGTGCCGACTGGTTTTTGGAATCAGCTGAAAAAATAGGCCTGGCGATAGGTCTTTCTCATTTTATAATCGGGGTTACGATAGTTTCTTTCGGCACTTCGTTTCCGGAACTTTTTACCGGTGTAGTGGCGGTTTTGGAAGGAGCACCGACAATGGTTGCAGCCAATGCAATAGGATCCAATATCGCCAATATATTATTGGTAGTGGGTCTTTCGGCTTTAGTGGGAGGAAAGCTGGTAGTAACCAAAAGTTTGATCGATCTCGATTTACCGCTTCTGGCCGGTGGAACGGCTATTTTGTTGGTTACGATCTTTTCTTTCACTACTGAAGAAGTTGTTTTTATCAATAGATCCGAAAGTTTAATTCTGGTTTTCGGATATTTTGTTTACTTTATTTATACTCTGGCTTATGAAGAAGAGGATGATAGTGAAAGTGTTGAAACTTTGCCTTCCAGAAAAGAAAGAAGGGGGCACGGAGAAAAGACCGAAAGACCGAAGCTGCTGTTTTCCGACTTCGCTTTACTTGTCTTGGGAGTTATGTTGTTGACTTTTTCATCTCGTTATTTGGTTCAATCGGTTATCGGGCTTTCCGAGCTTCATCAGATTGCAATCGGTGCAATTTCAATTATCGCAGTAGCCGTAGGTACTACATTGCCGGAACTTATCGTATCGGTCAAGGCGGTAATAAACGGAGATTCGGAGATAGCTTTGGGTAATGTCTTCGGTTCAAATATATTCAATTCCTTTATAGTTATAGGGATACCGGGACTTATCGGGGGCCTACCTCTCGATCATGAAACTTATTATATTGGAATACCTTTTTTAATACTGGCGACAGTCCTCTTTATTTTTTCCGGAATATCACGTCGAATTCATGCTTATGAAGGGGCTTTTTATATTCTTCTTTACATATTGTTCATAATTAAAATATTTGGGATTTTTTAATTTAATCGGATTAAACAAAAATTAATGAGTATTTTTAAATTAACTTTCTCGGACATATTGGTGATAATAATTGCAGCAATAGTTTTTTATCTTTTGATTATGGAGCTCGGTGGTATTCCCGGACAATAAAAAAACCGCCCACATTGTGTAGAGACGGTTTTTTTATCTATTTTTACCAGTCTTCATCTTCATCCATCAGCTCGTCGTCCCAGTCTTCATCTTCATCTTCATCTTCTTCGTCTTCAAAATCTTCTTCGTCTTCAAGTTCTTCTAAATTTAATATTTTTTTCATAGGTTAAGGGCCTTGATTTTAAATCGACCTTTTCCTGAGGTCATTATAATTAGCGTATATTTTTTGTCAAATAGTTTGCGGGCTTTTTTATTTTTCACAAATACTATATAATCCAACAATGATTAAATTAGTCGAAAACAATCTTTTTTACAGCTGGTTAGTTTGGCATTTCAAAGATGCTCCTCTCGGCATATTGAACGGGTGGAAAAACTTTTTGAAATTCAGCCTTGATTTTTTTTCGATATTTCCCTTGTTAAAGACACTTTTTGCTCCCTGGAAAAGAATCTCCGAATCTTATGAGGGACTGGGAGATCTGACCCAGAGCCTTGAAGCATTCATTCTCAATTCTTTTTCCAGGTTTTTGGGATTTTTGGTCAGAAGCTTTTTAATTTTAATCGGTGTCTTTTTTACTTCGATTATTTTCATAGTCGGCGCATTCATATTTTTAATATGGTTTTTCGTTCCGATCTTAATACTTTTCGGCTTGATTGTTAGTTTTGCACTTATTATTTGATGTTTAAATTTTCTTTTTACCGATCTCCAATTTACAAAGCGGTAAAAGCTCCGTTGATTTTAAGAAAAGCTGATTTTATCAAAAAAATATGCTTTTACTTGTTTATCGCGTTTCTTGTTTTTCTGATTTTAGCGACCGTTGAGAGTCGTTTTCGAATACTTTCTACAGAAGTAATTTTGGGTATAGTCATATTATTTTTCTCTCTATTTATCGCTTATTGGTATCTGGCCTTGTTTTTTAAACTGAAATTGAAGCAGCCGGATAATCCGATTTCAATGAAAGAGGCCAGCTCTCGTATAGAAGAGATTGATTTTGCTGATTTTTTGAGCTATGAATCCGCTGAAATATTGGATAAAGTGCTAAGAAGCAAGGAAAAAGATTCGACAACTTTGCTTTATTACTTGTTAAAAGATGCCGATTTTTCGCACTTCGTATTTACAAGGTTACTCATAGATAAGGCGAAAATTTTGGGAGCGGTCAACTCCTTGAGAGATAAAAGATCAAACGGGAATATTTCGGACTGTTTAAAGGAAGTCATAGTCAAGGGATTGCAGATAGCTGCAAAAAGAAGTCATGAAAAGATAGAGCCGGAAGATCTGTTCGTAGCTCTTGCTTCGACCAATGATTTTTTTGAAAAAATATTGATCGATTACGATATAAAAGTGAGAGAAATCGAAGCGCTCACTTCCTGGTATCTGAGAATCAGAAAGAGGGAAGAGAAAAGAAGAAGGTTTTGGGAGTACGAACACCTGTCCAAGGCGGGTAGTTTGGGCCGGGAATGGGCGTCGGGAAGCACTTATCTTCTGGAAAAGTTTGCGGTTGACTGGAATAACGCTTTGATCAAAAGGGGATTCAGAAAAACAATCGGCCATGAGGAAAGCATTAATGTTTTGGAGAGAATAGTTTCGGCGGATGGAAAAAATAATGCCATTTTAGTGGGGAGGCCGGGAACCGGAAGAAGATCGGTAATTGATGAAATAACCAGGAGAAGCTTTTTGGGAATTTCTACTCCGGGAATAAATTATAAAAGAGTCTTCAAATTGAAATTGCAATCATTAATCGCTATCGCGGAAGGAAAAGAAGATACGGAGAGGATTCTTGATAAACTCTTCAATGAAGTTGCTTCGGCCGGAAATATAATTTTGGTTATAGAGAATATTCATGAATTTGTTGCCGGCAAGGAAAGACCGGGTGTGGTTGATATTTCGGGAATTATTGAACCTTATCTCAATCATCCCGATTTCAGACTAATCGGGATTACGAATTATATGGATTACAGAAGAGTTATAGAAAAAAATCAATCCATAAACTCACATCTCAGAAAAGTGGAAATATCAGAAGCTACCCAGGAAGACACGGTAAGGCTTTGCGAAATGATAACCGGGAGTCTTGAAAACAAATACGGTGTATTTATTTCTTATCAGGCGATAAAAGCCGTAGTTGAACTGAGTGAAAGATTTTTATCAGCCGATCCTTTTCCCGAAAAAGCGATGGATCTTCTTGAGGAAGCGGTAACTTCGGCAAGCCAAGAAGGGAAAAATGTGTTAACTAAAGAAGATGTCGCCGAAATTCTTTCAGAAAAAGCCGAAGTTCCCGTCGGTGAAGCCGCCGGTGAAGAAAAAAAGGTGTTGCTCAATCTTGAAGAAGAGGTTCACAAGCGGATCATAAATCAAGAAAAGGCGGTTTCTCAAATATCAAGAAGTTTGAGAAGGTCGAGAACGGACATAGATACCAGGACCGGCTTGATAGGATCCTTTTTATTTCTGGGTCCTACGGGAGTGGGAAAGACGGAAACGGCAAAAGCGATTTCCGATATATATTTCGGTTCGGTTAAAAAAATGATTAGAATCGATATGTCCGAATATCAAAATATTTCCGATATTTCCAGGTTGATCGGTTCGGAGGAGGTGGGGGGAATTCTGACTGAACAAGTTATTGAAGATCCGTTTTCATTAATATTACTTGATGAACTGGAGAAGGCGCATAAAAATATATTGAATCTTTTTCTTCAAATTTTGGATGAAGGACATGTAACGGATGGTGTGGGAAGAAAGATTGATTTTAAAAATTCGATGATTATAGCGACAAGTAATGCCGGCTATCAATTGATAATGGACTCGGTCAAAAAGGGGATAGACCCGGATACTATAAAAGAAAAAATACTTGATCATCTTTTTAAAAAGAGTATTTTTAGACCGGAATTCGTCAACAGGTTTGACGGCACCGTAATTTTTAAACCTCTCTCCGAAGAAAATTTAATTGATATTGCCGAACTTCAACTTCAAAAAATGCGGGAAAGCTTGAAAGAAAAACATATAAGTTTTAGAATAACCGAGGAGCTGAAAAAAAAGATAGTTGATTCAAGCTACGATCCGGTATTCGGGGCCAGGGAGATGCAAAGATTCATTCAAAATGAAATAGGAGATACGTTGGCAACGGCGATACTTTCGGATGAGATTAATCCCGGTGATGAAATTTTGATAAACCCCGAAGATTTTTCATTTAAAAAAATAAATTGATAAGTAATGAGTAAAAGCAATAAAAAATCATTAATAAAATTTTTGGTATTAACGATCCTGATACTGGGAGTCTATTTTTCGATGCAGGTGGAGCCGGTCGAGCGAAAGCGTGCCGAAGCAGCTCTGAATAATTTTAACAATTTTTCAGCTGCCGAGTTCGAAATTGATGGAAGCTTAACTAAAGACGACGGTGAGAGTTATCTTTTTGAAATTAAAGGATATATGGAAAGAGGTGATAAAAGCAAGGGTGGTGGAACTTTTAACCTGAATACGGAAAATGGCTCAGAACAGGAGATGAAAGGGGATTTTGTTTTTGAAAGACCTTATCTCTATTTTACGGTTGATGAGTCAACTTCTTCGGATGGAGCGCTTCTCAACAATCTTCCTTCGGAGATCTTTGAAGAGGAGAATCAACAGTGGGTAAAAATGGAAATACCGGAAGAATATTTTAAAAAAAGGATTTCTTTAAAAAATGAAGAAATCGAAGTTATTTCGGAGGAAGAGGAGTTAAATGAAAAAGAGATGTTTCATTATAAAATAATGGCGAATCTGAATGATTTTTTCAAAGAGGATTTCGAGGCGGAAATCTTTACCGGGACGGAAGACCTTAATATCTATAAGCTTTTTATCGAAAGCCGACTGGAGTTGACTGAAGATTTAAATTTCGATCCCTTATTTGAACTTTTATCGGAATCAAAATTCGAATTGGATTTAAAAGCCGAATTTTTTAACTTTGATGAAGTTCAGTCCATTTCCACTCCGGAGAACTTTTTAGAGCTCTGATTTTTTAAAATTTATCTCCTCCTCCTTGAAAAAGGAGGAGGTTTTTTATTTAAAAGCGGGTCAAGTGTTGACAAGATATTTTTTGTGGGATAGAATGGAAGTGATGTGGAGGATTGTGGAAAAAAGTGGGGAAAACCCCTGAAAACTGTGGAAAACTGATGTTCATAGGAGAATACAATTATAAAATCGATGCAAAAAAGAGGCTGGCGGTTCCTTCGAATTTTCGTAATGAATTGGATAAAAAAGTTGTTGTTACCAGAGGCTTGGACGGTTGTCTTTTTCTCTATCCTTTGGATCAGTGGCAGCAGTTAGCTGAAAAGATAAGCAGTTTGCCATTGGCTCAATCCGACGCCAGAAGTTTTGCCAGAGTCATGCTTGCAGGAGCAATGGAGGTTGAAATTGACGGATCGGGACGAATACTGATCCCGGATTACTTGAAGGAATATGCCGGACTGGAAAAAGAAGTTACGATTGCGGGAGTTTATAATAGAATGGAAATTTGGGACAAGAAAAAATGGGATGAATATAAAACCCAAACAGAAGGTGAGGTAGGGGATATCGCTGAAAGATTGAAAGAGTTGGGGGTTTAAAAATGGATAAAGTCCACAGAACAGTTTTAAAAAAAGAAGCAGTAGATCTTTTAAATGTAAAAAATAATCGCCATTTTGTAGATTGCACCGTCGGTGAAGGTGGGCATACGGAAGAAATATTGAAAAGAAACGGACCCCGAGGAAAGGTTTTGGGGTTCGAATGGGATAAGAGAATGTATGAGCGAGTAAGAAATAGAAATCTGGAAAGATTGGATTTGGTAAATGAATCCTATGTTTTTTTAAAGAAAACCGTGGAAGAAAAGGGGTTCGGTCCCATATCCGGGATTTTACTCGATTTGGGCATGTCGACCTGGCATATCAAGAAGTCAAAGAAAGGATTCAGTTTTCAAGGAGATGAGCCGTTGGATATGAGATACAACACGGATTCACTTCTAACTGCTCGGGAAATAGTGAACGAATGGAAGAAAGAAAATCTGATCAAATTGATAAAAAATTATAGTAATGAACGTTATGCCGAAAAAATAGTTAACCGGATAATAAAGTCAAGACCCCTGAAAAGCACAAAAGAATTGGTCGAGGCGATAAAAAAGTCGGTTCCCGATAATTACGAGAAGGGGAGAATTCATCCGGCTACCAGAACTTTTCAAGCTTTGCGAATAGCGGTTAACGCAGAAGTTCAAAACTTGAAAGAAGTCCTTCCTCAGGCTTTTGAGGTTTTAAAGCCGGGAGGAAAAATCGTGGTCATTTCTTTTCACCATTTGGAAGGTGAGGAGGTAGAGAATTTTTTTAAAAAAGAGGAAGGACTTCTATCGGTAGCCGAGGTCACCCCTTCAAAAGAAGAAATTAAAAAAAATCCCTCAGCGAGGTCGGCGGTATTGAGGGTTGCTGAAAAAATATCAAAACATAATTAAAACAGATGAAAGACACACAAACAAAACTAATATATATATCTTCCGTATTTTTTCTTTTAGCTTTAATGTCTCTTTACGTTTTTCAAATTTACGGACTCACAAAGGAGACGTATCTGGTTGAAAAATATCAGAAAAAAATTGATGCTTATACTCAAGAAAGCAATAATTTGGAATATCGTTTCCTGCAAAACAATTCTTTTCATGAGATTGAAACCCTCGCTTCCGAATTTGATTTTAAGCAGGCTGAAAGAATAAGCTATATAGAGGTTTTGGGTAGTGAAGTGGTAGTGAAATAATTTGAAGGTTTTAAAATCATAATTGAATACACAAGAGACAAACATGAGCAAAACAAGATTGAACATACTTCTTGTTTTCTTTCTCATCTTGAGTACCACTCTTATTTTCCGACTTTATCAGTTACAAATTGTTGAGGCTGATCACTGGGTCGATCAGGCGGAAAAACAACAAAGAATAAGTGGAGAAGTCGAAGGTGACAGAGGTAGTATTTTAGTACAGGATAGAAATGGAAACTTCATTCCTCTTGCAATAAACAGGACCTGGCAAAAGGTCTATTTGTCTCCCAGGGAAATAATAAGGGAAGACGTTGACAAGAAAAAATTAACTGATGCACTCAGTGATATTTTGAATATTGAGGAGAGCTCCATAAGAGAGCGACTGAAAAGGGAAAATAGTTCCTTTGAGGTTTTAAAAAGACAATTGTCGGATGAAGAGGTGGAAAAAATTGAGAAATTGGAATTCAGAGGCGTCTATCTACGTGATGAAGAAAAGAGACTCTATCCCCAAGAGAATCTCGCAGCCCATGTCAGTGGTTTTGTCGGAGGTTTAAATAGCGGACAATATGGAATAGAAGGATATTATGAAGATCTGCTTCGGGGAACTCCCGGAAGAAGAGAGGGGTGGAGAAAAAATTCCTTGGGAACAATTATAATGGAGGACACGGCTCAGCCCGGAGAAAGTATTCGTTTGACCATAGATTACAATATTCAATTTATGACAGAACGGATTCTTGAAGAAGCGGTTGAAGATTTGAATGCCGTTTCGGGAACTGTTATAGTCGGAAATCCGAATACAGGAAAAATTTTAGCAATGGCTAACTATCCTTCATACAATCCGAACGAATATCGTTCTTACAGGATGGAAAATTTTAAAAATAAAGCTATTCAGGACGCTTTTGAGGCCGGATCGGTTTTCAAACCGATAGTTTTAGCTATGGGCCTGGAAGAGGATGTAGTTGATTTGCGGGATACTTATTATGATCGGGGTTATGAAGTCGTCAGTGGCCATACTTTAAGGAATTATGGACAAAGACAATGGGGAGAAGTCGATATGACGACCATAATAAAACAATCGATAAATACCGGCATGGTCCATGTCCAGAGACAAATGGATAATGAAGTTTTTATATCTTATTTGGAGAGATTCGGCTTTTTTGAAAAAACCGGAATAGATCTTCAGGGAGAGGTTGTTTCCGCGAATACGGGATTCAAGGAAGGTTATGATGTTAATTTTGCAAATGCCTCTTTCGGCCAAGGAATAGAAATCACTCCCATCCAGCTTTTTACCGCTTTTTCGGTATTGGCAAACGGAGGGGAGTTGGTCGAGCCGTATGTGGCTGAAAATTTTCGTGTTGATCCGGTTAGAAAAAGAAGAGTTTTATCTTCCGGAACAGCTTCAAAAATAACCTCCGTTTTGATAGATACGGTTAATGACGGGACGGCAAGAAGGGCTCAGATACCGGGATATCATATAGCCGGAAAGACGGGAACCGGGCAGATACCTTGGTCCGCTTTGGGCCAAAGCAGAAGAGGATATTCGGACCAGACGACTCAAACTTTCGTGGGTTATGGACCTCTCAACGCCGAATTTGTAATATTGGTAAAAATGGATCGACCGGATGCTCCGACTGCGGAGGTTTCCGCCGTTCCAGTTTTCAGAGAAATTGCAAAATATATAATAGATTATAAACAAATCCCTCCGGATTACGTAAGAGAAGATTAAAATGGTATTGGATAAATTTTTAAGGTGGAAAAAAATAAAATTGGTTTTGATTATCGGTCAGGATGATTCGGGAATGACCGATTTTATCTTCAGTTTGGTTAGTGATGATAGGAAAACGATTAAACTGAAAAAACCGCTAAAGGGATTTAAAAAAATATCGATAATATCATCGGAAGTTGTTATTTTGAAAGATGATAACTTTTCTGTCACGGAACTGGAAAGCTTTTTTTCAATTTTTGATGAAGTCATAGTTGTTTTTAAAAAATCAAAGAAGATGAAAAATGAAAGAAAGATAATAAGTTTATTAACGGAAAAGGACACTCTTCTTGCCTCCGATGACTTAATGGAGAAGTTATCGAAGAAAAAATTAAAGAAAAGAGTGAGTTTCGGATTTAAGAGAGAAGCTGATTTTTATATGAGTGATTTGAATTTGGGAGACAAGATTAATTTTAAAATCAATTACAACGGTAGCAGTATACCGGTTTGGTATCGCGGAGAAGGTAAAAAAGAGGATGCTTTAAAAATTACCGGAGCACTGGCTGTCGGATCATTGTTAAACCTTAACCTTGTTGATTTAACAAGGAGGATAAAGAATTGATTTTTATTTCTATTTTTTTATAATAAGCTCATATTGAATTCGAATGGCCCCGTCGTCTAGCCCGGTCCAGGACGCCAGGTTCTCATCCTGGTAACAGGGGTTCAAATCCCCTCGGGGTCACATTACTTATGCTAAAACACTCCTTAAGGGGTGTTTTTTAGTATATAAGAAGATTAGGGAATGTAAGGAGAGAGAGGGGATTTGAACCGTACCCCCCGTTTTTACACCTACGAGGTGTAAAAAGAGGGGGTGGTTCCGGGTTTTAAATATTCTTTTTTTATTGTAAGATTATATAAGTTATTTATCCTCAGTTTGATAATAAGAAAATAGGATATGAAATTTTTTTATGCCGTCTCGATTCTCGCCGGTACGATGATAGGTGCCGGGCTCTTCGCTTTACCTTATATAACCACTCGAGTGGGTATGTGGGTAATCCTTTTTTACTTTTTAATTATAGGATTAATTTCGACCGCCATTCATCATTTTTTCGGTGATTTGGCTCTGAAGACAGAAGACAACCTTCGCCTTCCGAGCTTTGCCGAAATTCACTTGGGCTCATGGGCGAAAAAGTTGACAACTTGCACGGGGATAATCGGTCTTTCGGGATCGATTTTGGCTTACATTATTTTAGGCGGAGAGTTCTTATCCGGACTTTTCGAACCGGTTTTCGGAGGTGGTGCTTTTGAATATTCTTTATTGTATTGGGCCGTCGGAGCCGCTTTGATATTTTTCGGAATAAAAGCTATCGAAAAGATAGAGCTTTTGGGAATCCTCGGCTTCGTAATGGTTTTGATATTGATTCTTTTCAGGGGCTGGAGTGAGATGGATGCCGGCACACTTTTGCAAATAGGGGAAGGCTTTGAGGGGGATCTCTTTTTGCCGTACGGAGCAATACTTTTTTCTCTTTGGGGAGCGGCTTTAATTCCGGAAGTTGAAGAAAAATTAACCGGTGAAAAAGAAAAGCTGAAGTGGGTAGCGCCGGCCGGGGTCGGGTTCGCAATTTTAATTTATCTGTTTTTTATATTTTCAATTGTAAGTATTACCGGCACGGAGACTTCGCAAGAAGGGATCTTGGGGCTTATGGGACATATGGATAACGGCGTGATAGGACTGGCATTAATTTTCGGAATATTGGCAACATTCACTTCCTTTATCACCCTGGGACTTACGTTGAAAAAGATTCTTTGGTATGATCTGGGTTTCAATGAAAAAATTTCCTGGGGCGTAGTCGCCTTTGCGCCGATAAGTGCTTTTTTAATAGGAATCGACAGCTATATCCATGTAATATCTTTCGTCGGGGCCATGCTTTTAGCGGTAGATGCAATACTTATTACCGTAATGTATCAAAAATACAAACCGGCAAAATACAAAATTTTCACTTATCCGATAATCTGCGTTTTTATTCTGGGAATAATTTACAATATCATTTATAATAAGGACATAATAATCGGTCTGCTTTGATGCCATTTTTTGAGATATCCATCTTTATACTTTCCTGTTTGGCGATTATAGTTTCCAGTAAGTGGGTGATAAGTTCTTTGTCCAAATTGGCCAGATCTTTGGGCTGGAAAGAATTCGTGGTCGCTTTTTTTACGATTTCTTTGGGGGCGGTTTTGCCGGAGCTAACCATCGGTGTCAGGGCGGCGATCGACGGGATTCCCGAGCTTTCTCTGGGAAATATAATCGGACAAAATATAATACTTTTGACTTTTGCGGTTGCCGTTTGTAGCTTGGTCGTCAAGGGGATAGTGGTTCAATCCAGAACCGTCCGTGCGGGAACCACTTTTGCCGCCTTGGCGGTAACACTGCCTTTCATTTTGCTCCACGACGGAAAATTATCCAGAATTGACGGATTGATTTTAATATCGGTTTTTATCGTTTATGTTCTTTGGATTTTTAGCAAAGAAGATCGCTTTGTAAAAAGCTATATTGAGAAAGGTGACGAAATAAAAACCGGCAAAGGTTATTTGAAATATTTTTTCATTTTTTTAGGAAGCTTCTTATTGGTTGTTTTTTCCGCGGAAGGAATAGTCTTTTCGGCTAAAGAGTTCGCCTTGATATTGGATGTTCCGGAGGGTCTGATAGGCATTTTGCTCGTCGGTGCGGGAGTTGCTCTTCCGGAGATATATTTTTCGGTTAAATTAGCCACCAAGGGAAGATCATGGATGATTTTGGGCGGATTAACGGGAGCGGTAGCGATGTCATCCACTTTGGTTTTGGGAATTGTGGTCTTGATTAATCCGATAACGATCGTTGATTTTTCTCCTTATTTGATCAGCAGACTCTTTTTGGTGTTCGCCGGTGTGATACTGTGGTTTTTCGTTCGAACGAATAACAGATTGACAAAAAAAGAAGCCCTTATCCTATTTGCGGTTTATTTCGGATTTTTATTCACTGAATTATTTTTTGGCCAATTATTCATATGAGTTTGGAAATAATACTTATCTTAATAATAGTTTTCGGAATAGTTTTCGGAATCATTTGGAATAAAAAAACAAAGGAAGAGATAGAAAAGGAAAGAAGGGTCAGAGAATTGGAAGATCGCTTGACCGACTTGATAAGTGAACAATTGAAGGAGGTCAGAGGGACCGTTGACGGAACCTCGAAAGTAATGCACAGCCAGATCAAGTCCTTTACCAAAGAGACGGAAAAGTTAAGAAGCGAGATAAAGGATATTCAGAAAGCGATGGAGTCGGTAAGTTCTTTTCAAGAATTTTTTCGGTCTCCCAAAGCGAGAGGCGAGTGGGGAGAGACGAGTTTGGAGCATATTTTAAAAGAATATTTTCCGGCTGACTTTTACACCTCACAACATATGTTCGAATCGGGGGAGCAAGTCGATGCGGTTTTAAAGCTCCCGAATGACAAACTTTTGCCGATTGATTCCAAATTTCCATTCGATAACTACAGGAAGATGGTAGCTACGGATGACCAAGAAAAAAAGAAAAAACTCAGAAAAAAGTTTTTGAAAGATGCAAAAAAACAGATTACGGAAATAGCCAATAAATATATTCTGCCTTCGGAGGGAACAGTTGAGTTCGCGGTAATGTACATACCGGCGGAGGCGGTTTATTATGAGATAAATATGAACAGGGATATAGATGTTGTTGAGTATGCCAGGCAAAAAAAAGTGGTATTGGCTTCTCCGAACACGATATTTTTAACTTTGAAAGCGATAGAGCACTGGTTCAGGGATACGCAGATATCTCGAAAAACACAAGAAATAATCAAAAGCATATCCAAAATCCAAAAGGATTCCAAAAAATTGAAAGAAGACTTCAGAAAGCTCGGCAGCCATCTTGACAATGCTCGATCCGCGTATGAGAGATCGGATAAAAGATTGGGAATTTTTGAAGACAAAGTTGAAAAATTAACGGAAAATAATTTAAAGGAGCTGGAGGAGGGTAGTGATTGATCAATAACCGGATAACTTGCTCAAAAGTTAATTTTCTGTTACAATAATCAGGACGATAATTAATTAATAAAAATATGTTCGCAGTAATCAAAACCGGTGGAAAACAATATAAGGTCTCCGAAGGAGATGTCATCGATATTGAAAAAATTAACGGAGAAGAAGGTGAAAAGGTCGTTTTTGACCAGGTTTTACTGGTAAAAGACAAGGACCTCGAAGTAGGGAAGCCCAATCTTAAAGATTTCAAAGTGACCGGCAAAATCTTGAAGCAGGGAAGAGAGGGAAAGAAAATTGTTTATAAGTACAAGCCGAAAAAAAGACAAAGAAAGAAGAAGGGACACAGGCAACCCTTTTCCAGAGTTGAAATTAAAGAAATAGTCACCAAATAAAGACTATTGCCTACAAAGCATTGATAAAACCGCCCCTTGGGCGGTTTTTTGATTTAGGAATGACTAAAGAGAATGCGGTAATGACGAGTAAAGTTAGTTATTTCCTTCCTTCCAGCGCCGATGACAGGGTCTCTTCATCAGCATATTCAAGCTCTCCGCCCATCGGTAATCCTTTGGCAAGCTTCGTTATTTTTATGTTGAGATCTTTGAGGTTTCGTTCCAAAAAGAGGCCCGTAGCCTCTCCTTCAGTAGTAGGGTTAGTAGCGATAATAACCTCTTCAATTTTTTTCGGGCCGAATTTTTCCGGTTTTTCGATCCTTTCCTTCAATTCCCTTATTCTTATCTTTTTTAAGTTCTTCTTTTTTAATGGACTGACATTTCCTCCCAGAATGAAGTAATAGCCTTTGTATTTATTGGTTTTTTCAAGCGATATCAGATCAGTTTCTCTTTCGACAACGGCTAAGATCGGTTCTCTGGAATTATCACTACATACGGAGCAGAGCTTTTTATCTTTTTCCAAACTTCTGTAACAAAAGTTACAAGTATGAACCGATGTTTTTAATTTTTCAAGACCGGCAATCAGTTGATCTATCTCTTCCGAAGAAGAGCTTAAAAGATAAAGTGAAAAACGGGTAGCCGTTTTTTTTCCCACCGTAGGGAAACGTAAAAAAATATTTATTAAGTTTTTTATCGGTTCGGGATACATTGTGGAAATATTATTCTTCGGAATATCTTTTATCGAGAGGTCGGAAAGAGGTGGTTTCTTCATCCCAATAGAGCTCAATTTTTCCGGTGGGACCGTTACGGTGTTTGGCGATTATTACGTCGGCTATATTTTTTCTCTCCGTGTCGTCACGATAATAATCTTCTCTGTAAAGAAGCATAACCACGTCGGCATCTTGTTCCAAGGCACCGGTTTCGCGCAGATCCGACAAGCGAGGAATCTTGGGAGTTCTTTTTTCAACAGCCCTGGAAAGTTGTGAAAGTGCTATGACCGGCACACTTAATTCTCTGGCCAGAGATTTTAAGGATCTCGATATTTCAGTCATCTGCTGAACCATCGATTCCGATCTCGATCCCGGTTGAATAAGTTGAAGGTAATCGATAATTACGAGTCCCAAACCTTTTTCCGCTTGCAGTCTTCTGGCCATTGCTCTCATGTGCATGATATTGAAAGAGCTTTTGTCTTCAACGTATATCGGTGCATCCGAAAGCTTATCCATCGCTTCTTGAAGCTTTGTGAAGTCATCCCGCTCTCCTTTTCCCGATAATTTTCCATTTCTTATCTTCCATAGACCGACTCCCGAAGTTGAAGAGAGAAGTTTGTCGATTATCTGATCTTTGGACATCTCCAGACTGAATATGCCGACGGGAATGTTATTTTCAACCGCTACATTTTGAGCAATATTGAAGGCCAAAGAAGATTTTCCCATACTCGGTCTGGCAGCCAATAGGATCAAGTCCGATTTTTGAAATCCGGAAAGTAACCCGTCTATTTTGGGAAATCCACTGGGAACACCACGAGTATCTTGTTCTTGTCTTGAGAGTTTATCTATTCTTTCAAATGCTTCTTCTAACGCTTCTCCTATGCGTAAAAATTGGTTTCTTAAAGAATTTTTACTGATGTTGAATATCTTTTGTTCCGCCTCGTCCAAAACTTCTTCGACGTCCCGATCTTCGTTGTAACCTTCCAAACTGATTTCTTGTCCCGCTTTTATCATTTCTCTCAAAATTCTCTTTTTTTGGACTATTTTTGCACATTCCGCAACATGACTGGAGGTCGGAACCGAATTGACCAGCTCGGTAAGATAACTGTTTCCACCTATTTTTTTAAGCAACTTTTGTTCTTTAAGACGATTTCCGACGGAAAGAATATCCACCGATCCCGACTGATTAACGATATCGGTCATCGCTTCGTATATTTTTTGGTGACCGTTGTCATAGAAGTCTTTGGATTGAAGAAAATCGATTACCTTATATATTGAATCCTTGTCCATCATCAGACCGCCGAGCAATGATTTTTCCGCATCTATGTTTCGAGGAGGTAATTTATCCGGTAGGTCTTGGTTTTTAGCCATCTTTTATATTTTTTTTAATTTGTAACCATCTTTTACGTCTTCTATTTTATACCCCGATTCATTTATCTTCTTCCTCATCTCGTCAGCCTTTTCATATTGACCGTTTTCTCTGAATTTTTTTCTTTTTTCTGCTAAATATTCAATTTCTTTCGGTATATTTTGTTCCTTATTCAATTCAAGACCCAAAACCCGATCAAAATCAAGAATGGTCTCTTTTTTATCTTCCGGATCGATTGAATTATCCTTAATCAAGGTCCAAACCACCTCCAAAGCCCGGGGGCTGTTCAAATCATCGTTCAGAACTGATAAGAATTTTTTCTTATAATCTTCATCTATTCGTCCTTTTTTATCATAACTCAAATTTTGAACTCTTTCGCGCATCTTCCGGAGGGAATTTTCCGCTCCTTGCATCGCTTTCTCTGAAAAATTCATTTTTGAGCGATAATGAGAATTCAGTACCAGATATCTGTAAGCGAGAGGCGAGTGGGTTTCAGTTATATCTTTCAAAGTGTAGAAATTATCTTTGGATTTGGACATTTTTTCTCCTTCTACGGTTAAGAATTCACCGTGCATCCAAAAGTTAGCGGGGTTTTTACCGAATGCAGCTTCGGATTGAGCAATTTCATTGGGATGATGTATCTCAATATGATCAATTCCTCCACAATGAATGTCGAACGGTATGCTCAAATACTTTTCAGCCATGACCACACATTCGGTATGCCATCCCGGGAAACCGACTCCCCAAGGAGACTCCCATTCCATTTGCCGCTTTTCTTTCGGATCGGAGAATTTCCAAAGAGCAAAATCGGTCGGATTCTTTTTTCCTTTTACGGACACTCTTTTTCCGGCCTCGATTTCGTCCAAATTAGCCATTTCTCCGTAACTTTCCAATTTGGACGTGTCAAAATAGACACCGTCCTCTATTTGATAGGTAAACCCCTTGTCTTCCAGTATTTTTATCAGATTGATCTGCTCGTCTATAGTGTCGGTTGCCTTTACGAAGATATCCGGATTTTTAATGTTTAATTTTTTTATATCTTTCTTGAATTCTTTCGTATAGTATTCGGCTATCTCCCAAGCTGTTTTCCCTTCTTCACGAGCTTTCTTTTCCACCTTATCTTCACCCGAGTCATCATCCGAAACCAGGTGTCCGACATCGGTAATGTTCATTACGTGTTTTACCTCATATCCGTTGTAGAGGAGTGTTCGTTTCAAAAGATCTTCGAAGATGTATGTTTTCAGGTTTCCGATATGAGCATAATCGTAAACGGTCGGCCCACAAGTATAAAGACGAACCTTTTCTTCCAAGGGTTCGAATAATTCTTTTTTTCTAATTTTACTGTTGTAAAGCTTGATCATGCTGTTTTCATGTTAACACAAAAACGACTTTGATTCCATCCCGATTTGTTGTAGAATCATTATGATATGCCATTGGAAACTTTTCCCGAAATACAAGCGTTCCTGGTCTCGATTTTACCCATAGCGGGCATCAGGGTGTCAATTCCTTTTGCAGTTACGGTGCTTGAATTGAGTTGGCAGAGCGCCTTTTTAATCTCAATAGCCGGAGGTGTCTTTGCGATGTTTATGATTTTTACTTTTTTGGAATGGGTTACCGAGTTTTTGAGAAAATACTTTAGGATTTTTGAAATTATCATTGATTATATTTTTGAAAAGACAAGAAGAGAAAAGAAGGAAAGTGTTGAAAAATACGGATATTTCGCTTTGGCCGGATTTACCGCGGTTCCACTTCCTTTCAGTGGAGTTTGGACAGCCTCTCTGGTTGCTTATCTTTTCGGCTTGAATTACAGAAAATCGGTTTTGTCGATTTTTTTCGGAGCATTGGTTTCGGCAATTATTGTCACGGCGGTAACCGTTACGGGAGAAACGATAACCACTAACGGAGGATTAAGACTGGTGGGACTTTTTTTCTTGATTGCAATTTTTTACTACTATCTATTTTTTAATAAAAAAGAAGAAAAACATGAATAATTTGGTTTTATACAGAAAATACAGACCCAAGAAATTTTCGGACGTAATCGGTCAGGATCACGTCGTTAAAACATTGAAAAATGCGATTGAAAATAAGAATATATCCCACGCATATCTTTTTGCCGGCCCACGTGGAACGGGAAAAACTACGATGGCTCGTCTTTTGGCGAAAGCGGTAAATTGTCTTGAGGAATCAACCGGCGCGGAGCCTTGTAATGAATGTGTGGCTTGTCAGTCGATAAATAAAGGGAACGCCGTTGATCTGGTTGAAATAGATGCCGCTTCACATCGGGGAATAGATGAGATCAGGGAACTCAGGGAGGGGATAAAGTTTTCACCCACCAGCCTGAAGTACAAAGTATACATTATCGATGAAAGCCATCAATTGACCAAGGGAGCGGCCAACGCTTTGCTTAAAACTTTGGAAGAGGCTCCGGATCATGCAATATTCGTATTGGCAACTACGGAACCACAGAAATTGATCCCGACCATAATATCCCGGTGTCAACGGTTTGATTTTAAAAAATTGAATTTGGAAGAGATAGTTGAAAAGTTGAAGATAATTTTAAAAAAAGAAGAGGTTAAAGCCGATCGGAGGTCTTTGGAAATAATCGCTACGGCTGCCGCCGGATCTTTTCGGGATGCGGAAAGCCTTCTGGATCAGGTTTTGACTTTCACCGGAAAGAAGATACGGGAAGAAGAGGTTAAAAATCTACTCGGTTTGGTGGAAACGGAATATGTTTCATCTTTTGTTGATTTACTCATTGAAAAAAAAGATTCGAAAGCCATAAAATTTTTGAGGAAACTTTATGAAGAGGGGGTAAATTTGGAAGAGTTTCACAATCTACTTTTGGAGTATTTGAGACATCTCCTGATTGTCGGATTGTCCGGAATCGATTTGGAAAAAGATGAAAGCTCGGTAGTGGCGAGCTTGAAGATAAGCTTTACCGGTGAGGAGATGGAAAAGATAAAAAAGCAGACGGAGAAAATAAAAACCGAAGAGACAACCGAAATGCTACGGATATTTTTAGAAGCGGGCAAGCAAATGGATCACTCTCCCATACTTCAACTTCCATTGGAGATGGCAATCGTGGAGTTTTGTATCGATTGATTAGAAATATTTGCGGGATGGTGTAATGGTAACACGCCGGGTTCTGGTCCCGGTAATCCAGGTTCGAGTCCCGGTCCCGCAGCAAAGCTGTAAAATTAATTTCAGAATTCAACTCTTGAATAAGATAAAACAAGTTTTCATATGGCATTACCGAGTTATTCATTTTTGCTGAAATATTTATTATCCAAAAAAGTGAGAGCTCCGATCTACTTGATTTTTGAGCCGACTGCAAGGTGCAATTCAAATTGTTCTTTTTGCTACAACAAGGAGAAGTTAAACGAATCCGAAGAAATGAAAGCGGAGGAGATAGATCTTTTTACGAGAAAGATGGACAAATTGCTCACCCTGGCACTTAGTGGTGGAGAACCTTTTTTAAGAGAAGATCTGTCGGAAGTGGTTGAAATATTTTCAAAAAATGTGGATATGGAATACTTGATCATACCCACGAACGGATTATTACCCGATCTGATTAAGGAAAAAACTTTACGAATAATCGACAAATATGAAAAAAAATTGATAGTGACTCTTTCTCTTGACGGCTTGCATCAAAAACATGATGAAATAAGGGGGGTTGAAGGAAATTTTGAAAGACTCTTGGAAACTTATGATAACTTGTCGGCGATCGATGAGGATAATTTGGAGATATCGGTTAACACCTGCCTGAATTCGTCGAATAAAGAAGAATTCGTTGAAATTCGTGAATTTGTAAGAAAAAGAATGCCGAAAACAAAAGCTCATAACTTTTCTTTCATGAGAGGGAGTTTTCCGGATAGCGATTTGAAGGAAGTTGATCTCGATTTCGTAAAAAAGAATAAAGAGGAATTGCAAAAAACGGCAATTGGAAGCAGGGAGTTTTCATTTGATCCTTACGGGTCGTTTTTGAAAGCGATAAGAGCGGAATATTACTCCGTTTATGAAAATAATCAAGGTAATGAGCGAAACTGGGATTGTTATGCGGGCAACTTGGCTTGTTACATCGACTTTAAAGGCAATCTTTATCCCTGTGAATCACTTCCTCCAATCGGCAATTTGGAGGATTACGATTATCAATTTGAAGATTTGTGGTTTTCGGAAGTCGCCTCCGGAGTCAGGAAAGGGATAAAGGATGGAAAATGCAATTGTAATCATGGCTGCTTCGTTAAGCTCAGTTTAATGTTCAATCTCAAAATTTACCCCAAATTAATTAGGCATGTCGGAAAATAAACCGAAGGTTAAAATTGTGGTACCGCTCGTAGAAATTGATGATTATGCGATTGAGTGCATCAAAAAAATAGGTAAAATCGATTATGATAATTGGGATCTAATTTTGATTACGGATAAGCGGATAAAAGAAAGCTTTGAAAAAACCGAAATTATCGTCAGTGGTAATTTGACCATAGGAGCAAAAAGAAATCTGGCCATTGAAAAATACAAGGAGGATGCGGACTTTTTTGCTTTTATCGATTCCGATGCATTTCCGGAAAAGTCCTGGATTACTGAAGCTATCGGAAAGTTTATCGGTGAAGATCTTGACCCGGCAGCAGTCGGAGGACCCAATTTATTGCCTCCGGATTCCGGTTGGAGAGAAGTTTGCGCGTCCAATGCCATAAGCTCCCCGGTTATTTCCGGATTCAACTCCTTCTATTACAAAAAAGAAAAGAGCAGGCATGTCGACAAATTACCGACTTGCAATTTGATCGTCAAAGCTTCGGTTTTTGATCAAGTGGGTCTTTTCAATGAAAGCTTGGTAACGGGTGAGGACAAAGAATTTTGTCAACGAATCGTTGAAAATCAAAAGAAAATTCTATATTCACAAGACGTAATTGTTTATCATCACAGAAGAAAGCTCTGGATGCCGTTTTTTAAGCAGAGATTCGTTTATGGATCGGGAATAGTTGAAAAGATCGGGCTCGGGTTGAATGAAGATAAGGCTCATTTAATTATTCCTCCACTCACAACTCTTTATTTTCCGGCGGGTTTTTGGATTAGCCGGGTTTCGGATACGGGAAGACTTTTTTTCATCATCACTGTTTTAGTTCTTTTAATCGTTTTTATTTTTGAAGCGGCAAGAAATTCAAAAAAAATTATTCATATTCCACCGACTTTTTTTGCAATACTCATCTCTTTTTTCATGCCCGGACTCGGCTTTTACTTTAGATTAATCGGGGGTTTTGATTTTAAAAAATTATATCGAAGACGATAGAGGATGCAACTTTTCTTTTTTGTCGAGAGGCAAGAAGTGGTGATTTGATTTTTAATTAATAGTAGTTATAATAATTAAGCTTTTGCGGGATGGTGTAATGGTAACACGCCTGGTTTTGGTCCAGGTAATCCAGGTTCGAGTCCTGGTCCCGCAGCATAAAAAGAAAAACTCCGTGAGGAGTTTTTCTTTTTATTGGTGGGTTGTGAGGAGAAGCGAACTACCGAATTGCGACGACCCGAGCTTTGCGAGGGGAGGACGGCAATGCCTTCGGGCAACTCATTCGAGTCCGGTAAGTTGTATTGAAAAATTTTCAGTAACAGGATTTTTATTTATATGGTTTTTCGGATATAATAAAACATCAAATCAATGGTAATATGAAAAAAAGATTCAAAGAAAAAGTGTTACAAATCGTTTCCGGAATACCGAAGGGAGGGGCTATGACTTACAAGCAGGTCGCCTCTGAAGCCGGCCGCCGGAAGGCATACAGGGCGGTCGGTAATATTTTAAAAAACAACGAAGATCAAAAGATTCCTTGCCACAGGGTAATTCGTTCCGATGAATCCATCGGCGGATACAACAAAGGAAAGGAGAAGAAAAAGGCATTACTTGAAAAAGAGGGGTTTTTATGAATTGCCGGTTGAGATTTCTATTATAAAATTACCGAGCCGGAAGATCTTTTAATTTTTTTTGAGTATTACACTTAATTGATTCAAATCTTGTTGATTAAAAAAATAAATTGAATAATTCGAGCTTTTATTATTTTTAAATCGTATATTTTGAAATTAATATTCAATTTCAAAAAACCGAAGATATGAAAAAAAGACCTGAACTTATGAGTCCGATTAAAAACAGGGCCGGATTCGAAGCCTGCAAGGATTATGCCGATGCGGTTTATTTCGGTGTGTCGGAATTTAATCTTCGATCCAACTCCAAAGGAATAGATGTAGATGAATTGAAGGACTTTATGAAGCTTTGCCATCGTAATCGGGTCAAAGGTTATTTGACGGTTAATTCGAGTCTTTACAATTATGAGTTGAGTGCAGTTGAAGATTTGATGAAAAGGGCTCAAAAGGCAAAAGTGGATGCGGTTATAGTTTGGGATCCGGCGGCGATACGAACAGCCAAAAGGCTTGGCTTAAAATTTTTCATATCCACGCAAGCCAATGTCTCAAATTGGAAAGCGGCTAAGTTTTATGAAGATCTCGGAGCAAAGCGGGTGATATTGTCTCGAGAAATGAGTCTGGAACAGATATCCCAAGTAAAGAAAAAAACCGCACTGGAGGTAGAGGCCTTTATTCACGGAGCAATGTGTATCGCTATTTCCGGAAGATGTCTTTTGTCCGCTTTTTATGAAAATAAATCGGCGAACAAAGGCGCCTGCAATCAGCTCTGCAGGAGAAAGTGGTGGCTTACGGATGAGGAGGGAAAAAAATTGAAAATCGATGGAAAGTATTTTTTAAGCCCCAAAGACATATGTATGATCGAGTATCTACCGGAAATGATCGATGCGGGGATAGATTCTTTTAAAATAGAAGGAAGGCAAAGGGATGCAAGATACGTAAGGGAAACGGCTAAATATTACAGAAAAGCGATAGATGCCCATTGTGAAGGTGATTTTAATCGGAAAAAAGCGAAAAAATGGAAGAAAGAATTGAAAAAGGTTTACAATCGTAATTTTACAACCGGATTTTATTTTGGAGAGCCGGGTGGGGAAGGAATTAATTTTGAATTCTCCGGGAGCGCGGCTACACAAAAAAAGATTCAGGTCGGAAAAGTTACCAATTTTTATTCACGGATAAAAGTGGCATCGGTTGAGCTTTTGCACAGAGGCTTGGAAGTTGGAGACAAAATTTTAATAGAAGGGGAAACCACTTATTGTCAAGTGGAAATAAGCTCCTTACAGATAAACGGCAAAGAAGTTACAAGGGCTGAAAAAGGAGAGGAGGTCGGAATTAAATTAAGCACGAAAGCGAGAAAAAAAGACAAGGTTTTCATACTGGTGGAGTAATTGTTTTTTTATAAAAATTTGCTATACTCAAACAATGGACGAAAAAAGGAAAAAGTCAGCTTTGATATTGTTATTGGTAGTTGTTTTCATCGTCGGAGCCGTATTTTTTTATGAAGAGGATCGGACTGAAGACGAGGAAACGGAAGAAACGGATGAAGTCAGTATAACGGGAAATCTGGCTTGCAGAGAAGATGATGATGAGCGTCGGTGGTACTTGCGTCAAAAAGAAGGTGATGATGATTCAATGACAAGATTGGTGATCGGCGAAGATATCTGTAAAAAAGATAATCAGGAATGCCTTTATTTTCTGGAAAAAGAGTGTCGGTTATCCGGGAACAAAATAGAGGTTGTCGGAAAAAGAGAGGATGGATTTTTAAAAATTTCGGATATCGATTTTCTTGACGATTTCGATTGTAGTTTTGAATTCTCCGATTTTTCAACTCAAGAAGAATATGAGATTGAAAATGTTTTTGTTAATTTTGAAACTCGTCCGGAAGCGGAAGAATTTCGAACTCGAATAAAGGAAACGGCGGAAGAGGGCCCGAACTTTGCAGGTAAATTTTCATATGCGGAATGGGGGTGCGGCACTTATTGTGGAGCCGGCTCGATAACGGATTTGACCACCGGAGAGATAGTTGAGTTCGGTTTAATAAATTCCCACGGTGTAAACTTCGAAAAGGGTAGCCGTTTGTTAATTATAGATCCCCCCGAAAAATTGGACTACATACAAGAGGGAGATCTTTTGGAAAACATAAAGAGCGAATATTATCTAATAAATGAGAAGGGTGAACTTTTTCTTCTTTGTCGTCATTAATCTTGAAGATGAAAGATAAAAAAATAGCCGAAGAATTGAATATTCTAAAGCAATGTGAAGACTACGGAGTTCCACTTACCAAGTGTCCGCAGTTTCTATTCCTGGCGATGGGTGTGGTCATTATCGCCACCATGTTGGCAACTAATTTTTTCGGCGATATTTTTTTTGACGATCCGGTTTTGGTTTTATTGATTATTATTGGAGAAACGGTAATTCTATTCATAGTCGGTTATGCCGTTATCGGCGGATTCGAAAAGATGGCCGAAGCGAACAAGATGAAGTCCGATTTTATTGACCTGGTAACGCATCAACTGCGGTCTCCACTTACCAATTTAAAATGGGGATTTCAAGATTTGCAAGAAGAAGAAAAAGGGAAAAATGAGGAGCTTCTAAATACTCTACAAAGTAATGTCGACAAGATGTCGGAAATGGTTGACAATTTGCTTATCGTTTCTAAAATGGAACAAGAGGGATTTGATTTTGAAAAAGACAGCTTCTCGATTAAAGATGTCGTCGAGGAGCTTTTGAATGAATACGGGACGGCTGAAAAGGAAGGTGTCAATTTAATTTATAAGCCGGGTGACGTGCCCGAAGTGATAAGTGACCCATCACAACTTAAGATCGTGATGGATAATTTTATTTCCAATGCGATAAAGTATACGAAAGAGGGTGGTGAGGTGAAGATCAGATTGAAGAGAAAAGATAACTTTGTGGTTTTCGAAGTTGAAGATGAAGGGATAGGAATACCGGAAGCGGATCGTAAAAAAGTTTTTTCCAAATTTGAAAGAGCCGGAAATGTCGAGAAGGTTAAAAAATCCGGTTCCGGATTGGGTCTGTTTTTGTCCAAAGAGATAATTGAAAATTTAGGAGGGGAAATCGGTTTTGAAAGTGTGGAAGATGAAGGTTCTACATTTTGGTTTAAAATTCCGGTTGCTATTTAAAATTTTATAAATATTAATTTTAAGGAGGATATAAATAGATGGAGAATATTAAAGTTTTAATGTTCGGTTGGGAGCTGCCACCTGAAAACAGCGGTGGGCTGGGGGTCGCCTGTTTGGGACTATCCAAAAAACTGAACCAAAAAGGAGTTGATATTACATTCGTGGTTCCGCGAAAAACCGAAGCAATGAAGAATAATTTTTTCAATTTGCTTTCCGCGGATATAAATTATAAGGAGATTGAAGTAAAATCATCTCTTTCTCCCTATCTTTCGCCTCAAAAATATAAAAGTATTCTCAGAGAAGAAAAAGATATATACGGAAAAACTCTTTTTGAGGAAGTTTCCAGGTATAGAAAATGTGCTCGAAAAATAGCGCTTTTTGAAAATTTCGACGTTATTCATGCCCATGATTGGCTCTCCTTCGGTGCGGGAGTGGAGGCCAAGAAGATAACCGGAAAGCCGTTGATAGCGCATGTCCATGCCACCGAATTCGATCGTGGGGGAGGGACTGGCGTGGATGAACGGGTCTATCGGCGTGAAAAAGAAGGTTTGGAGATGGCGGATAAGATAATTGCGGTCAGTAATTACACCAAAAACATAATCGTTGAAAAATACGGAATTCCGGAAACCAAGGTAGAAGTTGCTTATAACGGAGTAGATTTAAAAGAAAAGCCGGCCGGAAAAAAGATTTTGGAAGCATTTCAGGAAGCGGGCTACAAGATTGTTCTCTTTGTCGGCAGATTAACCATACAGAAGGGCCCCGATTATTTTTTGCAAGCGGCTCGAAAAGTTTTGGATCACAGTGATGATGTTATATTCGTGGTCGCGGGATCCGGTGATATGGAAGAGCAGATTATAAGACAGGCCTCGGAACTCGGAATTTCCGACAAAGTTTTATTTCCGGGATTCATAAGAGGAAAAGATCTTCACAGCTTATATAAATCGGCCGATTTATTTATAATGCCCTCGGTTTCCGAACCCTTCGGCCTTACGCCCTTGGAGTCTCTGATAAATGGAACACCGGTTCTGGTTTCCAAACAATCGGGAGTTTCCGAAGTGTTGACACACGCTTTGAAAGTTGATTTTTGGGATGTTGAAGAGATGGCCAATAAGATATTATCCACTTTGAATCATGATTGCTTGAAGACGTGTCTTTCGGAAAACGGAAAAAAAGAAGTCGGTGGCATAACTTGGGATTTTGCCGCTGACAAATGCATTTCAGTTTACAAATCATTAATGAAATAAAAAAATGCCTTCGGTTTGTTTCTATTTTCAAGTTCATCAACCCTTCAGAGTGAAAAAATACAGATATTTCGATATAGGAAAGGATCATGACTACTTCAATGAAAAAGGAGACAATGATTTGAACAATGAAAAAATCATGAAGAAGGTGGCTCGGAAATCATATTTACCCACCAATCAAGTTTTATTGGATCTTTTAGAAGAAGAACCCGAATTCAAGATAAGCTTTTCTTTCTCCGGAGTGGCTCTGGAGCAGATGGAAAAGTATGCTCCGGAAGTGATAGACTCTTTTCAAAAGCTGGTGGATACCGGAAGAGTGGAGATTTTAGCCGAAACCTATTATCATTCATTGGCGTTTCTTTATTCCAAAGAAGAGTTCAGAAAACAGGTTGAACTTCATGAGAAAAAAATAAATGAAATTTTTGACTATCAGCCCAAAATTTTTCGGGGAACGGAACTTTCTTACAGCAATGATCTGGCCGAAGAGGTTGAAGATATGGGTTATGAAGGAATTTTAACCGAAGGAGTAGACAGGATTTTGGGTTGGCGTAGCCCCAATTTCTTGTATTCTCCAAAGGGCTCCGATATAGCGCTTTTTTTAAAAAACTATAAGCTTTCGGACGATATAGCGTTTCGATTTTCAAGCAAGGGATGGAAGGAGCATCCTCTTACGGCTCCAAAGTTTGCTCGGTGGGTGTCCGCAATAAACGGCAACGGAGAAGTTGTTAATCTTTTCATGGATTATGAAACTTTCGGAGAACATCAATGGGAATCGACCGGTATATTCAATTTTTTAAGATCCTTGCCGTCTGAAATTCTAAAGCATCCGGACAATAATTTTTTAACTCTGAGAGAAGCTGTCGAAAGGTATGATCGAGTTGCCGAGTTGGATATTCCTTACTTTATTTCTTGGGCTGACAGCGAACGGGATTTATCCGCTTGGATCGGTAACCCGATGCAAAGAGATATGTTGAATAAATTGTATGATCTCGAGGAAGATGTTTTGCGAACGGGAGATGAAAAGCTTATCGATAAGTGGAGAAAATTACAAACTTCGGATCATTTTTATTATATTTGCACAAAGACTCTTTCTGACGGGACGGTTCATAATTATTTCAGTCCGTACGAGTCTCCGTATGAGGCGTTTATATCTTATGCAAATGCGTTGAATGATTTTAGATTGGAAATTAAAAATAAAGCAAAAAAGGCCGAAGCATAAAATAAGTGCTCGGATCAAAAAAAATGGAAAAGGAAAAAGTTAAAGCGGATTATCTCTTCGAGGTTTCTTATGAAATCTGCAATAAGGTGGGTGGGATATACAGAGTTTTGGAATCCAAGGCAGACAATATGATTGAGAGATACGGAATCGATAATTACTTTTTGATAGGCCCTTATTATTTGGAAAGCTCAAAAGGGGAGTTTAAAAAAGAAACTCCGAACGGGAAGTTAAGACAGGCTTTTGATGAGTTGGAAAAAGATGTAATTCATTGCCATTATGGAAAATGGATGGTCAAGGGAAGACCTAAAACGATTTTGGTTGATTTCAGGGATTTTTTTGCCCAAAAGAATAACATCAAAAAGAATTTGTGGGAAAACTACGGAATCGATTCTTTGAATGCGGGAATTACCTTTGAAGAGCCGGTTGTCTGGTCTTGGGCGGTCGGAAAGGTGATTGAAAAAGTGGGAGAAACAATTTCCGATGACAAGGAAAAGATGGTTGCTCATTTTCATGAGTGGCTTTCGGGAGCGGGATTGCTTTACTTAAATCAAAGTGAGCTTGACATAGGAACGGTTTTTACCACCCATGCTACGAGCTTGGGGAGGTCGTTGGCATATAACAATATCGATTTTTACAATCAGTTTGAAGGAATAAATTCTTCGGAAGCGGCTTATGAAAACGGTGTTCACCCCAAACATCAGATGGAAAAAAGAGTCGCCCTGAATGCGGACGTATTTACCACGGTCAGTGAAATAACCGCCCTGGAAGCGGAAAAGTTTTTAGATCGCCGACCGGATATTATTTTACCCAACGGATTGGATTTGGAAAAATTTTTAACTTTTGAAGAAATTGTAATTAAGCACAGATTGCAAAGAAGGAGGTTGAGAGAATTCGTAATATCCTTCTTTTTTCCTTATTATCGATTCGATATCGAAGACACTCTTTTCTATTTCATAATCGGTCGTAATGAATACAAAGCTAAAGGCGTCGATATATTTATAAAGTCTTTGGCCGAATTGAATCGAAGAATGAAAGAAAACGGCACTGAAAAAACGATAGTAGCCTTTTTCTGGATTCCGACCGAAGTTCGATCCGTAAAAAGTGAGATGGTGGAAAACAGAGAATTATTCCAAGATATTAAAGATTCTTTATCCGAAGCGATGCCGGAAATTGAAGAGAAGATTCTTTACAATTTACTTTATGAAGACGACCTTGCAACTGAAAAGATAATAAGTGAAAATTATCTTTTTGAAATTGAAAGAAAATTGTTATCCTTAAACAAGGAAAGCGAAAACCCGCCCATTTCCACACACGAATTAATGGATCAAGATGATAAAATTTTGAAAACGATCAGGGATTATGGGCTAAATAATAAAAAAGAGGACAGAGTAAAGGTAATTTACTATCCGATCTATTTGACCGGCCATGACGGACTTTCCAACCTTGACTACCAAGAAGCCTTGGAGGCTTGTCATCTGGGTGTTTTCCCCAGCTTTTATGAGCCTTGGGGGTATACTCCTTTGGAAGCGGCGGCTCTGGGAGTCGCCTCGGTTACCACCGATTTGGCAGGATTCGGCAGATTCAGGCAAGATATGGAAAAGAAAGATGGAAAAGAGGGGGTATACGTATTGGAAAGATATAAGCGGAAAGATGAAAAAATAGTTTCCGATTTGTCGGAACTGATGTATAATTTTTCCAAATTCAATAGAAAAGAAAGGGTCGATAACAAGATTGAAGCGAGAAAGATAGCCGCAAAGGCGGATTGGAAAGATTTCGTCAACCATTACGTGAAGGCTCAAAACGAATCAATTCAAAATGAAAGTTAAACATATATTAAAAAACAATCAATGGGTGAAAGAAGTGGATGAGAGAACCTCCTTTCTTTTGGGAAATAAAATCGGTGATTATCTTTGGCTTTCCGATAATCCGGAGAGCAGATATCAGGGGTGGTTCGTAACACCGCCGAATCAGAATGGGGGTGAGATATACAAAGTTATCGAGGATATACGTCCGGTGGGAAGAAATAGAATTGAAACGGTGGAAAATTATTTTTCAAAAGTCAGAAGAAAAGGTGATGGATTCGAAGAGACTTTCATCGTTTCCGAAAATGAACACAAAATGAGGTATCAGCTGAAAGAGGATTCGGAAGTTGAATTGATTTTGGACATGCGACACTCTTACAGCAATGCTTATCCGGAATACATAATAGAGTGGATTGACGACAAGCTGCTGATAAAAACCGGGGGAGAAGACGATTTCTTTTTAGCGATCAAGGGGTTCGAATCGGTTGATTTAATCAGAGAGCGGTTCGTGCGACATTATTCGATTGATAAAAAGAGAAACTCTCCTCCTTTTGAAAAAGCTGTTTTTAAAGCTTTAAGTATGAGAGGTAAAGACTTCTTTTTTTCCGCATCCGAAAACAGGGAAGAGGCTTTAAATCAATTGGACACAAAAACAGAAGCAAATTTACCCGAAGAAGAAAAAGAGCCGGTTGATTTTGTGGCGGCAAAAAAAGGATTGTCCGATTTGTCGGTTAACGGCAGGGGGATATATGCGGGATATCCTTGGTTTTTCCAATTTTGGAAGAGAGATGAAGCAATTTCTCTGAGAGGGCTTAGAATAATCGATCCGGAAAAAGCGGAAAAATTATTTTGGTCTCTTTTGGAAGAAGACAAAAGTTGCCCTGCGGGAAAGGCGTTTGACGGAGTAGGCTGGACTTTCAAGAGAGCATTTCTTTTTCTGAATGATTTTAATCAAGAAGAAGAAAAAGCCTTGGCTGATTTTCTGCGAAAGGAAGTTGATTTTGAGAAATCCGACGAATTAACCGTTAACGGCAATAAAGAAACATGGATGGACTCAATTCCGAGAGAAGGGGCCAGGATAGAAATTCAGGCCTTAAAGCTGAATATGTATAAATTGGGTAGGCTGATCGATCCGGAAAAGCAGGATAAATATCAATCGATGGAGTCCGAATTAAAGAAAAAAGTAAGAAGCATTTTTTGGGACGGCAATATTTTGGCGGACGGTTATTTTCCGAAAAAAGGAGTGGTGGACAAAACCGTCAGGCCCAATATCTTTTTAGCTTATTATATATATCCGGATCTTTTGAGTGAAAAAGAATGGGTGACTTGCTTCAGAAGAGCTCTTTATGAATTATGGCTCGATTGGGGTGGATTGGCAAGCATCAGCAAAGAGAGCCCTCGCTTCAACAGTCGGCATACCGGAGAGAATCCTCAAAGCTATCATCAAGGAGACAGCTGGTTTTTTGTGAATAATTTAGCCGCAATATCAATGAACAGGTTGGATGATGGAAAATTTTCATATGAGATTAAAAAAATACTTGAAGCGAGTCGAGAAAATTTAATGTGGAAAGGAGCTGTGGGCCATCATAGTGAGATAAGCTCGGCCGAAATACTGAAATCGGAAGGTGCGGTCAGTCAGGCTTGGAGCTTCGCAACCTATTTGGAAGCACTTTATGAAATATTTAAAATAAATAATTTCAGCTGGAGTTAAAGAGTTTCTACAATTCTTTTAATGCCGGACATAAGGGAAGAATCATATTCTTCTCGTTTTATTTTTTGAGCAGCGTACAAGGCGTTAAGGGGTTTGGTTTCTTTTTTCTGGTATTTTTGAGGATAATTTTCTTCCAGGCAGCCGTTCAATACGAATATTTTTTCGGATTTTAAAAGTTCTTTTTTCTTTTTTTTGCTCGCCTCTTTGTTTTTAAACTTTTTATTCCAATAACGATCAATTCCGTCTTCATCAATCATTACTATATAGGGCATATTGAATATTTTACAAATCTCTTCATAAAGATCGATATTGCCGATTCCTCCGCAATAAACCACTTTTATGTCCGTAGTTTTGTTATGAAATCTGTCAATTAGACCTCTGAGCAAGATACTGTCGGAGACACCCTCTACGAGAACCACCTTGTCGGCAAAAAGCATTGCCGAATTATCATCGTTTATCTCTTGAACCAAGCGATCTTTTGGAATCGAGCGACCCTTCTGAAAACTACAAACGGAAGTGCTGTTATTTTTATTTCTGGATACTCGCCAAACCTTATCCAAGAGTTTGGCCTGGACAAAAGTGGGGTGATGGGTGGTAAGAAAGATTTGGTTTTCCGGATTTCTATTTTGCAATATTTTTAAAAATTTTTTTATCACCGAAGGATGAAGATGTAATTCCGGTTCGTCTATAAGGATTATCTCGTAGTCGGGATTGTAAATATAAAAAAGAATCACAAAAAGCCTTTTGAAGCCGTCTCCCATTCTGTTTAGCGCTTTTTCTTTTTCGGAGCTCATTTCCGCCTCGAAGAGCTTTTCATCGATCTGAATGTTCTGAAAATATTTTTTTATGGTTTTAACAAAATCCCGATATGCTTCATTATGCTCTCGCTTGAAGAGGTCTAAATTTTCAGCTAAGATTTTTTTTAAAGCGGGAGAGTGACTGATTCGTATTACTTTCTCTTTCATCTTTTCATATTTTTTTTTGGAAAATTGATAGTCGAGGGTCTTGCCGGAATAGTGGAGGCTACACTTTTCGGATTCATGAGTCAGGTTCAATCTGAGATTAAATTCACCCTCGCTCCTTTTTAATTTTTCATTATCGGGATTGAAAAATATTTCAATCGAATCCAGTAAATTGGTTTTTCCGGCGTTGTTGGGACCGACCAAAATATGGAGATCGGAAAAATTATCCATTTCAATCGACTCAATAACGCTTTTATAATTTTTAATCTGAATTTTTTTTATTTTCATTTGATCATTATAGCATTTGGAATGATTATTTGACAAAATTTTTTTTTAAACTTATAATAGCGGCGAAAAGGAAAAGAGGGGGTGAACAAAAATGCAAATTAAAAATTTATCGGTCGCGGAGAAGTCTTCAAATGAAGTGGGGGCGCTCAATTTTTATTATCGGGGAGAAAAGATAGTTAATTTGTCTGAAACGGTCAGGCCTCTGGATACGTTCATTACGGCCGTTCCTCTTTATATAAAGGGGACTGACTCAGTAGTAATCGACATTAAAAAGTACGATCAGGTGATAGTTTCCAATGGCGAAGAATTCACCTCGAAGGCTTATGTTATCGGAATGGCTCCACATGAAGGGGAGATTATTGAAAGAAGAATTTCTCTTTCCGAAGCCAAATCGGTAAAAATATTCTTAGCTCAGCTGAGCAAGAACAAAGATAAAGAAGATATCGGCTTGCGCATTATCGGATTCGGAGTCTTTCATTTGGTTTTATATTATAAAAAAGAAGCGAGCATGAATTTACAGCGACCGGATTACATGAAAAAAAAGAGGCATTGCTTTAATCGTGACAGCCTATAATGGTGGCACCCTCTAAAAATTTGCGCCCGGAAGGGCGCTTTTTCTTATTTTTCCAATTTGCAAAATCAATTTAATTTTTATATACTTACAAGCGAACAGTTGTTAAAATCAAATCAACAAATCAAATAAAATAAAAGGTCGAATAAATTAAGAAATCGATAAAATGGATAAAAAAACAGTTCTCATAGTGGTCGTATTGGTGATAGCTTTAATTGCTATTTTGGCGGTAGTTTTCAGTGAACAGGTTGAGGATCCCGAAGATATCGACCCCGATCTCAATGATATAGAAGATCCCTTCGACGACGAAGACTTGGAAGATCCCTTCGACGACGAAGACTTGGAAGATCCCTTCGACGACGAAGACTTGGAAGATCCCTTAGAGGAGGAGGAAGAAGAGGAAGAAGATGAAGAAGAAGAGGAAGAAGAAGAGGAGGAAGATGAAGAAGATGAAGAAGAAGAGGAAGAGCTTGAGTACTAAAGAAGCTCAAGGCTTAAATTTGAAAATTTAAAGCACGGTTAAACCCCCGTTTCGCGGGGGTTTTACTTTGAGTCTATTATGGTATAATAATTAAGAAAAATCATTAAATTATTACGACACAATAATAAAGGTCGCAAAAAAATTACAAAACTATGAACAACAAAATATTAATAGGAGTCTTGATAATTATTTTGGTTCTTCTCGGAATTTATTTCTTGGCGGAAATTGAAGATGAAGAATTTACGGCGGAAGATGCACAAAGAATCGCTGAAGAGTGGATTGTTGAAAATGCTGCCACTTATACCGAAAGGGGAGGACGGGATTTGGAATATGGAGATGCGGAAGAAGTAGAGGAAGGAGTTTATGACGTTTATTTTTCTTTCATGTCCGCCTTCGCCGGGTTCGGCGAGGTTGATGAGGAAGAAGCTTACGCTCAAGTAGAAACTCCTCACGATATCAGGGTTCGAGTCGATTCCGGCGAAGTTACAGAAGCGGTAACCGATGAAATTTTCGATGAAATTTCCGGAGAAATGATTGAAGAAGACGATGAAGATTTAACTTCGGCTACGGTCGGTCTTTTCTTCGTCGAAGTTGTCGATGATTTGGAGCAAGTTACAGCAGTGGAAAGAGATATTGAACTGATTAACGGAGTTGAAGAATCCGCGCTGGTTTCTCTTTTGGTAGGAGTTACGGACGAAGAAGAGGGGGCCGGCTATAGTAGCGCAATTCCGGAAGGAACGGAGCTTCTCTCTCTTGATATCGATGAAGGTTTGGCAACTGCGGATTTCAGTTCGGAAATTGATCCCGGTGGAGGATCGGCTTGGATTATGACCATTCAAGAGCAGGTTGAAAGAACACTTCTTCAATTCGAAGAAGTGGAAGAAGTTTTAATTTTGGTGGAAGGTCAAGAAGATCGCCTCCAACCGTAATTATAGCTAATATACGACTCGGAAAAGAAGGCGAGCCACTTTAATAGTGGCTTGTCTTTGTTTTTCAATATGATAGAATTTCATAATATTCGGAAAAAAAATTTTTTAATAAACACTATGAAAAACACAAAAAAATACTTGTATTTTACGGGAATTTTTTTAATGATTTCTTTAATTTTACTTACTCTTTCGGTTACCATGAATCAGTTGAGCAGGAGGAGTCATGCGGGACTGGAAAACACTCGATCAATCCAGGTTTCTGCCGAAGATGTAATTTATGAAGTTCCGGACGAGGCGGAAATCGTTTTCACCGTAGTTACCCGGGAAGAAAGCTATACTGAGGCTACTCGGGAAAACAGTTCTCGGATGGAATCGGTTATTCAACACTTGAAGGAAGAAGGACTGAAAGAAGAAGATTTGAAAACCGAAAACTTCAGCGTATCTCCGAGATATGAAGAAGTGGAAGAAGGTAGGAGAGTTACTCGGGAAGTGGTCGGATACGAGGTAGAGAATAATTTAAGAGTTACCGTTAGAGAGTTGAGTTTGATCGACGGCATCATCGGGGGCGCGATTGATGCCGGAGCCAACAAAGTTTACGGACTTCAATTTTTGGTCAGTAATGAAGAAGAATTAAAAAAAGAAGTTAGAAGTTCGGCGATAGCCAAAGCCAAAAGTGAGGCCGAAGAGGTGGCCCGAGATTTGGGAGTCGGCTTGGGAAGGGTCTTAAGCTTTTCCGAATCACAAAGATTTTACCCCCAAAGGGATATTTCTCGAGAGATGGGAATGGAGGTGGCGGAAGAAGCACCGGAAGTTCCCATTGAACCCGGAGAAACCGAAATAGTAAGTTCGGTAACCGTTACTTTCGAAATTAGATAATGATTTTAAAAAAAATAAAAGAAGCTTCTCTGATCGGACGTAGTGGAAGCAGATTTCCGGTTCATGACAAATGGGAATCGTTTTTAAAAAACGGAGGTAGGGGTTATCTGATTTGTAATGCCGCTGAAGGAGAGCCGGGTGCTTTTAAGGATAAATTTTTATTGAAGAATGAAATTGATAGAGTTTTTGAGGGGATCGATGTTGTAAATAATTTCTTTCAAATCGAAGATACCTTTTTTTACGTTAAAAAAAAGTATTACAAACTGTTTAAAGCGGAACTACTTGAGAGATCCAAAAAGAGAGGGGTTAAAATCAAGCTGAAGGAGGATCGATATGTAGCGGGGGAAGAGACGGCGGCGATAAGCTCAATTGAAGGAAAGAGAGCGGACCCGAAGGGGAAGCCGCCTTATCCGACCGGGATCGGCTTATGGGGTAAGCCGACCATAGTGCATAATCTGGAGACTTTTTATGCTATTTCCGAGATTGCGAAGGATAATTATAACGGAGAAAGATTTTTTTGCATAACGGGAGATGTTTCGAGAGAGGGAGTTTTTAAACTCAAAGAAGAATTGAGCATAAAAGAGGTTCTTCAAAAGACCGGTAATTATCCCGATTTTGAATTTTTAGTTCAAGCCGGAGGTGGGGCGGGGGGAATTTTCATCTCGGAAATGAATATCGATCAACCTTGCAACGGGTTGGCGGTTATCGAGGTTTATAAAAAAAATGACTTTGATAAAAATAAAAAGATGATTGAGATTTCCAATTTCTTGATGTATGGAAATTGTGACAAGTGTACTCCTTGCAGAGAGGGAATTTATAGAATTAACGAAATGCTAAAAAAAGGATTCGACGAAAAAATATTTAACGAATTGCTTTCGGTATTGGAGAAAAGCTCTTATTGTCCTTTGGGAAAAAACGCTTCAAAAGTTTTTAAATCATTGATATCGGTTGATGAAAATTAAATTAGACGGAAAAACAATTGAGGTCGTCGGAAAAAAGACCATTCTGGAAATCGCCAAAGAGCACGGAGTGGATATTCCTTTTTTATGCAATCATCCGGATATTTGCGTTACCGGAAGTTGTAGAATTTGTGTAGTGAGAATCAACAATGAAAACCGGTGCAGGTCGGCTTGCGATACGGTAGCGGTGGAGGGAATGGATATAATCACCTCGGATCCCGAAATCGAAAAAATAAGAAAAACAAATTTGGAACTTCTTTTTTCACAGCACAGAGAGGAATGCGAGGATTGTGTATGGAATCCGGGATGTAAACTTCTGGAGTTGGCTGAAAAGTATGAAGTCAAAATAAATAAGTACGTGGACAGAAAGGATCACTACCCCGAAATCGGATTCGGTGGGATTGTGGAATTCGATTCCTCAAAGTGTATCGATTGCAGAAATTGTATCGAAATTTGTAAAAAACAAAATGTTTCTTTTTTGGAAATGGAAGGAAAAGGACATCTTTTCGAGGTTGTTCCGGCAAAAGATAGAGCTTGCGTTTATTGTGGCCAATGCATAATTCATTGTCCGGCGGGCTCGTTTGAGAGTGTCGGTGAATTCGAAGGTGTAGAAGACGCCTTCAAAGGTAGCGGTGATGAAAATATCGTTTTTCAAATAGCTCCCGCTGCCAGAGTGAGTATAAGTGAAGAATTCGGACTTGATCCGGGAACCGTTTCAACAGGAAAATTAATCAGCGGATTAAAAAAAGTGGGCGCAGACAAAGTTTTTGATGTATCTTTCGGAGCTGATTTTACCACCATTGAGGAAGCTAAAGAATTCTTGGAAAAATTCAAAGATGATGATCTGCCACTTTTTACTTCTTGTTGTCCTTCTTGGGTCAGGTTCGTCGAGTTTTATTATCCACGCTTCGTAGATAATTTGACCACGGTCAGATCTCCTCACATTATTTCGGGAGCAATAATTAAAAGTTTGGCCTCGGATCCCGAAAAAACCACGGTTGTTTCCGTCATGCCCTGTGTTTCCAAAAAATATGAAATAAGGCGCGAAGAACTTAAAGTCAACGGGTTGAATCCGGTTGATTACGTTTTAACCGTCCGGGAGGTGGGAAGGCTTTTCAGAAATAAAGATATCGATTTTGAAAAATTACCGGATTCTTCTTTTGATGATCCTTTCGGATCGGCTTCCGGTGATGCCGTAAGTTACGGAGTTGCGGGAGGGGTGATGGAAGCCGCTTTAAGGCAGGCTTTTTTCATGAAGACCGGAAAAAAAATAAAGGAAAAAAACCTTAAGGAGCGATCCGATTTCTCTTTTGAATTGGAAGGAAAAGAAATTAAAACTAAAAAAATAAGTGGACTTTCTCAAGCGGTGAAAGTTCTGGAAGGTCTGAAAAAATATCCGAAACTTTTTGATTATTTGGAATTCATGTCTTGTCCCGGTGGGTGTATCGGTGGTGGTGGTCAACCGATGCCGACAAATGAAGACATAAGAAAAAAGAGAAGAAAAGGACTGATCAGCACCGGCACAGATAAAAAATGGAAATCAGCTTTTGAAAACGATTCCGTGAGTGAGATTTATAAACAACTCAAATCCAAAAAAGATATTTTTCACACCTCTTTTCGAGCTGAAAGGAACCCGGAAAATATCAATAAGAAATGGCCGATAAAGAACCGGCTGAAAAGTAAAACCGATGGTCTGAAAATTTAAAATTCAGCGTCTAATAAAGCGGTTGGTTTGGGAGGGCGCTCCTCCCTTTTTTTATTAGTTTTATTTTTGCTATAATCAAGCAATGGTAATGCGATTCAAAGAAATAATTAAAGAAATAGGGGAGGCCGGAAAAAGAACGGAAACGGTTAAGATTTATTATTCGGAAACCGAAACGAAAAAAGAGGGATGGAGAGAAGTAGAGCCTTACAGTTTGTCAACGGATATCCCTCCCGACGGTGAATTTTTGGTGTACGGAAAAGATCACATAAGACCGGGGCACATCTTGAATGCTTATAATGTGGGCTCCGGCGACAAAACGGCCCACTCTTTCATTCTGGGAAAGATAAGAAAAGCTAAGAGAACGGGAAAAAGTTTTGAAGGAAGGGAAAAGTGGCCGGTTAAATTTTGAAAATATGGATTATGATACAAAAAAACCGGAGGAGGTTGAAGAATTAACTGAAAAAGAAGATAAGAGCTTATTTACCAAAGTCGGAAAGGCCGTCGTTGCTTTGGTTTTGGCGCTGACTTTAATTTATTTTTCCGGTTTGAGAGAATACTTCTTTTTTGATAGAACCTCTCCGGATTTGGAGGTCGCCGAGATTGAATCGGCTTTTGAATTGGAAGTCGTGGAGATACCGATTAATGTTCTGATAATACGTGAGCCGGTCTCCGGATCTCAGAGAGATTCGGAAGAAGTTGAGATTTTGATCCAAAATACTTCCAATTTGTTAAATCAAGCGGATTTGGAATTAAAAAAAACGAATTTTTATGAGGAGGAGCTCGAAAGGGAAGAAGTTTCGGAGATCTTAAGTGGCAATTTCCTTTTTTTGGAAAAATTAAGCAATAGGGAAATAAATTTAATTTTAGTGAGGACTTTGAGGGGCCTCAACGGAGTTGCATACCCGAGCAGAAACACTATCATAATTCCTGACTATACGGCGGGTAGAGATTACAGAACTTTTGCACATGAAGTCGGGCACATTCTGGGTCTCGGACATGTCGATGATCCGAGATACGTAATGAGTCAGGGAGAGAGAGGAGTTTTGTTTTCGGAAGAAGAAATCATAAAGATGAGACAAATTGCGGATGAAAAATTTTAAAAATAGCTATTCCAGACTCAATGAAGAGCAAAAAAGGGCCGTTGACAAGATTGACGGACCTTTAATGGTGGTTGCCGGGCCGGGTTCGGGGAAAACGGAGCTTTTGGCCGTCAGAGCGGCCAATATAATGAAAAAGAAGGATATTCCGGCCGGGAGCCTGCTTTGCTTAACTTTTACTGATGCAGCCGCTCTGAACATGAAGGAGAGATTAGCGGATATGATAGGGGACGAAGGCTATAGAGTTCAGGTTTTTACTTTTCACGGTTTTTGTAAAGAGATTATCAACAACAACCCGGAATATTTTTATAAGGGAGCTGATTTTGATTTGGCTGATGAAATTGTCAAAACTGAAATTTTGGAAGAAATTTTAGCGGACCTGGATTATGACGATCCTTTGAGTGGTCGACATCCTTCTTTGGGGTATGTTTATTTAAAACCTTTGAAAAGAATTATTCCCGAACTTAAGAAAGAAGGAATTACTCCCGTAGAGATGGAGAGAGCTCTTGAAGCCAATGAAAAAATCATAAAGAAAATAAATCCGCTTATTAGTGATGTCTTCAGTCAAAGAGTGTCCGACTCAATCAGGATGGATATAAAAAAGCTGATAGATCAGTTAAAGGATATTGATGCTGATTTTCCGCTGGATCGATATGACCCGTTGAGCAAAGTGATCATCAAATCTTTGGAAAGAGCGCTTGATGGAGAAAAAACAAAGAAGATAACGGCATGGAAAAATAATTGGACCAAAAAGAAAAACGAAAAGAGAATTTTGAAGGATAATTATTATCTGGATAAGCATAAGAGCTTGGCTCGGGTATATGCGAAGTATGAAAAAAAGAAATATGAAAGAGGACTTTATGATTTTTCCGATATGGTTTTGGATGTCATAAAGGTTTTGGAGAAAAACGAAAGCCTACGTTACGATCTTCAGGAGAAATATCTATACATAATGGTGGATGAATTCCAAGACACAAGTGGAGTTCAAATGAGGCTTATTAAAAATTTAACCGTAGACGAGCCACACGGAAAGCCGAATATTTGTGTGGTAGGCGATGACGACCAAGCCATTTACAGGTTTCAAGGAGCTGAAATTTCGAACATATTGAATTTCAAAACATCATATGAAGATGTTGAGGTGATTACTTTGAAGAAAAATTACAGGTCGGGACAAAGAATTTTGGATTCGGCTAAAAAAGTTATCACCCGGGGAGAAGAAAGACTTGAGGCGATATTGGAAGAAGTGGACAAAGATTTGATATCGATGAAAAGCGATGAAGAAGAAACGATAGAAGCGAAAAGCTTTAAAACCAAGGAGGAGGAATATTCTCATGTTGCCCGAAAGGTAAAGTCGTTGATTGAAAAGGGAACAGATCCCCGGGAGATAGCGGTTATGGGCAGAAAGCATAAGATATTGAAAGAGATAGCTCCTTATTTTGCCGATCTTTCGATTCCGGTTTATGCGGAAAGAAAAGTAAACGTATTGGAAAATGAAGTGGTTCGACAGGTGGTTCGGATAATTCGTTTTGCGGATTATCTTTTAACCGGCGACAAAGATAAGGCGGATGAACTTTTACCTGAAATTTTAAGTTATCCTTTTTGGGGTTTGGAAAGGAAAAAGGTTTGGAAATTGGCTCGACGATCATATAAAAAAAGAAATTCTTGGTTTGAAGAGATGAAAGGTGACGAAGATCTTGAGAGGATTCAACTTTTTTTATCCGATTTAGCCCAAAAATCAAAATATAAAACTGCTCGGGAGATGATTGATTTGGTTGTAGGGAATAAAAGTGGATCTATTCGCAGCCCCCTAAAAAAATATTATTTCGGGGAAGAAAAATTGAAAAAAAATACAGCTGAATATTTTAAATTTTTATCCGCATTGAAAAGATTTACCAACGCTCTGGAAAATTACAAAGAAGGCGAATTTTTGAAAGCGGATGATCTGTTGGATTTTTTTGACAGACATTTGGAAAACAATATACCGATAAACGATACCAATCCTTTAATTACCGATTCGGAATCCGTTTCTTTAATGACTGCACATAGTGGAAAGGGGAGAGAGTTCGAAGCGGTTTTTATTTTGAGTTGCCAGCAAGAAATTTGGGCACGGGGAGGTAGAGGTAGAAGATTACCTTTTCCGTCCAACATACCACTTAAAATT
Organism: Candidatus Nealsoniibacteriota bacterium; assembly: GCA_003551845.1. Lineage (GTDB taxonomy): Bacteria > Patescibacteriota > Minisyncoccia > Minisyncoccales > PWPS01 > PWPS01. The sequence continues at coordinate 60,486 of PUNQ01000032.1, forward strand.
TCGGAAACCGAAGATGATCACTTACGACTTTTTTATGTAGCTTTGACCAGGGCAAAAAGCTTTCTTTCGATTACTTCTCATCGAAAAAAGCAGAACGGTAGAGGATATTCGTCCCTCGAATTTATCAGCCATTTCGATTCGGAGGATTCTTCCGCTGAAATAGGGTATGAAGAGATGGAATCTTCAAGAAAAGATTATTATTCTCCACCATTCGAGGTTACCGAAAGGCAGGTATTGATGCCGCTTGTTTCCGATTACATGCTCAGTCCGACCGGATTGAATAAATATCTTAATGTTGCCGATGAAGGACCGGAAGCTTTTTTGAAAGATACCTTACTCAGATTTCCGGCTAAAAAGCATCCGGGTGCAGCCAACGGGACGGCGGTCCACCAAACGATAAGTTGGATCTACAATGAAGTTAAGTCAAAAGAAAAACCACCCGAAACAGGGGAAGTTTTAGAAATTTTTGAGAAATTTTTGAGAAAGCAGAGGCTGTCTGAAGATAATTTTGAAAAATATCTTAAAAAAAGCAAAAAAGCTTTGGAAAACTTTTATGAAGAAAGAAAGGAAAGCTTCGATTCGGATCATTTGATTGAAAAGGGGTTTAAAAATCAAGGAGTGGTAATTTCAGGTCAAAAAATCACCGGAAAGATAGATAAAATAGAGATGGACGGGTCGATTTTGGAGGTGACCGATTTTAAGACGGGTAGCCCGATTGAAAGCTGGAATCCCTCCGGCACATATAGTAAAATAAAAGCATGGAAATATAAAAATCAATTGATATTTTATAAGCTACTTATAGAAAACTCCGCTGATTTTAAAGGAGCTGAAGTAAAAAAGGGATGGCTGGAATTTATTGAACCCACCGATGACGATAAACGGATAAGATTATCTCTTGAGATAAAAAAAGAAGACGTAGAGAGGCTGAAGCAATTGATAGAGATCGTCGGAAACAGAATAAAGAATCTTAATTTTTCGATTGATGACGACTATGAAAAAAAATCGGTGAAAGAAATTGAAAAGTTTGAAAAAAAATTATTAAAAACGTAAAAATATGAAAATAAAACCCAACTATTTCATAATTCCGCTCATTACCGTCTCAGTGGCAATTTTCGGAAATTATTTTACTTCTCAAGGAATAAACGGATGGTATGATGAACTTGCAAAGCCGGAATGGACCCCTTCCGGATCTTTCATAGGAGCGATGTGGACTTTTCTTTACGCATTGGTTACCGCTACGGTTATATTTTTTTGGAATAAATTTAAAAAAACCGATCGGTTCCGCCTCATAATCGGTCTTTTCATAGCCAATGCCGTCTTGAATGCAACCTGGTCGATGCTTTTTTTCGGCTTTAATTTGGTCGGAGTTTCTTTAGCGCATATCATGATTCTCAATTTAACAATCATCGCTTTGATTTTTTTATTGTGGCCGATTTCAAAAAAGCTCTCAATAGCTTTAATCCCTTATACCGGTTGGGTTTCGGTTGCCACTCTTTTGAATTACTTTATTTTGATTATGAATTAACCCGTTTTTACACCTACGAGGTGTAAAAACGGGGATCATTTTATTTTATTATGGTGTTGCATTTGGATATGGATTACTTTTTCGCTCAAGTTGAAGAGCGGGAAAATCCTCGTTTCAAGGGTGTGCCTTTAGTGGTGGGAGCGGATCCGAAAAAAGGAAAAGGGAGGGGTGTGGTTTCTACCTGCAATTATGAGGCCAGAAAATTCGGAATTCATTCCGGAATGGCAATATCCAAAGCGTATGAAGCCTGCCCGGAAGCGATATATTTACCGGTAAATATGGAGCTTTACTCGAGAGTTTCGGAAAATATTTTTCGAATTATCGAGAAAGTTTCCGAAAAATATGAAAAAGTATCTCTTGATGAGGCTTATATCGATCTTTCGGGTTTGGCTGAAAATTATAAACAAGCGGAAAGAATCGGTTGTGACTTGAAAAAATTAATCTTCAAAAAAGAAAAGCTTACTTGCAGTGTCGGAATAGGGGAAAATAAAATGATTGCTAAAATTGCCTCGGAAGAAGATAAGCCCGATGGATTAAAAGTGGTAAAAGCCGGTGACGCTCTTAAGTTTATTTCTCAAAAATCAATTAGAGAGATTCCCGGAATAGGACCCAAAACGGAAAAGAAGTTGGAAATTATTTTGGAAAAATCGGGGTTAAAAATAAAAGATTTGCGGGCGATTTCGAAAAAGCAGTTGGTGGATGTGCTGGGAAAGAGAGGTGAAGAAATTTATAAAAATGTAAGAGGTGAAGACGATTCCGAAATAGATCTAAAAACAAAAACGAAATCAATCGGCAAAGAGATTACTTTCGATCAAGACACTCTCGATCCCGAAAAGATAATTTCTACCTTTAAAAATCTTTCTCAAAGAGTTGCCGGAATGGCAAAAACGGAAGAAAGACCGATAAAGACGGTGGTCGTAACTTGTAGATTCGAAAATTTTAACACTTACAGCCGACAAGTCTCCTTCAAGCCTCGAAAACCGACTAAAGGATTAATTTACAAGAAAGGAGCCAAGTTATTGCTTAAACTTTTGGCTAAAAAATTGAAGCCGGTTCGTCTTTTGGGGATCAGGGTAATTTTTGATGAATCCGATAAAGAATAATAAATATGAAAAAGATGATAACATATGCGTCGATAAGTCACGGAAAAACCGAAAAAATTGCAAAAGCGATTCATGATGAGCTGGGTGGGGAGTTGGTCCTTTTTTGGAGGTGACCGAGAAGATGGTTGTAGACGCCGATCTCGTGGGCTTCGGGTCGGGAATTTATATGGCTAATTTCCATAGAAAATTTTTATCTTTTTTAAAAGAGCTCCCGGAAGTGAGTGATAAAAAAGCTTTTATTTTTTCCACTTCGGGAGTAAAAAAGAATTTGATTTTGAACAGGGGGCATAAGACGGTGCGGAAGATTTTAAAAAACAAGGGATTTAAGGTCATCGGAGAGTTGGATTGCTTGGGTTATGATGACTACGGCCCGCTCAAATTAATCGGAGGAATAAACAAAGGACGTCCCGACGAAAAAGATAAAAAACGAGCCAAAGATTTCGCTGAAAAAATAAAAAAAGCAAGCAGTTGAAAAAATCGGATTCCATAAATACTCCCATTCATCAAATCGATTATCTTCAAGACATCTATAAGCCGATAAGATCGATGAATACTCTATTTTTTGATAAGGGGGCGTCCAAACAGCTTTTTTTTTGATTATTCTTTTTATTTGAGAAAGATAGTAGTCCGAATAACTCAAAAAATCAGGATTTTTTGAAAAGAGGCCGTTAAATAAATCAATTATAAAAAGAAAAGGATTAAAAACAGTTACAGGAGTCTTTTCAACGATATCCGGCCTAATTTTTTTTCTTATAAAATCAGGTAAAACGGGTATCATTCTAAATGCCAGTTGATGCTTTCGATATATTTTATTTTTATTTTTGTTATCCGATCGTCGATGTAAATAGTATTTTTTGCCGAGATTTATCTCTTCAAGCTCCTTGTCCGACAACTTTCCTTTTCGGTATTCTTTTTTAACAAGGGCTGTTCCCGGTAAATAAGTAGTCCAAAAAGTTTGGATTCGGTCCGGAGTCATTTTTTTGTAGAATTCAAGAGCTTTTTTTTGAGCGGTTATCGGCTCATCCGGAAGAGCCAGCATATGATCCAACTGAAGTTTTATTTCATTTTCTTTCATCAGCTTTATTGCCGAAACTATTTGCTTTTTAGTTTCGTGTCGGTTGAGCTTATTTTTTTTGTATTCCGAATCGAGTGTTTGTACTCCCATTTGAACCCATTTACAACCGGATTCTTTTAGTTGATAAGCTATTTCTTTATCCATATATTTGGAATCCACCAAACACCTGAAGGGAAGATCTATCAACCGTTTATATTTTTGAAGAAATTTTTTCAGCCATTCTTTTTTTACCGTAAACGAATCGTCAATGAAATCGATGTATTTTATATCGTGTTTATTTTTTACTTGCAATAGTTCATTGATAACATTGTCAACACTCCTGAATCGTAAATAATTTGTCGGATTTTCAGGAATTTCGGAATAAAAATTATTAAAGCAGTAAGTGCATTTATTGGGACAACCTCTTGAAACAGCGATCGAGTAAAACTTATAAGGATTCAAGTATTCTTTCCATATCTCGTGATCGTAAAATGGAAAAGAGTCCAAATTCTGACAAAAATTAACTCCGGGTCCTTTTATAACTTTCCCGGTTTCGGATTTGTAAAAGGTGTTCGGGATTCTATTTTTAAATTCTTTTTTTTTATTTTCTATTCTTTTTAAAATTTCAACAAATGCTTCTTCTCCCTCTCCGAATACTGCGAAATCTATAGCTTGCTCATTGATAACCAAATTCGGAACGGCCGATACGTGAACACCTCCGAAAATTATTTTTATTTTCGGATTGTTTTTTTAGCTTTTTTAGCCACTTCCAATGACCACTGATAAGTTGCAGTTAGGGGTGAGAAGGCGAGCACGTTCGGATTTATTGAATCTATTTTTTTTAAAACATCATCCGTCTCATCAATAAATTTTCCGAGAAGAGAGTTGTTGAAGTTGAATCTATCATTGAACAGGGAAGCATTATAGGCTAAAAAAGTTTTATGTCCGTTTTCTTTCGCTATGGAAGAAAGAGCGCTGATCGAAAGCTGCATAGCTCCTATTCCGACGAAACATATTTTTAGTCCGGAATTTTTCATAAAGACTTATATCGTGTATAAATTAACGGCTCCGAGCTGATCGATTCATTACATTTTATCACTTAAATAAAAAAATAAAAATAATTTAATTAGCTTTTTTTAAATGAGGTATCATGCTAAACTTCGTAAAAGGTTTCAAAAGAAATATAATCAAATAAAAATGACCGAATTAAAACAAATTTACAAATGCGAAATTTGCGGAAACGTAGTGGAAGTAGTTCATTCCGGAATAGGTGAATTGGTTTGTTGTGGAAAAGCAATGGAGCTCGTTGAGTCGAAAAAAGAAGATGAGGGCGAAGAGAAACATGTTCCGGTAATAGAAGAGCTTCCCGCTCAAGTCTGTAATGGGAAAGACGGGTTCAAAGTCAAAGTGGGGGAGGTTGCCCATCCGATGGAAAAAGATCACTTTATAGAATGGATAGAGATAAATCCCGTTGACGGTAAATCGGGTAAAAAATTTTTAAGTCCGGGAGATATGCCGGAGGTAGAGTTCCATACCCGAAAAGAAATTGAAAGTGTTCGAGCTTATTGCAATGTGCACGGATTATGGGTTTTAGAGCTTGATTAATGATTTAAGCTAAAATTGCATCTTATTCAATTCTTCGGCAACCACTTTCCTGTCATCCCAGGGTATCGTTTTTCCATCTACGGTTATCGATTGCTCCGCTCCTTTGCCGGTTATCAAAACGACATCTCCCTTTTTCGCCAGAGAAAGAGATTTTTTGATTCCCGCTCTCCTGTCCGCTATCGTAAAGAGATCGACTCCTTTTTGTTTTCCGTTTTCTTCGGCGGCAAAGGCTATTTCTTCTATAATTTTTTCCGGATCATCTTCGTAGGGGTCGACATTACTGACAATTACATAATCGGCTTTTTCTGCGGCAATTTTGCCCATGAGTGATCTTTTTGATTTATCCCTTCCACCACCTTCAGCTCCCAAAAGAAGTATGGTTTTGCCATCACCGGCTATTTTCTTCAAAGTACTCAAAGCATTTTTCATGCTTTTTTGTTCATGAGCATAATCAACTATGACCCGGAAAGGTTGACCCATTTCGATCTCCTCCATTCTTCCGGGTATCTTTTTTAGATTTTTGATTCCCGAAAATGTCGATTCATTACTTATCTTGAATTTATCCGCTATGATTATTGCCGGAAGTGCGTTATAGATGTTGAATTTTCCTAAAATTTCAATTTCAAATTTTTTCCCGTTAACTTCAAATTCAACACCGTTATCTTTTTCTCGTATCTTTTCGGCAACATAGTCCGCCTCCACGTTCTGCAAACCGAAAGTTATCTTTAGGTCACTTTCAAAATCGAGATAATAGTCGGCATGATCGTCATCCAGATTGGCTAAGATCATCTTTTCTATGGATCGTCCATCAATCATCTTTTTTCGCTTTGAAAGAATTTCAAACATCTTACCTTTGGCTTTTTTGTAATTTTCAAAGCTATGGTTATGAGAAGGGAGATGTTCCGGAGAAAGGTTGGTAAAAATTCCGATGTCGTAATTGATGCCGTTAGCTCTGTGTTGCTTTAATCCTTCGGATGTGGTTTCGATTATACAAAAGTCACAATTTTTTACGGCCATTTTTTTAATAATTTTTTGAGCCTGAAATCTTCCGAGCATGGTCATGTGATAGTCATTCAATCTTTCTTCTTTGCCGATTCGGATATTGGCGGAGCTTATCAATCCGACTTTATAGCCTCCGGCAGTAAGGACCGACCAGATGAAATTTACGGTTGATGTTTTTCCCTTGGTTCCGGTAACGCCGATTACGATCATATCATCGGAAGGGTAGCGGTAATAGAAAGCAGCAAGGCCGGTTATAACCCGGTGATAAAGCAAAATCACCTTTTCCGGAAGAATTTTCTTTATTGTTTTTTTTATTGAATTCATCTTCTTAATTTTAAAAGATTTTTGTTAAAAAGGCAAAATAAAAAGTTTTTTCTCCGATTATTTTAAAATCGATCAAGGGCCCGAAACGACGGTTTTAAAAAAAATTAAATTGGACTATAATGATAAAAGTATGAAAGTAGCAATAATCTTCGGAGGAAAATCAGCTGAACATGAAGTTTCCGTAACCTCAGCTAAAAATATTCTGAAAGCTTTGGATCGGGACAAGTTCGACCCCGTTCTCATCGGGATTTCCAAATCGGGTAAATGGTTTTTGTGTGATAAAATACCGGAGAGGGAAGTGGAAGAGGAATCCGATGCTTTAAAGATGGAAATAGGGGCCGGAAAGCGGGCTCTGATTTCAAGAGGAGATCGGTTGGAAATCGATGTCGCCTTCCCCGTACTTCACGGAACCAACGGGGAGGACGGAACAATTCAAGGATTTTTAAAAATAATGAATATTCCTTTCGTGGGTTGCGGAGTTTTGTCCTCATCGGTAGCAATGGACAAGGAGATCAGTAAAATTCTACTTAAGAGTAAGGGGATCGATGTTGCCGACTGGATAGTAGTAAGAAAAACAGAGGATCTCGATTCGGTTGAAGAAAGGTTCGGTTATCCGGTTTTCGTTAAACCCGCCAATCTGGGATCTTCAGTCGGAGTCTCGAAAGCTCAAAATGGAAAAGAGCTGAAAGAGGCTTTTTTGAAAGCAGCTCGTTATGACGAAAAGGTTTTGGTGGAAGAGTGTATAGACGGGAGAGAATTGGAATGTTCCGTTTTGGGAAATGAAAATCCGAAAGCCTCAAAGGTGGGAGAGGTGATTCCCGTGAACTTTTATTCTTATGAAGAAAAATATGCCGAGGATAGCAAGGCCGAGCTCAAAATTCCGGCGAAAATGGATAAGTCGCTTGAAGAAGAAATTAGAAAAATAGCTGTTGAGGCCTTTAAGGCCAATGCCTGTTCCGGAATGGCCAGAGTTGATTTTTTAGTGACCGAAGAGAGGATATACGTCAATGAATTGAATACGATTCCGGGATTCACGAAGATAAGCATGTATCCCAAGCTTTGGGAGGTATCGGGTCTTGAATATTCCGATTTGATTACCGAACTGATTGAGTTGGCTGTTGAGAGAGATAAAAAAAAGAAGGGGTTAAAATATTCTTATCGATAAAAAAAAGAGAGCTGTCGCAGCTCTCTTTTCAGGAAAAGTCCTCCCTTTTATGACGATTGGCCGTTATCTCTTCTTGCCGTGATTTTTTGCTCATCTTCCTGTTAAAAACTTCCCTGCAGGGCTTTTCCGGAATTATGTCGATTATATTCTTTCCTTTTTTTCTAACTTGCAAGAAAGTCACCTCCTTGCTAAATATTAACAAAAATTATGAAATTTAAAAGTTACCAAGAAAAAAGCCGAGAGACGGCCATATATCCGGAAGAAGATGGATTTGCATACCTTTCTTTGGGTTTGTCGGGAGAAACGGGTGAAGTTGCCGATAAGTTTAAAAAAATAATCAGAGATAAACAAAAAAAGATAACCGACAAGGATCGGGAAGAAGTGGAGAAAGAATTGGGTGATGTGCTTTGGTATATTGCTCAAATATGTAACGAATTGAATATCTCGATGGAAGGTGTCGCAAAAAAAAATCTAAAAAAACTTTCTTCCAGAAAAAAGCGTAAAAAACTGAAAGGTGAAGGGGATAACAGATAAAATGAGTTTTTTAAAAGAGATACAAAAAAATGTAGAAAATGCCGCTAATGAGATTTCCGCTCCCGATTTTTTGGTTAAAGATTTGAAAAATCCGGATAGATTTTTGGAGTTCAAAATAAAAGTTGATAATGAAATCTTTACCGGGTACAGATCGCAACACAACAATTTATCGGGCCCTTACAAGGGAGGGGTTCGTTTTCACAAAAATGTGTCCGCTGATGAAGTGAAAGCGCTTTCGATTCTGATGACCTTGAAATGTGCTTTGGTCGGGGTTCCTTTCGGAGGCGCTAAAGGAGGAGTTAAAATCGACACCAAAAAATACGATAAGAGCAAGCTTCAATCGGTTGCCAGGCAGTATGTTCAAAAGGCTTTTCCGATTATCGGTCCCGAGGTTGACATTCCGGCACCGGATATTAATATCGACCCCGAGCTGATCTCAATAATGGTTGACGAGTATTCCAAGATTGCCGGAAAGCCAAGCCCCGCCTCTTTTACCGGCAAAAAGCTCCGAGACGGTGGAATTGACGGAAGAGTTGAAGCGACCGGTTACGGAGGTTTTGTCATTTTGACTGAATTGATGAAATCGATCAACAAGGATCCGGAAGAAGTGGTGGTTGCCATTCAGGGGTTCGGCAATGTCGGCTATCATTTCGGTTACTTTGCAAAAAGAAGAGGATTCAAAGTAGTGGCCGCATCGGAAAGTGCCGGGGGAGTGCTGATTAAAGAGGGTATCGATATAGTTAAAACGAAAAAATGTGCGAACGAAAAAGGAACGATATTGGATTGTTTTTGTGCAAACGGAAGCTGTGGACATGAAAAAGGGGAGAGGATCAAAAATGAAGAACTGCTTACGCTCGATGTTGATGTTTTGGTTCCCGCTGCAGTCGAAGACGTAATAACGAAGAAAAATGCGAACAAAATAAAAGCCGACCACGTTCTTTGCCTGGCCAACAATCCGGTTACTTCCGGTGCCGAAGATATCTTGACCGCAAAAGGAGTGGAGGTGATTCCGGACATTTTAACCAATTCCGGTGGGGTCATAGCATCTTATTTCGAGTGGAAAAAAGGGTTGAAAGGAGAAGAAATTTCAAAGGAAGAAGTTTTTTCCGGAATAGAAAAATTTTTACGTCCCGCTTTTGCAAATCTTCGGGAAAAACGAAGATGTGGAAGCAGTATGAGGATGAGCGCTTATAAATTGGCAATTGAAAATTTAATGAAAAAACATAATGAATAATTTGATTTTAATCGATTTGGAAACTACGGGAACCGACCCCGACTTTCATGAAATAATTGAGATCGGAGGTATAAAGATTAAAAATATGAACCCGGTTGATGAGTTTTGCACTTTTGTCAATCCGAAAAGAAAGCTGAGCCCCGAAATAGTCGATATAACCGGAATAAGGGATGATGATTTAAAAAATGCACCTGAAAAAGAAGAGGCAATAGATAACTTCAAAAATTTTATAGGTGACACGCCTCTTCTGGCTCACAACATGGATTTTGACCGTTCCTTCATAGAAAAAGAGGGAATAAAGGGTCCTTTTTTGGACAGTCTGGATTTATCCTGTATGCTTTTTCCGATAGAAAAAAAACATACCCAGGAGTATCTGCTTAAAAAAATTTGCGGGGTCAGCTATGAAGCCCACAGAGCACTTGAGGATGCGAAAAATCTTTTTACACTTTATAAAAGACTTTTGGATAGGGCGAAGAAAATGGATGAAAGAGTAAAAAAAGAGATTCGTAATGCACTCAAGAGAACCGATTGGGAATTTAAGGAGATTTTCAGTTTTGATTCGAGTGAAGATGATTATTTGACCGAAAAAGCGGAAAAAGCTAAATTTTGCCCAAAAAATTTGCCCGAAAACGCGGAAGGAATTCCCATGGCTCATCTGATGTCTTGGCTTTTTTATACCGAAACGGGGAACTTGTCCGAGATTTCATACTGGGTAAGAAGAAAATACGAAAGCTTTTTTAAAAGAGTGAGTATAAAAAAGTGTAAGGGAAAGTGTAATTACTTTAATAACAATGGGCGATTATTCTAAAAAATTCGCTACGAAATTAAAACCCTTCTTGACCGACAAGACTTTTACCGTCTCCGAATTCATAGATTTTATCAACGGATTACTTGAGCCCCTCAAGCTCTGTAAGGTAATGATAAGGGGAGAGATAGGTGAAGACATATATGTTAACGAAAAAAACGGGTGGGTTATATTCAATCTGATTGATCAAGAAAAATCCGAATTGGGGTGTTTCGGGTTGTCATACGTGGTTGACAGGATGGGTGTCGAGATAAGACCCGGCCTGGAAGTAAAAATTACCGGCTATCCGCAACTGAGAAAAAAGAAGGGAAGATTCAGTTTTCAGGTTGAAAGAATAAATCCGGTAGGTGAGGGTGATTTAAAAAAGCAATTTGAAATTTTAAAAAAAAGACTTGATGAAGAAGGATTTTTCGATCCGAAAAAGAAGAAGTCGATTCCTCAACTGATAAAAAGAGTAGGGCTCATTACTTCAAAAGGAAGTGATGCGGAAAAGGATTTTCTTACTCATCTGAAGGATTACGGATTTGAAGTTTTTAAATATTCGAGCAGGGTGGAGGGAGATGCGGCCGTTGACGGCATCACCGAGGGGATAAAAATTCTTAATCGGAATTATTCCGATTTGGAAGCACTCGTTATTACGAGAGGAGGAGGAAGTTGGGAATCTTTACAAGCTTTTAACAGTGAGGAGTTGGTCAAGGCCGCCTTTGCCTCCAGAATTCCGGTTATTTCCGCAATCGGTCATGAAAACGACGTTACTCTTCTTGATATGGTAGCGGATAAAAGAGTTTCCACCCCGACGGATGCGGGTAAATTTTTATCCGAGTCATGGGAAGAAGCGGAAAGAAGGATTAACGATTCGGAAAAAAACTTATCCGCCTCAATAAAAAAAATAGTTTCTCAAATGGAAAAAAGATTTCTGGAGCAAGCTGCTTTTTTTGAAAGAAGAATCAAAAGAATATTGTCCGAGAAAGAAAAGGATATGAATTACTTTTTAAATGCTTTAACCGATAAGATAGAACGAAAGATAGACAAATTCCATTCTTTGGAGAAAGAGTTCGAATCACAAAGTTACAAAATTAAAATCGAAATAAAAAAGAAAAAAGAAAAGGTCATTAATTTTTATAAAGATTTACAAAAAAATAAATTACGCTGGGAGAAGACAATTGAAAAATATCTTTTAAAGGAGGACGAAAAGTTAAATCTTTCGAGTCCCGATTTAAAACTAAAACAAGGATATTCAATCACCAAACTGCAGGGAAAGATTTTAAAGTCGGTTAATGATTTGTCTGCCGGGGAGGTTATCGAAACCACCTTGGTGGATGGAGTTGTCGAATCCCGGGTAAAAGAAAATGAGCAAAAATAACTTCGATTTCACGAAAGCGTACAAAGAAATAGAAGAAATAAACGAATGGTTTCAGAAAGAGGAAATAGACCTGGAAGAAGCTTTGGAAAAATATGAACGAGGTATGGAGCTGATAAAAAAATGCAGGGAAAGATTGGAAAAGTCAAAAAATAAATTCAAAGAAATAAAAGATAAATATAAAAATGATGAATAAATAAAATGACTCCGGAAGAATCAATAAAAAAATTAAAAGAAGGCAAATCTTCGGATGAACTAAAAGAAGCGAAAAGAGAATTAAAGAGAGCTTTCAAGGATGAAATTGAAAAAAAAGCGGCTTTCAGAAAAATAGTCAATGATTTGGATCAATTTTCGCTCATTGACCGAGAAAAGAATAAAATAGCTTTTATTTACGGATTAAAATTGGCAGCCGGAGAGAATGGCAAAGAACACTTTCCCTTGTTCAGTAGATTCATCATAAGCAACATACAGGATGATTCCGGAAATGTTCGCAAGGCAATAATCGAATTGGCCGACTCGTTGATATCATCCATGCTTTTGAAAAGCGATGAATTGTCTAAAGAGGATAAAGAAATTTTCAGTCGATTTATCGATGAAATACTAATTTTACTTGAAAATTATTATGATTCCGAATATGACAAATATGTGAATCTGCAAGACTTACCTCCCTCCAAATATAAAAGTTTGGAGATGCTTCTCGGCAGGATAATGAATCCGGGCAAAAAAGATTTTTTTTCTTACGACAAAAAGGCGGGAATGCCGGAGTGGATGGATTGCACTTGGCGCAGAAATCCTTGCATGAAAAAAGAGTGCCCCATTTGTTCTCGGATTAGAAATATCGAAGAAGCGACGGATCTTTTTGACAGGGGAGAGTTCTTTATCGAAATAGCGGAAGAAGAAGAGGACAAAAGAGAAGATCTTCCCGAGCCGGAAGAATTTCCCTTTTATATTGAAGTCAGGGATTGGATCGATCGGGTTGTAGATATTTCCGAAAAATCACGTCAGGGAGGTGAATTTTGGATATTCACTGAAGAAGCAGCCGATCTTTTTTGGTATATCAACGTTCTCAGCGCCAAGCTTTATCGTCAATTATGTAACAGGTATATGATGGAAAATTCGGATGATCGTAATTTTATCGATTACAGGTATACCAAATATGTTTTAACGGAATCCATAAAGAAAATTAAAAAAGCGCTAAAAGAGATTTTAAAGTCGAAACCCGATCAAAGAGAAGAAATAAATCTCGCTTTTGAAAAAATTGCGGATCTCGAAGAGAGGGTGTTGAACATATAGCTACTCCGTCTTGAACGAGATTATTAATTTTCACTAAAAATATGATTATCAAAGTTAATAAGGACGACGAAAAAATAGGGGAAATTGAAAAAATGAAAGCTCATCAAGAAGGAGTTTTGCACAGAGCATTTTCTATTTTCATATTGAACGACAAGGGAGAGATGCTTTTACAGAAGCGAGCCGGTGGAAAGTATCACGGTGGAGGGCTTTGGTCCAATACCTGTTGCAGCCATCCGACAAGGCAAGAGGGCTTGAAAAAGCAAGCGGAAAAAAGACTCAAAGAGGAGGTGGGCTTTACTACGAAAATAAAGAAAATAGGAGAGATTAAATATAACTTAAAAGTGGGAAACTTGATTGAACATGAATATGACCATCTATTTATGGGTAATTACAACGGAAAGGTGAACCCCGATCCGAAAGAAGTTTCGGATTATAAATGGGTTTCTTTAGAAAAATTGGAAAAAGATTTAAAAGAGAATCCGAACATATACACTCCCTGGTTTAAGCTTTTATACTTTGAATTTTCGAACAGTTTCAAAATCAATGGTTGACATGGTAATTCAGCTTGATAATATTAAAATAAGTATTAGTAATAATTATTAATAATTATGAAAAAAATAATAATTATTTCAATAATCGCTATTTTTGTTGCCGGGGTGTTTCTAATTTTGGAAACTCCGGAAGAGATAGAGAACGGAGAAGAGGTATTGCCTGAGAGAGAGGTGGAATTCGTAGCGGAAGGGGATCAGGAAGCACAAGAAATCAGAGTCTCGGAAGAAGGAGAAGAAGTTTTTTCGATTAACATCGATGAGTTGAATCAATGGACAATCGACAACTGGGACTATTTTGATGAACCTCCACAAGTTGCAATGAGGGATGTCGAACCGGGCAGTTTCGGATTTTTTGACAGAGCGGCGAGCATTTCTCCGGACAATCAAAAATTGATATTTTCAGTTAGTGATTACGCTGCGGCGACCACCACATCGATTTTAATCGTTATCGATTTGGAAACGGAAGAAATGGAGATGATGGCGACTCCGGCAAGAGGAACGGTTGAAGATTACGTCTGGGACGAAGATTCTTCTCGGGTAGCCTACACACTGGGAACCGCGAGAGCCGCCGGAGATTTTTTGAGAGTGGATGATTTGAGTGCCATGGATATCGTTTTCGAACTTACCGAAGAAGATCTTTTGGAGATTATCGATCCGGACCAAGAAGTGATTGAGATGGGGCAATTCATGCCCGTTTTTGATGATCTTAATTGGGAGGCGGAAAGATTAAGCTTTACGACGGAAAGTCTCGATTCCGATGATAGGACTTCTTGGGTTATCGATCAAGACGGGAATAATTTGGAGCTGGAATAAAGACGTAAAAGTATTCTTGAAGAGCAACCTCTGCGGGTTGCTCTTTTTTTACTTTAATTGAAGTGATATAATTGAATATATCTTTAATTAAAATCGATAATATGAGTTGGACTATTTACCTTACGGCAATATCCATTTTTTTACTCATTGATGCTTTTTGGCTCGGCTTTATAGCAAAGAGGTTTTATAGAAAAGAAATAGGATTCTTGCTGAGTTCGAACGTAAATTGGGTAGCTGCCGGACTATTCTACATTCTTTTTGTTTTCGGGCTCGTTTTTTTTGTGATAGAGCCGGCAATAAAAGGTGGAGCATGGATTGATGCTCTGTTTTCGGGTTCACTTTTCGGGTTGATAGCTTACGCAACTTATGATTTAACCAACCTGGCAACGATTGAGGGTTGGCCCTTGAAAGTTACCATAATCGATCTTATTTGGGGGGTTTTTATCGGTGGAAGCGTTTCCACAATCACTTACCTGGTGGCAATAGAATTAATAATATGAACTATTTTATCCTTTTGGCTATCATCCTGCTCATCTACATGAGTTTTTGGTTTATCGTTTCCCTGATTAAAAAGAGGAATGATTTGGCGGATACTGCCTGGGGGCTGGGATTTGTTCTTTTGGCGCTTGTTTCTTTTTATATCAATTATCAAAATTATGGATTTTCTCCAAGGCCGATTTTAGTCACGGGAATGATTGTTTTGTGGGGTATTAGGCTCGCTTTGCATATCCATTTTAGAAACAGGGGAGGTGAGGAGGATTACAGATATAAAAAGTGGAGAGAAGAATGGAAGTATTTTAAAATAAGATCCTTCTTTCAGGTTTATCTATTGCAGGGATTTTTGCTTTTTATCATCTCCTTGCCGGTCTTAATGATTAACCGAGTTCCCGCTTCAAATCTGCAAATAATTGATTTTATCGGTCTTTCGGTTTGGATAATCGGATTTTTATTTGAAGTGATAGGAGATTATCAGTTAAAGAAATTCATAGAAGATCCGGAGAAGGAAGGAATAATGCAGTCGGGTCTTTGGAAATGGAGCAGGCATCCGAATTATTTCGGAGAAGTTGTCGGGTGGTGGGGCATTTGGATAATATCTTTGTCCGGAACGTCTTCTTTTCTCGGGATAGTCGCTCCGCTGACGATCACTTTTCTAATTTTAAAGGTGTCGGGAATTCCTCCGTTGGAGAAAAGAATGTCCGGAAAGCCGGGTTTTGAGGATTACAGAAAGAAAACGAGCCTATTTTTTCCACTCCCTCCCAAAAAATAGTGCTTTCTCGAGACTATTTATCGGCTTTCCTTTTTATGTTATGGTTATAAACAGTCTATTTTAATCACATACCATGAGAGCGAGCCCGGAAAATATTTTACTTGTCTATTTTATCTTCACCATTGTCGGATGGTTTTTGGAACTCTGTTACAGGTCTTTGAAAGCCAAAAAAGTAACCAATCCCGGGTTTTTAAGCGGTCCCTACCTTCCCATACACGGCTTCGGTGGTCTCGTTGCTTATTTTATTTCAGTCTATTCGGAGGAATTATCCCTGATTGGCTCCGCCCTCTTTTTTTTATTCGCCATTTTTCTCTTGGAATTTTCTACGGGAATCTTTTTCAAGAAAATCTTCAAAATAAGACTTTGGGATTATTCGGACAGAAGACTCAATATTAACGGGTATGTTTGTCCGACATTTCTATTTTATTGGCTGCTTTTGGGAGCACTTTTCAGATATTTTCTTTTTCCTTATTTTGATTACTTGATTCGGGAAATTGCACTTTCGGGAACACAGATATTTTTTCTGGGATTCTTTTACGGTATTTTTTTGATAGACACGATACAATCTTTCGATTTGGCATATAAAGTTAGAGAAACGATGAATCAATTCAGCCAAGATCATATCTCCGGAAGAGTTTTCGCTTTGAAAAATTTGTATGGAGAAGTAAACTTCAAATTGAATGAAAAAATTAATTTATCC
Organism: Candidatus Nealsoniibacteriota bacterium; assembly: GCA_003551845.1. Lineage (GTDB taxonomy): Bacteria > Patescibacteriota > Minisyncoccia > Minisyncoccales > PWPS01 > PWPS01. The sequence goes on from PUNQ01000032.1 coordinate 76,821, forward strand.
AAAAAAGCGACGGGAATCAAGCAGGTAGTCCTTTATTTTGTTAATTATTTCAGATTAGCCGGCGGAGTCAGAAAAGAATTGGAAGAAACCGTTAGAAGGAAAATCAGGAATGTGTCGAATAATAAAGATTAATAAATATTAAAATTAAATTAATGTGGACTAAAAAAGAACAGCAAGCATTGGAGTTTTCCTTTCAGGCGCATAAAGGGCAAAAACGAAAAGGGTCCGGTGTGGATTATATTGCTCATCCGATGACGGTGGCCCTTATTTTGGCCAAAATCGGAGTTGAAGAAGAAGTTTTGATTGCCGGTATCTTACACGACATCATTGAAGACACGGATTTCGAGAAAAAAGATATAAAAGAGCAATTCGGTCCGGTTGTCGCTAAGCTGGTGGAAGAAGTTTCGGAAGACAAAAAACTGCCTTATGAAACCAGAAAAAGGATGGCCTTTGAGAAAATTTCCAAAATAAGTCGAGAGGCGACCTTGATTAAAGCTGCCGATACTTTAGCTAATCTTACCGATCTGACTCGGCATTTGAGCAAAGAAGGGGAAGAGGCTTTCGATATTTTCAATACCGACAAAGGGAGAAAAATAGAGCAAATTAAAAAAAACGTATCGGAAATAAAAAAAAGAATTAAAAATGAAGACTTGAGGGCAAAGCTGACAAAAAGACTTGAAGAGATAAAAGAATATGAAGATTAATTATGAAAAATTATTGAACTCCGAACAGCTGGAAGTCGTTGAAAACGGTGAGGGGTACTGTTTGGTTCTGAGTGGGCCGGGGTCCGGGAAAACGAGGACATTGACATTCAGGGTGGCCTACCTTTTGGAGAAAGGAATCGATCCGGAAAGGATATTGCTTTTGACCTTTACCAAAAAAGCGGCTAAAGAGATGTTGAGAAGAATCAGGGGGCTGGTCGGTCACGAAGCCGACAGAGTTTTAGGAGGAACTTTTCACCACGTGGGGAATTTTTATTTAAGAAAATATTCCGATCTCTTGGGATATGAAAGACACTATACGATCCTGGATCAAGAGGACAGTAAAAACGTTATCCAGCTGGCTATTGAAGAAATGGAAGAGGTAAAAAGCTTGCCGAAAGCCAAGTCAATTCAAAAATTTATCTCTTTAGCCGTCAATTCCAACAAGTCACTTTCCGAAACGATTGATGATGAAAAAATTCCCGCAAACAAGCTTGATTATCTCGAAGAGGTCAAGAGAATATATGAAAAAAGGAAGAAGGAAAAGAATATGATGGATTACGATGATTTGTTGATAAATTGGTTAAAGCTCTTGAAAAAAAGCGATCTTAAGGACGAAATTGCCGACAGGTTTAAGTATATTTTAGTCGACGAGTATCAAGACACCAATGTTATTCAGGATAAAATTTTGGGAAAACTGTCTTCAAAGCATGAAAATTTGATGGTTGTCGGCGATGACTCGCAAAGTATTTATTCTTTCAGGGCGGCAGAAATTAAAAATATATTGAATTTTACGGAAAAATATCCGGCAAAAATTTTTAAACTTGAAACCAATTATAGAAGCACTCCGGAAATATTGAAGTTGGCCAACTGCATAATCAAAAATAATAATTCAAAACTAAATAAAAGTCTTAAAAGTGTCAAAAAGGAAGGTGCGAAGCCGGTAATAGCTTGCTTGACCTCGCCGAGAGAGCAATCCCGTTTCATAGTCAGGACTCTCGAAGAAAAGAAGATTTCCGAAAGTGCGGTTTTGTTTCGAGCTCATTACCATGCGGCGGGATTGGAATTGGAGCTGGCCAAAGAAGGAATTCCCTATGTAGTAAGGGGAGGGACTCGATTTTTTGAAAAAGCACATATAAAAGATGTTTCTTCATTTTTGAAGCTTTTAATCAATCCCAAAGATGAGTCTTCCTGGATTAGAGTTTTAAAAATGCAGGAAGGAATAGGAGATGCTTACGCTCAAAGGATGACTAAAAAAGTGACTCTCCAACCGGAAATAACTTTTAAAAACAAGGATTTCGGAGATCAATTTCCGGAAAAGGTGGCAACCGGAATCGAAGAGATATTGAATTTAATCGAAGCGATAAAGAAGATTGACGAACCGGAAAAAAAGATAGAATACTTTTTGGAAAATTGGTACTTCGAAAAAGCCGAGGAAGGATTTGATAACCCGGAAGAGAGAAAAGAGGACTTGACTCAACTCATCTCCTTATCCAAAGAATATGACGATTTGGAGAGCATGTTGTCCGATTTCGCTTTAAATGAGGATTTTGAAGTGAGTGAGAGCAATTTTCAAGGAGCACTAACCCTGAGCACCATTCATCAAGCAAAGGGATTGGAGTGGAAAAATGTTTTTATAATCGGGTTGAAAGAAGGGAAATTCCCCCACAAAAAAGCTCTCGATGAAGACTTGATCGAAGAAGAGCGTCGTCTATTCTATGTGGCCGTTACCAGATGTAAAACCGATCTTTATTTGACTTATCCTCTTTTTGAAAAGAACGGCTCAACGAATCCCTCCAGATTTTTACGGGAAGTTGAAGATTATTCGATAGAGGAATGGGAAAGTGACGACGAAGAAGAGATTGAACTTATCGATGAGGACGACTTTGACTTTTTTTAAATAATTTCAAAATTCATGATTGAGAATAAGAAATTAATAAGAGTAAAAGTAAAAACGGGACAAAAAAAGGAAAAAGTAACTCGGAAAAGCGATCAATTAATTTTAAAATTAAAAGAAGAAGCAAAGAGAGGGGAGGCGAATCGTCGCATCTTTAAAATTCTTTCTTTGATTTTTCCGGAAAAACGTATAGAATTAGTCAAAGGTTCGAAAAGTAAAAATAAAATTTTTAAAATCTATGACAAAAAGAATTGAAAAACCGTTTTTAGTGGTAGTTATGATTGTCTCGATGATCGCAGCCGGGCTTCATTTCATCAGATTGAGCTTGGGCTGGGACTTCATAATTCACGACTGGGACGTTCCCACTTTGGTGAGCAGTTTCATAATCGTGATTACCATATTTATTACTTACTGGGCGTGGATAATTTTAACTTATGAAGAAAGTGAAAAGAGTGATAAGAAGAAAAGTGAAAAAGAAGAATTCCCTGAAGAAGGAGATGAAAATTTTGATGGCTGAACTGAAGAGCCAAGAGGAAATCTTCAGTAATATTAATTCGATTCTGATAAAGCCGAACTTCAACACCGCCGATCCGTTTCCATCTTCAACGGATACGGAATTTCTTACAGCTGTAGTTGATTTTTTTGAGGATAAAAAAGTTAAAAAAATAATAATCGGAGAATCTTCAACTTTTTACAAGAGCACTGAAAAAGTTATCGAGCGAAAAAATCTTGACTTTTTAAGAAACGAGAGAAGGGTTGAAATTATTAATTTTAATCGAGTGGAACGAGTTGAGGTTCGAATTCCGGACGGTAAATATCTTCAATCGGTTTCGATTCCGAAGGTTGTTGGAGAAACTGATATGTTGGTTTATTTGCCCTGCTTGAAAACTCATTTTCTATCGGGTTTCAGCGCATCCTTGAAGCTTTCGGTCGGATTTTTAAATAGGAAAGAAAAGCTTTTTCTGCATGCCGGAAATCTTGAAGAAAAAATTGTCGAATTGAATAAGATTTTAACTCCCGATTTGATAATTGCCGATGGAAGAAAATGCTTTATAACCGGAGGCCCGGTAAAAGGAAAAGTTGAAGCCCCGGGAATTTTGCTCGCTTCCACGGATTCGGTGGCGATGGACTTGGAAGCGGTTAAGACGATAATGAAATTTCCGGACAATGATTTGGAAGGAAAAGACCCCGGTGAACTGATTCAAATCAAAAGAGCCGGCGAACTCGGCTTGGGGGCGATTAACTATCAACTCATCGATGTCTGAGAAATTAAATATATACGTGTCGCCTCATCCGGATGATGCAGTTTTGTCATGCGGAGGTAGGATCTTGAAAGAAAAAGAAAGCGGTGTGAAGCAGGTGGTAATCAATGTATTTTCAGGATATTACGACGGGTTGACCCGATGGGATAAAAAGTGCGGATTAATAAAAAAGCCGATGGAGACGAGGATAGCTGAAGATAAAAAAATTTTATCCGGCATGGGAGTGGAAGCGATATATCTTGATTTTTATGACCGAGCGGTTTACAGAGATATAATGAAGAGGCCCAGGCCCAAAAGAGAAAGAAAAGAGATAAGGAAGCTACTTTTTAAGACCATTGATCAATTTTCGGGAAAAAAAAGCATCTTTTTTCCGGGAGGAATAGCTCATAAAGATCATAAACTTTTAAGAAAAATCGGCCTGCAAGAAGGAAGAGAAGAGATATGCTTTTACGAAGACATTCCTTATGCTTTGAAAAACAGATTTTTGACAAATAATCGTTATCGAATTGGAAAAAGGATTGATCGAAAAATAGAGATGATCACCTCTTATCAAAGTCAGATGGAGGGGCTTCTCGGACTGATGAAGATCTCGACAGCGGAAGAATTTATGATTAAGCTGAAAATGCTTCATTTTGAAGACGGTGATTATTACGAAAGATTCATTTGAAAATTTGATTGATATAAGATATAGTTAAAGTCAGTATTCCCGAAAGGGAAAGATTACAAGTTATAAGTTAAAAATATAAATGGACAATTTATTTGAAAAAAGTTGGTTTTGGATTATTTTTGTCGGTGTGGTCGTTGCCGGTTTGATTTTGGTTATAGGGATCGGAGATGATCCGATCGATGAAGATGCGGCGATAAGAGTCAATGGTCAAGTAATAAGTCAGCAGGAATTGGATCAATACGTCAGTCAGGTATCTCAAGAATTCCAGATGTACGGAATGCAAGTCGGAGAAGAAGAGGCAAAAAGAGAAGCGGTTCAAAGAGCCATACAGGAAGCTCTATTGAGAGATTATTTGGATGAAAGGGATTTCGAAATAGACGAGGAAGAAGTTGATCGTCAATACGAAGAATTAATGACCATGTACGGAGCGCAAACAGAAGAAGAGTTTTTGGCCCAGATGGAGATGCAAGGACTCAGCACCCGTTCCGAAATTGAAGATATTTTGAGATTCGAATTAAAAATTGAGAAATTAATTGATTCTTATGAAGAAGAAGTGGATGAAGTGACGGATGACGAATTGCAAGAAGCTTATGATGATTATGCTGCTCGGATGGAGGCGATGGAAGGTTTTGAAGAGATGGATCAGGAAGTTCCCACTTTTGAAGAGATGGAGTCCGATTTAAGAGAAAACCTTCTTCAGCAAAGAATTACTCCTTTGATTCTTACAAGGCTCGATGACTTGGAAGAAGATGCGGATATAGAATTCTTCATCGATTTTGAATATGAAGATTTGGAGGTTGAAGAAGAGGGGATCGATCTCGATTTCGATGAAGATGATGCCGAAGATGTAATCGAACTTGAAGTGGAAGATGAAGAAATTGACATGGAGGTTGAAGACGAAGAGGTCGAGGACGCCATAGAGCTGGAAATAGATCCTGAAGACTTGGAATAAAATTCGGAAGGAGGGGCTGCAATTGCAATTTATACTTTTTATTATTTTGTCCGGCTGGTCCGTTGCGATTATATTTCGGTCATTATTTTTACCCAAAATAATTGAAAATAAGATTGAAAAAGGAGACTTGCTCGGCGCTTACGATCTTTCCGAATTCTATTACGACTTGAATCTTTTCGGCAATCTGATAAATAGCATAGAAGAGGAATATGAGATCCTACGAAAATGTGAGACTTACAGATTGTCTCGAAATGAGTTGGTTGAGTTGATTAGCTATATGGGTATTTTGCAAAAACCGAGTTCTGATTTTTACCATCTGATAATCGAAGCCAAAAAGAGAAAAGACCCATTTCTTTTAGAAAAGATCAGGGATAACCATACTTCCGCTTCGTGGAAGAAGCAGCTTGAAAAAGAGCTTGACAAGGTTGAAGATGCCGGGTAGACCCCGGCATTTATTTTGCAACGCCGATTAAAAACGATAAAGTAAAAAAATGTACAAAAGATTTCTTTGGATTTCTCATTCGGCAATCAATGCTTTCGACAGATGTCCACAATCCTATTATTATCAATATCAATACAAAAATCCGGAAACCGGAAACCGGATTCAAATTGCAAACCCTTATTTTTCATTGGGGCTTTCCGTTCATCAGACCATTGAAGCTCTTTCAAAGGTTTCGGTCAAGGAGAGGGTTGAAATTTCTCTGGAAGATAGATTTAATGAGATTTGGAATGAATTTTCCGGAAAAAGGGGTGGCTTTATTTCCGAAACACAAGAAAATAGATTCAAAAAAAGAGGCGAGAAGATGATCGAAAAGGTTGAAAAATCGGATTTTTTACAAAAGCCGTCGGTTGATATGAAGGAAGAGATACCCAATATCGATTTGATTCCGGAAGAAGACATAAAATTAGTCGGAAGCCTGGATTGGATTCAAATATTGCCGTCCGGTGGATTGCATATAATCGATTTCAAAACCGGTAAAAATAAGGAAAAAAATAATTCTTTACAATTGCCGATTTATAAAATATTGGCCGATGATAAATTGGACGACAAAGTTGAAAAGTTCAGTTATTGGTATCTGGAAAGTGGAAATAAGCCCACTCCCAAAGAATTTGATTCGATTGATCATAGTCTGAAAAAAATAAAAGAAAAGGCATTGGAGATAAAAAGTCACGTTGAAAGCTCCCGATACCCTTGTCATTATAACGGGAGATGTTTCGCTTGTGGTGATTTTAAGAGAATATTCGATGGAAAAGCTGATTTTTTGGGGACGGATTCATCGGGTAAGGATCTTTACTTTATTTACAAACCGGAAGATATCATAAAAAAAGTTATTGATGAAAAAATTCTCGACATCAGGGAGGAAAAAGTTTTTGAAATGAGGATGGAGGGCATGAAATTGGATAAAATAGAAAAAGAGCTTAAAATTCCCAAAAAAAAGCTTAAAAAGATTACCGATTCGATAAAGAAAAAGTTGATCGAAGCCCTTTCAACCAAAGAATTGAAGATATTAATTGATGAAAAATTGAAAAAATAAATTCAATTGTGCGAGTCTCGAAAAAAACCGAAAAATTAAAACGGATAAAGAATGAGATAATTTCGCTTGAGGAATCTCCACTTTATGCATATAGGACGAAGAATAATTATTTTCCGGTCATAGGTGAAGGAAATCACGATGCCGACTTGATGCTCATCGGTGAAGCTCCCGGTAAAAATGAAGCCGAAACCGGACGCCCTTTTTGTGGCAGGGCGGGAAAGATTTTGGATGAACTGCTTCGAAATGCCGGAATAGACAGGGAAGATATCTATATTACCAACGTAATAAAAGACAGACCTCCCAAAAACAGAGACCCGCTTCCGGAAGAAATAGATGTTTATGCCTCATTTTTGGACAGACAAATTGAAATAATAGAGCCTTCGCTGATTGTCACTTTGGGTCGATTCGCTTCCAATTACATACTTCAAAAATACGGTTTCGGTGAAAAATTTGCAATATCTAAAATAAATGGTAAAATATATAAAAAGGAGGGCTTGAACCTGAAAATAATTCCCGTGTTTCATCCGGCAGCCAGCATCTACAGCCCGGAAAGAAAAAAAGACCTGGTGACCGGCTTCAATAAAATTTCAAGATTATTGAATAAATAGGGGAGGTGAAAAGATAATGGGATCCAAAGAGCTTCATGACAGGTATGTTGAGAAAACCGTTAGAGACCCCGAGATTTTGGGGATAAATAGTGAAAGAGTAATATACCGACAAAGTTCCCCCAAATTGAAAGACAAAAACAAGGAGACCGGTGACATTTTGATAGTCTGGAGAAGGAAACCGGAGCTCATTGAAATTTTGATTGCGGAGGTAACCACCGACAGCTCGATTTTCAAAAGAAAAATTGATAAAAGAAGGTTGAAGTTGTCGAAAGATTTCTTTTTGAAAAAAAGAGAAGAGGCTCTCGATTCAATTTGTGAGGTCATGAGCAAAGATATAAGAAAAATGGCGGAGAAGATTACTTTTAGAGGAGCAGCCATCTGTTTCGACAAAGCGACCTCCTTTTTTCATGAAGGTCCATCGAGAATAACTTATTATCCGGAAGCGGGAGGATACCTTATCTATGAGCAAAAGAGCGCCTGAATTTTAGGCGCTCATTTTTTATTGACAAATGCTTTAACGAGTATAAAATTAGTTAAAGGTTTATAAGTTTTATCAAAAAATAATATGGATTATGGAATAGTAATATTGTTAATTTTAATCGTAATTCTTTTTTTGGTGGTAAAGATAGCCAAAGAATATGAGAGAGCGATTATTTTCAGATTGGGAAGATTCTCCGGCATCAAAGGACCGGGACTTTTTTTAATGATCCCGATCGTGGATAAGATGGAGAGAGTCGATTTGAGAATTATAACTCAAGACGTCCCGCCTCAAGAGGTGATAACGAAAGATAATGTTCCGGTGAGAGTCGATGCAGTTGTCTATTACAAGATAATAGATCCGGAAAAGGCGATTATAGAAGTTGAAAATTTCAGAAAAGCGACTTCGGAAGTTTCTCAGACCACCTTGAGAGGAGTGGCGGGAGCATCCGAACTGGATGAGATATTGGCTGAGAGAGAAAAAATCAATGATAAACTCCATGAGGTAATAGACAAGGCCACGGATCCGTGGGGGATTAAAGTTACTTCGGTGGAGGTTAAGCACGTGGAGGTTCCGGAAAACATGCAGAGATCGATCGCCAGACAAGCGGAAGCGGAAAGAGCAAAGAGAGGAAAAATCATCTTGGCCGAAGGTGAATATCAAGCGGCACAAAAATTAAAAGAAGCGGGAGAGGTTTTGAATGCGGCCCCGATAACATTGAGATACCTGGAAACTCTTGCCGATGCGGCCAAGGAAGAAAATACCAGCATTCTTTTTCCGGTAGAGCTCTTGGATATGTTCAAAAAAATTAATAAGAAAGATAAAGATTAATCAAGATTCGGTCAGCGGATCAAATAGCCGGTTAGAAAAAAGCCTCGCTAAAATTCAGCGAGGCTTTTTGAGATTTGCTCGTTTTCTACTCATTATCAATCTTGATGTGCTCGTATCTTTCGTTGATCTCAATTTCACTTTCTTCAAAGATCTTTTTCAATCTTTTTTCAAAAAGATCTTCCGTTTTCCTATCGATGAAAAATTCTTTTCCGTAGGGGTGTTTTAAAAATTCTTCTTTCCCCATATTTTCAACTTCCGGACCGAATCTTTCAATCGCTTCTTTGAATTTATCTTTTAGAAATTCTTTTGAAAATTTTTCTTCTCGGTATTTTCTTTCGGCGGTTTCTTCAATGTTTTTCATTATTTTATTGTAGTGCATCTCTGTCCTTAAGTCCTGCTCCATCTCGGCGGGAGTCCTTTTTAAAAATTCGGCCATTCTTTCTATTATCTCCTTTGTAGTTGCATCCTTCCCCAATGGGTTGATATCAGGATGAGGTCCTAAAATTAAGGATTCGCTCCGACGCACACTTTTTCTGAAATCTTCATCGCTAAACTTCAAGCCGATTTCTTCCGTCATCAGGTTTAAAGCCCTTGCATTGACAAAGGCGGAGAAGACGGAATTTTTAATTTCTCTTTTTTGTTCTTCGTCTGCCGGCTCCTTAATCTCAACTCTTCTTTCGAATTCCGTTATTTCAACCTTTTCTTCATTGAATCTGATTGCAAATTCTTGAGAGCTTGCTTGAGGACTTATTAAAAAGATGGAGCTTATAATAAAAATAAAAAGAGCTAATCTCTTCACTAAAATCACCTCCATTTACATTATAAAATTAAAATTAGATTATGTCAAGTAGAAAGCCCCGTTAGTTTAACGGGGCGCTTTGAATCAAGGTTCAAAGAGCCACTCCGGCCCTTTAAACTCAACTTCTTTTACCTTTTCGAATTGAAGGCTTGTTTTCACGAGTTTTTCTCTGAGTCTTCTGACTCTGTGACTACCCCCGTAAGTAAATTGTTGGGGGTCGCTGAGCTCTATGGTCAGTAAACCGCTTTGCAGATTCACTCCGACAACCTTTACTCCATGATCCGAATCCCAATCGGACTCGAATCCCAAAGCTCTTTCATACAAATCCAGTTCCGGACTGATTGTGAGCCGAATGCTTCCGGTGATGGGGGTTTCCCTATCCACCGCTCTGTATACCGGAAAAAGATCATCCGGTGTACCGAGGTTTTCTGTGATTTGTTGGTTGCTCACAAAAATCGGAACCAATAACTTTGAATTCTCGGCTAAAGATTTTTCAGCGTAGACGGAAATTATCAAACAAATTACAATAACAATAACAATAAGTAAAAGAACATTTTTCATTTTCATGATAATCCCTCCTTATACTTTTATTATAGTATATTAATTATAAAAAGTCAAAAAAGGTTGAAGATAAGTGTCTTAAGCATTATAATCATGAAAGATGTCAGATATATTTAAAAATATTATGAACCCTGAAATTTTATCGATCACTTTTCTTGGAAACACACTTTTTGATTATCTCGTATTTCTTTTATCCTTATTGGTTCTTTTTTTGATTATAAAAGTGGGTGAGGGGGCCGTATTGAACAGGTTAAAAAAAAGAAGAGAAAAGCTGAAAAAGGGTAGCTTTCCGGCTGTTTTAATTGAATTCATTCTCTCAATAAAGACCGGATTTTATCTTTATCTTGCCTTTTTCTTGTCTCTTCCTTTGCTCGATGTTCCGTTGATTTCGATAAGAATTTTTTCAGGAGTTCTGTTAGTTTGGGTTGTTTTTCGGTTGATGATCGGAGTCCAGATGCTAATAGATTGGTTTTTAAATAGGAAGCTCCTTGATGATGCCGATCCGGGAACGGAAGTGGCGGCAAAAAATATCGGAACGATAATCAAAGCTCTTTTTTGGATTTTTGCGGTTCTTCTGATTTTAAGTAATTTCGGAGTGGAGGTGACCTCACTTATTGCCGGTTTGGGTATAGGGGGATTGGCGATAGCTTTTGCTCTTCAAAACGTTTTGGAGGATCTTTTTAGCTCTTTTGCAATTTATTTGGACAAACCGTTTACCGTCGGTGATTTTATAATTGTCGGTGATCAGATGGGTGTGGTGGAAAAGATCGGAATAAAAACGACGAGGATAAGAGCTCTGCAGGGAGAGGAGATTGTAATTTCGAATAAAGAACTTACCACGGAACGAGTTCACAATTTTAAAAAACTGCAAAAAAGAAGATCCGTTTTTGAATTCGGTGTAGTTTACGGAACTCCCGATGAAAAAATGAGAAAGATACCGGGGATAATAAAGGAAATAATACAAAATAAAGAGATGGCTGAATTTGATAGAGCTCACTTTAAAGAGTTCGGAGATTCCGCACTGGAATTCGAAGTAGCTTATTATGTCATGTCTTCGGAATTCATGGATTACAGAAATGTACATCAAGAAATTTTATTCGAGATTAAGACTCGTTTCGGAGAAGAGGGGATCGATATGGCTTTTCCCACTCGAACGGTTCACTTATTCAATAAATAGACATGGAGATAATTCAACCGCTTCTACAGACGGCTTTTGACAGTTTGACGGCGATGGATCCGCTACTTTTGGAGATGGGGATTATTTTGGTATTGGCAGCTATTTTGGGAATAGTTCTAAAAGCCTTAAAGCAACCGTTAATTTTAGCTTACCTGATTACGGGACTCATAATAGGAGCTTTGGGCTTTTTTGATATTGCCGAAAGAGAAGCGTTGGAATTTCTATCCAATTTGGGAGTGATGTTTCTTTTGTTTTTGGTCGGATTGGAGATGGATTACCGGTCAATCAAGAAGGTCGGAAAGACATCTTTGGCAATAGGTTTGGGGCAAGTCGCCTTTACCGCAACAGGAGGATTTTTAATAGCTAATTTCGTATTCGGATTCGATCTTGTCTATGCGGCTTATATCGCTATAGCTTTAACCTTTTCGAGCACGGTAATAATCGTGAAGCTTCTTTCGGATAAAGGCAGCTTGAACAGTTTGCACGGAAGGGCGGCAATCGGACTTTTATTGGTTCAGGACTTGGTCGTTATTTTGATACTCATATCCCTTAATGCATTGGAAGCGGGCGGGGATGTCGGGATCGGTTCGGTAATGCGGATTATAGTCGGTGGAGTAGTTCTTTTCGGAGTTATGATGGCTCTGGGCCGCTCCGCATTTCCGTACATATTCAGGAAGATTGCCCACTCACAAGAACTTTTATTTTTGGTTAGCTTGGCTTGGCTTTTATTTTTTGCGGTTATTGTCAAAGCGACCGGATTTTCAATTGAGATTGCCGGATTTTTGGGTGGTGTCGCATTAGCCAACTCTTCTCAGAAATTTCATATAGCGAGTAAAATAAGGCCACTCAGAGACTTTTTTATCTTGGTCTTTTTTGCTATTTTGGGCTCCATGATGGCGGTTTCCGATATCGGGGGGATGATTGTGCCGATAATGGCTTTTTCATTTTTTGTTTTGATCGGTAATCCGATAATCGTAATGATAATAATGCGATTTTTGGGCTATAAGAAGCGAACCAACTTTTTAACCGGTGTAACGGTGGCTCAAATCTCAGAGTTCAGTATGATTTTTGCCACCCTGGGTCTTGCCCTGGGCCATATATCAAATCAAGTTTTTGCGATTATCGCTTCAGTGGGTGTGGTCACTATCACGCTTTCCACGTATCTGATTCTTTACGCCGAAAAGATATTTCCTCATATTTCCAAATATTTATCCATCTTTGAAAAAGATGAAACTGTTGAGGATGAAGAAAGTGATTTGGATCCGTCAAGACCGATAGTTCTCATAGGTGCTCACAGGACGGGGGAGGGAATTATGAATTATATCGATCCCGGTGATTTGCTGGTTATAGACTTTGATCCGGTTGTCATTGATGAACTGAAGGAAAGGGGAGTGAAACATCTTTTTTCCGATATAACCGACCCTCATGTCTTGGAGTATATAAATGTAAGCGATGTTCGAGTGGTAATATCGACGAGCCCGAATCTGAAGGATAATCTCGACTTGATAAGGAGGCTCAAAAGAAAAAATGTCAGTGCAAAAATCATAGTTCGAGCAGAAAACAAAAGGGAAGCTTTGGAGCTTTATGACGAAGGAGCCGATTACGTGCTTTTACCTCATTTTGTTTCCGGTCAATATCTGGGAAGCATAATCGATCCGGAATTTAAACTCGATAGATTGAAAGAGCTCCGGGAAATCGATTTGGAATTTTTGACCGGAAAAAATTAACTGAAATTTTAAGCATTGACTTTAAGAAGAATTATGAATTTTATCTTTTCGGGGGTGGAAAATTTTCTGGAATATCTGACGATGGCGGACCCGTTATTTTTGGAATTGACCGTAATTTTGATTTTGGCTTCGCTTTTGGGAGTGCTTTTCAAGAAAATGGGACAGCCTTTCATATTGGCTTATCTGGCGACCGGCTTAATAATGGGGTTTTCCGAATTTTTCGATATTGCCGGCAGGGAAGCACTGGAACTTTTTTCCACTTTGGGAATAATGTTCCTTCTCTTTTTGGTCGGACTGGAAATGGATTACGACACATTAAAAACAATCGGGAAAAACTCTTTGATTTTGGGGTTGGTCCAGATGTTTTTAAGTGCGGGAACCGGTTTTTTGGCAGCTTATTTTTTATTCGGCTTTTCCGCTCTGGCCTCAGCTTACATCGCTGCCGCTGTATCATTTTCGAGCACGATAATAATAATTAAGTTACTTACTGAAAAAGGTGATGTCGATAAGTTGCACGGGAGGCTGTCAATAGGACTTTTGCTGGTTCAAGATGTGGTAGTGGTTTTTATTTTGCTTTTTTTAACAATTACCGAACCCGGAGAATTGTTTTCTCAAGCAGCTATTCGGATTTTGGTGATCGGTATTCTGCTTTTCGGATTAATGCTCGCTTTGGGTCGAATAATTATTCCCGCTGTCTTTAAAACCATCGGAAAATCACAAGAACTTCTTTTTTTGACGACTTTGGCCTGGCTTTTCTTTTTCGGATTGGCGGCTGAATCAATCGGATTTTCAATTGAGATTGCCGGATTTTTGGGTGGTGTAGCACTGGCGAACTCTTCGGAAAAGTTTTATATCGCCAATAAAGTTCGCCCTTTTCGTGATTTTTTTATTTTAATATTTTTCGTTACAATCGGCTCTTTGATGGCGATATCGGATTTCAGTGGAGTCTTTTTACCCATAATTTTTTTCATCCCGGTAGTAATGGTTTTGAAACCGATAGTGGTAATGCTGACTTTAAAGCAGCTGGGATATACCAAAAGAGTCAATTTTTTGACTGCGGCCACCATTCCGCAAATTTCAGAATTCAGCCTCATTCTGGCATATCTCGGCCTTTCCATGGGGCATATAAGTAATGAGGTCTTTACCTTGATTGCTTCCGTCGGCATCATCACCTTTATTCTTTCAACTTATTCGATAATGAATGCGGAAAAATTTTATTTGTCTCTTTTTGGATTTTTGGATTTTCTCGAAAAGGAGCTTCCTCTTGAAAAAGAAGAGAAGGACTCTGAAATTTCAAAGCCGGTCGTGCTCATAGGTGCTGATAAAACCGGAAAGGGAATAATGGATTATCTGAACTTGGAGAATCTTTTAGTCGTTGATTTCGATCCGCTGGTGACAAGCAGGTTGAGAGATGAGAAAATAGAGTGTATACTTTCGGATGTAACCGATCCTCAACTTTTTGATTAATTGAACTTTGATGATACGGAGGTGGTCATATCAACTGATCCGCGCACGGAAGACAACTTGAATTTAATTGAAAAGATTAAGGATCAAAACAAGAATATTAAAATTATTATCAGGGCGGAAACTGAAGATGAAGCGAGAAGGCTGTATGATCAAGGAGCGGACTATGTTCTTCTCGCTAACCAAATTACGGGACAGTATTTGGGCAAAATTATTAATCCTGATTTTGATTTCACCGGATTGGAAAGATTGAGAAAAATTGATTTAAAACTTATAAATCCCAATAACGATTAATGAATATTTTTTCAAAAAAAGTAAAAAAATACACCCTTTTTTCTTTACTGGTTTTCTCTATTTTTACTGCCATGGGATTTATTTTTAGTTATTTAAGGCCTGATCAGTCGGCACTTTTTTTTGAAGAATTGAGTGAAGAGTTTTCTTTCATTCATGATTTTGACAGCTTTCTTACTTTTCTCTTTATTTTCTTCAATAATTCCGTGAAGATATTTATCGGAATGATTTTAGGTGTCTTTTTCGGGATTTTCCCTCTCTTTTTTTTGATGGTTAACGGATTGGTATTGGGGCTCGTAATGGGTCACACCTTTCCGCAAGTCGGAATCCCGGGACTGTTGATTATGCTTGCACCTCACGGAATTTTCGAGTTACCGGCCCTTTTTATCGGTGCCGGTTTGGGAATAAATGTAGGAGTGACTACCTACGAAGAAGTTAAAAAAGGTAATTTGACGACAGAAAAACTTTTTAAAGAGATAAAAAAATTGACTTTTCCATCTGAAATCAGGAAAGCTTATCTTTCAGCCTTGGAGATCTTTTTTAAAGTTGTTTTACCCTTGCTTTTTATAGCTGCCATTATAGAAACGATCCTGATTTTTTATCTGTTATGAACAGGTGCTTGATTTCCACTGAAAAGGACGGCTCGATGACCGACAATCAAAATATTCGGTCGTATCTACACAAGAAAGAGATTGACCCCGATGAATTCGTTAGAGCCGGGCTGAGTCACGGAAAAAAAATTGCGGTAGTCGGAGAAGAAGACGGCGGGTTGATAATTCCCGAAGTTGACGGCTTAATGACGGAAGATCCGATATATTTGGGTGTTACCGTGGCGGATTGTTTGCCGGTTTATATTTTTTTTGGAAATTTTCATGGAATTTTACATGCGGGATGGAGGGGATTGCACGGAGGAATAATTGAAAATGCGGTAGAAAAAATTGAAGAAATGGGAGAGGATCCGGCTGAAACTTCGGTTTTCGTGGGACCCTCGATAAGGGTGTGCCACTTTGAGGTGAAGGATGATTTGGTCCGAAAATTTTCAGAGTATCCGGACTGTTTTCGAAAAGAAGAAAATAAAAATTTTTTGAATTTACAAAAGGTCGTAGAAAATAAATTTAATCGATTCGGAATAAAAAGAATTATTGTCAGTTCCGAATGCACTTATTGCAATAATAAATATTTCTCATACAGACGTGATAAAAAATTAAAAAGTATGTTGGCCCTTGCGGGTCCGAATAAAAATTAAAAAACTATGCGTAAAATAAAAAAAGCGATCATTGCCGCTGCGGGATACGGAACCAGGTTTCTTCCGGCTACTAAAAATCAACCCAAAGAGATGTTGCCGATCGTGGATAAGCCGATCATTCATCATCTGGTGGAGGAAGCCGTTGATTCGGGCATAGAAGATATAATAATAGTTACCAGAGCGGGGCAAATGCCCATGGAAGATCATTTCGATTCCAATTACGAGCTGGAAAATGAGCTGAAAGAAGCCGGCAAATTAAAACGATTAAAAAAGGTGGAAGGAATTCCGGAGATGGCTAATTTTGCATACGTAAGGCAGCACAAAGGATATCCTTACGGCAATGCTACACCTCTTCTTTGTGCGGCACCGCTTATTGATGATGATGAGGCTTTCGTCTATATGTTCGGTGATGATTTGACTTTATCCAAAAAGCCGGTTACCAAACAATTGATTGAGGTTTATGAAAAGGAAGACACGACGGCCGTTTTGGGAGTACAGGAAGTTCCCGATGAAGAAGTCGAGCGTTACGGCACGGTTAAATATAAAAACGAGAAGAAAAATTTTGAGATTGAAGCCGGATACGAGAAATTACCCGCTGAAGAAGCGCCTTCGAACATGGCTCTTTTCGGCAGATTCGTTTTCTCTTATGACATTATAAAACAGGCCAAAAAAACTCCGACCGGCAAGGATGGAGAGCTTTGGGCTATGGACATCATCAATAATTTGGCTCAAAAAGGTAAAAAAGTGATTGCTCAACCGATAGAAGGTGAATGGCACACGACCGGAGACCCTCTCAGATACCTGAAAACTTCAGTGGAGTTCGCTCTTATGCGTGAGGATATAGGACCGGAATTTCGTAAATATCTCGAAAATAGATTTTAATTCCGAAATTAAAAAGTGATTAATGGCTGTTTACAACGATTTTAATTCGGAAGTTGCTGACTTGGTTCGGATGAAAAAGGTGGGAGTAGTGCCTACGGATACGATTTACGGAGTAATCGGCTCCGCTCTTGATTGCGGCGTAGTGAAAAAAATATATGAAATAAAGAATAGGGATGAATCGAAGCCGGTAATCGTTCTGGTCGGCTCTGAGGACCAGATAAGAAGAAATTTCAACATTGATGTTCCCGAAAAAGTTTCACGAATATGGCCGGCTAAACTGAGTGTCATTTTGGATTGTGAAAAATATCCGTATATTCATCGTGGAAGTAAAAAGATAGCTTTCAGAATACCGGATAATTGTCGATTGGTTGAATTCTTGCTGAGAGTGGGGCCGATTGTGGCACCAAGTGCCAATCCTCAGGGATTAAGGCCGGCTCAAAGTATCCGTGAGGCGAAAAATTATTTTGGAGAAAGGGTTGATTTTTATCTGGACGGAGGATTTCAAAAATCAAAAGCTTCTACGGTAATCGAATGGAAAAAAGAAGGATTTGAAGTGGTTCGAGAGGGAGCGGTTAATTCAAAATTTCTCCGATAAGATCCGTATTTCCTTGTAAAAAGCTTGCAGAGCTTATTTTTTTTCCACCTTCGAATTGAAGTTCTTCAATAAGAAGAAAGTCTTTTCCGGTTTGAACCGCTATTTTTTCATTGGTACCCAGATAAGTTTTACCCGGGACTCCGAAAGGTCCGGCCTCCGTTTGTTTTTGGACCGATGCCTTGTGTATTTTTAAAATTTTATCATCCAATTCGGTATAGCATCCGGGCCAAGGATAATAGGCTCGAACTTCTCGTTCAATTTTTTCAGCCGGATTGCTCCAATCTATACGGCCGTCTTCTTTTTTGAGGAGTCGGGTATATGTGGCCTCTGAATCGTTTTGCGGCTCGGCTTCAATTTGATCAGCGCTCCACTTTTTGGTCGTATCGGCAAGCAGTCGCCCACCTTCTCGGGCTAATTTTTTTTCCAGGTCCGGATAGTATTCGTTTCCGCTCAAATTAATCTTTTTTTGAGAAATAATCGGTCCGGAGTCGATCTCGGAATTCATTCGGATTACGGTAACTCCGGTACTTTTGTCGTTGTTTAAAATAGCCGCTTGGATCGGTGTCGGCCCTCTGTATTTGGGTAATAAAGAGGGATGAAGGTTGAGAAAGCCGTATTTCGGCATCTCCAATATATCTTCGGAAAAGATTCGTCCGTAGGCGGCAACTAAGACCAAATCGGTCTTTTTTATGACCGCTTCCAATCGGTGACAAACCTCCAGACCTCGTTTCCGAGCCAGTTTTTTCACCGGAGTCGGTTTTATTTTTTGACCTCTACCTTCGGGCTTGTCTTCATTGGTCACAACCCATTTTACGGGTATTTTTTCGTTCAATATTTCTTCCAGAACGATTGCGGCGTATTTCGGACTACCGGCAAAAGTAATCTTCATATATATTTTTGATTATGGTAAATAAAGGCTTCGTTAATCTTCTTGCTTCCAGTCTATATCCTCCTTATCTCCGGCAAATTCAAACCATTCCCCTTCGTCATCTATGACATACCATTTTCCGCGTGATTTCACCATTCTGTCGCCCTTGTAATACGGTTTTTTTTCTTTCTTTTTCGGATGCAGATTATCCAGTTCAAACCATTTTTTTAAAACCGTTTCCAGAGCGTAGTCCAAATTTCTCGATTTAGCCCAATCGGCAACAATCTTAATGGCTTTTTTAGCTTCTTCCGGAGAGTCGGCAAGATCAAGAAGATCCTTGGCCGGCTTCGTATAGCGAGAGTAAATTATCTTTTTCTTTTTCGCGTCTTTTTTTAATTTTTCCGGACTGATTCCTTTCGTTTGAAAATAATAATTGATTAATTTTTGAAGATCGGTCTCCGGATTTTCGTTAACCATCTCTTGCGGAGATAGCGATTTTATCTCTTTTTTCTCCAAAAATTGAAGAAAAAAACGAAGGGATCGGAGATAGCTTTCAACAGTGGACTCACTCAGGTTTCTTTCTCTTTTCAAAAAAATTTCATATTTTTCAACTATCTCTTTTGAAAGATTTTCAGGAGAAATATTATCTTTTTTTTCGTAAGTCAGCCATTTTTTAAATTGTAGTAAATGCCTCTCCCTGGCAGTGATAGTGGCTCGGGAAAGAGAAGAACCTCCCATTTGTGATAAAAATTCGGGGATGTATTGAATCAAAGTTTTAGCTTTCATGTTTTTTCGTTTCGAATTTATAAATATCATAATTTTCACTCCTGTCTATCCCCGCCTTTTTCAAAGCGGCGATCAATTGTTTTTCCGGACTGTCCAAGCCGGGCAAATCGGGAAGCAGCAATGCTTTTTTTTCTTCCGATTCAACTATGATTCCTTCCACTTTCGGATCGATTCGATTGATTTCTTCGGGTATTTTTCTCGAATGGGACTCAGCTAAAAAAGTCGGTTTTTCCAGAATATTAACCTCATATTTCAAGTCGGGCAATTCATCCGGTTTTATTTCGGGAAAACGAGGGTCGTTGCAAGCGGCTATCGTGCTCGATATGATTTCTTTTTCAATATCTTCGTTAGCTTCGATCGAGCCCATGCAACCGCGTAACCGATCTCTATTTTTAACGGTTACAAAGACTCCCGCTTTTTTAGATTCACCGCTGCTCTTTTCGGGAAGAGAAAAAACTTCACCAGTATGTATGAATTTTTCAGCCGTCTTTTTTACCAAATCGATTATTGACATATTTTTTTATCCGTTGAGCTTCTTTAAAAACCGCGGGACCGTCGTATTCTCCCGCGTGATCGGTTGCTTTTTGATAGGTGGAAGCCTTTTGATCCAGGTGCAGATTCAAGATTTGTTTTTCGGAATCGTAATATATATGAAAACGGGGAAATTTACCTCCTTGCAAGGATTTTGAAAAGGAGTTTTTCTTGTTTCTGTCCGGATGATAGCCGAGACCTCTCATAAAATCAACCGTATTTTTAATTTTTCCAATTTTAATTTTCATTGTTCAATTCCAAATTTATCACCGGATAGCCGACTCCGAAAGGAGCTTCGTAAGACAATATTTCGGGACTGAAATTAATTTCGGATAAAACACCGGAGAGTACGATTATCGAGTTGTATCCACATTGTCCGGCTTCATTGATTAAGGACGAGTCTATATTTCGGAGGTTGCTCATCTCCTTTTTTCTAATCAGGGAGATTATTTTTTCATCGAATTTTTTACCCTTTTTTGAAAAGCCGGCCGGTGCCGTGGGGGACAGTTTGTGAGACAAATCTCCGGAAGCGATAAAGGCGATATTTCGAGATTCGGCTTCAATTATTTTTTTTATTTCCAATCCGAATTCAAAGTGATCTTCGACGCCTTTAAAAGAATGGGCGAGAGGAGCGAGAGTAAAGTCACTATTTTTTTGCAAATAAAAAATAGGAACGGCCGTACCATGATCAAGTTCGGATTGATGAATCGATTCAACCTCTTTAAGGTTTGATATTTTTTTAATTAAATTACCATCGGGCTCAATATTCGTCGATTCGAGCCCGAAGCTAAAATGGAACCGATTCGAATTATGGATCGTGAACTTATCTCTCAACAAAGGGCCGTGAGGGCTGATGCTCACAACCGCTTCAATTTTTTTCTCGGAAAAGATTCTTGACAATTCTTCCATTGCCGTTACGGTATTTTTCACCTGATCAAAATCGTTTTCAGTGGCCATACCGGGAATGATAATCGGTGGATGAGGGCAAATTGCAGCAAATTTAAGAGACATTTTATTCTAAGATTAAGCTTATTTTTTCTCCACAATTTTTACAAGTTCCTCGATGGTCCAATCTCTCAATTACGTAACCGTTTCTGATTATCAGCACTTGTCCGCATTGGGGACAGAAGGTATTTTCTTTTTCCGAAGTAAAGACATTTCCCAGATATATGTGATTGATCCCGGCATTTTTTCCGATCAAGTAAGCCTTTTCCAAATCTTTTTCAGTGGAATCGGATCTGTCTTTCATGTCTTTGGAAAGCGCTGCCGAAAATGCTGAAAGATGCCAAGGAATATCTCTATCCAGGCCGGCAATAAAATCGGCAATCTTCTCCAAGTTTTCGGGGTCATCATTTAGGCCGGGTATAATCAGGGTGGTGATTTCAATCCAAGCACTTTCTTTCATTTTTTTTATCGCTTCCAAAACGGGAGACAGTTTTCCTCCGCATATGTTTCGGTAGAAATCTTCGGAAAAACTTTTCAGATCTATATTTAAAGCGTCTATCGAGGAAGCGATGGCGTTCATCAATTCATCCGAAAAATATCCGTTAGTGACCCAAATATTTTTCAAACCTTCCGAATGAGCCATCTTCATAACGTCCAAGGCGTATTCCGAGTAATTGATCGGTTCCCCGTAAGTATATGAAATTGAAGGAACTTTTTTTCTTTTTGCAAGTTGAATTATCTTTTCGGGAGAGAGGTGATTTACTTTTGTATCTTCAAGATTCTGTTGTGATATTCTCCAGTTTTGACAATTTTTACATCGGAAACAACAGCCCGGAGCGGCCAGGGAAAGAGTTTCGGTCCCCGGCAAAAAGTGGTGAAGGGGCTTTTTCTCAATCGGATCAAGATTTAAGGCGATCAATTTACCGTAATTTAAAACTTTCAAATCACCTCCCTCGTTTTTTCGTACTCCACATTTTCCGGACTCACCTTCCGAAAGCAGGCAGTAGTGGGCACAATTTTTACATCTCGAACCCCGGTTCGTCTTTTCTTGTAATTTAACACTTTTTATCATATTTTATTTTATCATATTTTTGAAAAATTTAAATTGACATTGCTGTAAAATGTAATCATTCAAAATAAAGGAGCTTTCTTGATTAGTTTTTATTTTTATTCCATAATTAACCAATATGAAGAGATTATTTATTGCCTTAAATCTACCTTCGGAAATTAAAGAGAAGGTATCGGAAATCAAAGAAAACCTGGAGGAGGACTTCGGCAGGGGAGTAAGATGGGTAAAAAATGATAATTTACACATAACAGTTTCTTTTTTGGGCTCCGTAAAAGAAAAGAAGATTAATGAGCTGATTGAACTTTTGAGTGATGTCGATGTTGAACGGATCAACATTGAATTGAATAAAATCAGATATGTTCCGGATAGAAGAAGAGCTAAGCTGATCTGGATCGAAGGAACGGGGAAAGGCCTTAAAAAGTTAAAAGAAGATATTGACAACAAGCTTGTGGAATCCGGAATTTTGAACTACGAGCCGGAAAAAAGAGATTTTATTTTGCATGTTACATTGGGAAGAATAAAATCGTTCGAATATAAAAAAATTCCGCTTGAAGAGATACCTCTCCTTGAAGACGATCCTTATTTTCAATTTTCCGTTGACTCTTTTGAATTGATGGAGAGTAAACTCGGGAAGGGGGGTCCGAAATATAA
Organism: Candidatus Nealsoniibacteriota bacterium; assembly: GCA_003551845.1. GTDB lineage: Bacteria > Patescibacteriota > Minisyncoccia > Minisyncoccales > PWPS01 > PWPS01. Next base: position 99,344 of record PUNQ01000032.1, read on the forward strand.
AATTATAAAAAGTTACAAGTGAACTTATGCAAGTTTTTTTTATAGGAATAGGAGGAATAGGTGTTTCCGCATTGGCCAAACATTTTCTCATTTCGGGTAAAAAAGTAGCCGGCTCCGATTTGGCGGAAAATGAAATAATTGATGAATTGAGAAAGAGAGGAGCTCGAATAACGAAAGGACACTTTGAAGAAAATATCTCTGAAAAAATTGATCTGGTGGTTTATTCTCCGGCTGTTCCGAGCGATAATCCCGAACTCGAAAAAGCTCGAGAGTTGGGATTGGAGATAAAGAGTTATCCGGAAGCGCTGGGTGATTTGACTCGTAATTTTTTCACTATAGCCGTTTCCGGGACTCACGGAAAAAGCACCACTACCTCGATGGCCGCCTTGATGATGATTGAAGCGGGTCTCGATCCTACTGTTATAGTCGGCACCAAGCTGGAGGAGTTCGAAAATGGAAATTACAGGCACGGTAAATCGGATTATTTACTCATGGAAGCTGATGAGTGGAAGGGCTCTTTTTTGAATTACAGCCCGGATATAATTATTTTAACCAATTTGGAAAAAGAGCACCTTGATTATTACCGGGATATGGACCAAATAATGGATACTTTTCAAAAATATCTCCACGGAATGAAGAAAGGGGGGAGGGTAATTATAAATTCCGAGGATGAAAATTTAAAAAAATTAAAATTCAAATCCGAAGTACGCCGATTTTCAAAATTGAAACCGGAAGCCGAAAAGGTAAAGAAAATTTTAAAACTTCCCGGTGATTACAATCTTGAAAATGCAATGGCCGTTTTCGAGTTGGGAAGAGAATTGAAGATAAAAGACGATATTATTTTCAAAGCACTTTCTTCTTACAAGGGTTGCTGGAGAAGATTTCAGGAAAAAAATATATCGATAGAGGGTAACAGGAAACTACTCATTCTGGACTACGCGCACCACCCGACCGAACTGAAATCGGTTTTGAGTGGCGTGGTTGAGAAATACGGAGACAGACCGATTCGAGCCGTTTTTCAACCACATCAATATCAAAGAGCACTACACCTCAAGCAAGAATTTATCGATGTTTTTAATAATTCACCGGTTGATCTGATGATGGTAACCGATATTTACAGCGTTCCCGGAAGAGAAAAAGAAGAAATTAAGAAAAAAATCAATTCCAAAAAACTGGTCGAGGAGGCTGACAACGAAAATTTGGTTTATATACCCGGATCACTGAAAGATATCGGAGCTTACTTAAAGAAAAATTTGCGAGATGATGAAGTAGTGGTTATAATTGGAGCGGGAAATATTCATAAATTGGAAGATGTGTTGAGGAATAAGTGTTTATAAGATTAATCAATTAAAAAAATATGGAATGGATTATATTTACCATAATTATTTTAGTCGTCGTTTTGTGGTATCTTTCCGGTGAGGAGGAAAATAATTTTGAGGTCGAAGATCTCAAAAAGAAATCCGAATCGACTAAAAAAATAAAAAAAGATTCGAAAAAAGATAAAAAAGGAGAAAAGAAGAAAGGCAGTGAGTAGTCTCCTATACCCGACGCCGATAAAAATATAAGAAAATAGATATGAAAGTTATCAACAAAACAATAAAACTACAAACGGAAGAAACCATGTCTTTTACGGATGTTACCGATCAGGTGGAAAAGATAGTAGTCGAATCGGAAATAGTCAACGGCTTGGTCAATGTTCAATCGATGCATACCACGGCAACGGTTATATTGAATGAAAATGAGCCGTTGTTGTTGGAGGATATAAAAGAGCATTTGTCAACCTTGATTCCGGAGGATGATGAGTACAAGCATGACAATTTCAGTGTTCGGACGGTGAATATGTGTGATGACGAATGCGCCAATGGGCATGCTCATTGCAAGGCTGTTCATCTTACTCCGGGTGTTACCGTCAATTTATTCAAGGGACAGCTTCAACTGGGAAGATGGCAACGATTTCTTTTTCTCGAACTGGACAGATCAAGAAATAGAAAAATTCAAATCCAGGTTATGGGAAAATAGTTTTCGGGGTCGGACAGATAAAGCGTCTCAAAACGGGTTGGATTAAGGCATCGGATATGTTATGCTTGATTTAGTTCGAATTAAAAATAAATTAAGATAAAATTATGGAAATTGAAATGGAAGACAAAAAAGGATCAAAAAAAGAAATTAAAGTTACGATTGATACCGAGGAGATGAAAAAATATCTGCAAGAAGCGGCGGATAAGCTCTCCGAGGAGATGAATATAAAAGGTTTCAGACCCGGAAAGGCTCCTCTTGAAGTGGTCCGAAATTCGGTCGGGGAGGAAAAATTTTGGAATGAAGCTACAAAAGTAGCCGTAGAAAAGACCTATCCGAAGATACTTGAAGAAAAAGATATTTTTGCCATTTCTCAGCCCGAGATCACTTTCTCTCAATCGGCGCCGGGAAACGATTTGATATATAAAGCCTCTTTTTTCGTCATGCCCGATATCAACCTTCCGGATTACAAAAAAATTGCAAAAGAGGTGGTGGAGGATAAAGGGGGACAAGTTGAAGTTTCCGACGGGGAGGTTGATGATACTCTGGAAAAGATAAGAGAATCACGTGCGACTTTGAAAAAAGTTGAACGAGAAGCCGAAGAAGGTGATCAGGTGGAAATAAGTTTTACGGGAAGTGTGGATGGAGAAAAGAGAGTTGAAGAAGAAAACATGAAATTAATTTTGGGAAGAGAAAATTATTCACTTCTTAAAGATTTTGAAGACGAAATTACGGGAATGAAGCCGGGTGAAAAGGTTGAATTCGAAATTGACTTACCCGAAGGCAAAAATCGGGAAGAGGAGGAAGAAAAAAAGATGAAAATTGAACTGAAAGTCGAAACGGTTTCCGAAAGAAGTCTTCCCGAGTTGACCGATGAGTTTGCCGCTTCTTTACATGAAAGCGTAACCGACTTGAAAGAATTGCAGGAAAAAGTGGGAGAAGGCATAGAATCGGAAAAGAAAGCTGAGCGGAGAGAAAAATTAAAAATGGAAATTGTCCAAAAATTAATAGAAAATACCGATCTTGAAGTTCCGGAAGTGCTTGTGGGTAAAGAATTGGAAAATATGAAAATGCAGATGGAGCGTCGTCTTCAGCAAAACGCAACCACTTTCGAAGATTATCTGGATCAAATAGGAAAAACGGAAGAAGAATTGAAAGAAGAGTGGAGAGATAAGGCGTCCGACAATGTTGCAGCAGCAATAATTTTGCACAAGCTGGCCGAAGAAGAAAAAATTGAAGTTTCGGACCGGGAGATAGAAGAAGAGGTTGAGAGACATTTTAAAATGAGCGGACGAAAAAAGGAAGAAGAGAATGATGAAAATCTCCACAGACTTCGCAGCTACATTCATGACATGAAAAAAAATGAAAAGATCTTTGATTTTTTGATTGATTGATATTTTGAAAAATCAATTTGAAGCGGAGAGTAAAAAGTCCGACAAGGTTGATTTCAAGTCGGATTTTTTACTTTGTATTTTTACTTTAATTTAGTATAATTGAATAAAATAATTTCAAAACTCTATGCCGAACATTCTTATAATTGAGGACGAGAAAACTCTGGCCAAGATGTATGAAGAAGTTTTTGAGAAGGAGGGCCACGATGTCAGTTTAGCTTCAACCGTTGATGAGGCTTTGGAGAAGGCGCATTCCAAAAAGCCCGACTTAATACTTCTTGACATACTTTTGCCGGGTGAGACGGGAATATCCTTTTTGAATAAATTGAGGAGAAGTGACGATGATGTCGTAGCCGATATTCCGGTTGTCGCTTTTTCCAATTATGATGATCAAGAATCAAAAGAAGAAGCCTTCAGACTGGGAGCTAAAAATTATTTTATCAAAACGGAGCATACGCCGGGTGAAATAGTTGAGAAATCAATTGAATATTTAAATTAAGAAATCATGAATAGAATTTCAAATGAAAAAGCGGTTTCTTTTTCCGGAAAAAAAGTTAAATTGGCGGGATGGGTAAGTAGTATTCGATCCCATGGTAAAATTGTTTTTTTGGATATACGGGATGAAACGGGAATTATTCAAGCCGTGGTTAATCCGGAAAAGCTTAAAATGATTTCGGATATCAAAAACGAAACGGTCGTTGAAGTGGTGGGAGAGATTAAAAAAAGACCCGAAAAGATGGTCAATCCGGAGATTAAGACGGGAAGTGTAGAAATTGGCGTGAGCAAGCTTAAAATTTTAAGCGATACGGAGACCATTCCTTTCGAGCTGGATGAAACACAAAAAAAGATAAATGAAGAAGTTAGGATGAAATATCGTTATATCGATTTGAGAAGAGAAAGGATGCAAAGAAATTTGCGCAAACGGCATGAATCCACTCAATTTTTAAGAAATTTTTTATCCGAAAATGGTTTTATTGGAATTGAAACTCCGATTCTGACGAAGTCCACCCCTGAAGGAGCCAGGGATTTTTTGGTTCCTTCAAGGAAGATTCCCGGCTCTTTTTACGCTTTGCCACAAAGCCCACAACAGTACAAGCAATTATTGATGGTCGGTGGTTTTGAGAAATATTTTCAATTCGCCAGGTGCTTTCGGGATGAAGATGTCAGAGCCGATCGACAGGCGGAATTCACTCAGCTGGACATCGAAATGTCTTTCGTAGACAGGGATGATGTTTTAAAACTGGTCGAGGAGATGTACATCGAGCTCGTAGAAAATGTATTTCCGAACAAAAGCATAAAAGAAAAACCTTTCCCCAAAATCAGTTACGATGAGGCGATAAGCAGATGGAATTCCGATCGTCCCGACTTGCGAAAAGATAAAGATAATCCGGATGAGTTGGCTTTCGCATTCATAGTCGACTTTCCGATGTTTGAAAAATTCGATGGTGGTTTCAGGGCAGAGCATCACCCTTTTACCAAGCCGAAGGCGACACCGAAGGAGATCAGAAAAAATCCCGAAAAGATAAAGTCATTTCAATATGATTTGGTTTTGAATGGAGCTGAGATCGGGGGAGGTTCGATAAGAGCTCATAAGCCCGATATGCTGAAAGCGATTTTTGAAGTTTTGGGGCACAAGGAAGAAGAAATTGAAAATAAGTTCGGACATCTTTTGGAAGCTTTCAATTACGGAGTCCCTCCACACGGAGGTATGGCTTTCGGATTCGACAGGCTTTTAATGGTTCTTTTGGAAGAAGAAAGCATAAGGGACGTAATCGCTTTTCCGAAAACGGGTGACGGAAGGGGCTTAATGATGAATACTCCTTCGGCTGACATTTCACCCGATCAACTTAAAGAGTTATCGATTAAAATTGATCATGAAAGTGAAAATTAAAAAAAATCATCTATTGATCGGCCTGTTTTTGATTGTTATTCTACCCTCGATTTTTTTTCTGACGAGGGCGGGCGGGGAAGCCGAAGAAGTCGAGCCGATTAATGAGGTTTCGGACAATGAAGCGAAAGAAATAATTAAGGATGATTTGATCATCGATAGAGTCGAGGGGGTGCCGATTCCCGAAATTGAAGCTGATGCAGTTTACTCTTTTTATTATGAAAAGGATGGAGAAAAACAGGTTTTATTTACCAAAAACAGAAATAAAAGATTGCCGATTGCCAGTATAACCAAGCTGGTTACCGCTTTGGTCGTGCATGAAAACTATGATCTCGATTCTACCATTGGAATTTCGGAGCAAGCACTTTTTACCGACCCTTTGCTTTACGAATTACGAGTTTTTCCCGATACTACTTACGGAGAGCTTTTGTACCCCTTGCTATTGGAATCCAATAACAGCAGTGCTTATGTTGCCGCCGTTGCTCCGGAAGACGTTGAATTCGATGATTTTATTGAAATGATGAATTCCAAGGCGGAAGAGATCGACATGAGGAGAACCGAATTTAAAAATCCCAGTGGCCTGGACAATGTCAGAGGTGTGAACCTTTCTACGGCTCAAGATGTAGGCAAGCTGACCCTGAGACTTCTGGAAATTCCCATCTTTTGGGAAATAATGAGAGTTACGAGCTACGACATACATTCGGGAAGTTCCAATCTTTATTACAGAGTTGAAACGACAAATGATTTTCTTAACGGGAATTATTTCGGAGCGGAGAGACCGGATTGGTACGACAAAATTTTGGGTGGAAAGACGGGTTATACCGGAAAGGCCGGAGGAACTTTACTTATGGTTCTCGAAACGGAAAGTGGATATCTGATAAATATTATTTTGGGAGCCGAAGCTCACCGGGAAAGATTCGAAGAGATGGAGAAATTGATAGACTGGATTTATAAGGCCTATAAGATAAAATAAAAATGGATTCCGCAGTTATAAATGTAACCAAAATATTTATAGTGGGAACGGTCTCCTTCATATTTACCGTTCTTATCACCCCCGCTTTTACCCGATTCATGTATAAGCACGAGCTTTGGAAGAATAAAGCTCGTCAAAAAGGAATAGACGGCGAGCAATTGAAAGTTTTTACCGAGCATCACTCGGAAAAAGAGACCAGCGTTCCCAGGCTGGGTGGACTTCTGGTCTGGATACCTCCTCTTGTCTTGATTTTTTTATTTTACGGATTAACCTTTTTATCGGATCATTTTTGGATTGAAAAACTTAATTTTCTCAGCAGAGATCAGACGTGGCTTCCGCTTTTTACTCTCGTTTCGGCATCCCTCGTCGGACTTAGCGATGATATTTTACAAATAATCGAGAAGCCCAGTAACGGATTCCTGAAACTTTTTTTCAGGAAAATGAAAAGATATATAGGAGGTGGTTTGAGTTTGTTTTACAGAATCTTTTTGGTTTTGTTGATTGGGCTCATCGGCGGCTTGTGGTTTTATTTTCGATTGGAGATGAGCGAAATAATGATTCCTTTTATCGGTCATGTTAATTTGGGAATTATTTTTATTCCATTTTTCATATTGGTAATGTTGGCCACTTACAGCGGTAGTGTAATTGACGGACTCGATGGGCTTTCCGGAGGTGCTTTTGCAGCCATATTCGCGGCTTTCGGATTTATAGCGGTTGAAATGGCAATGATCAACTTAGCCTCTTTCTGCATGGCGATTGTCGGGAGCACTTTGGGATTTTTGTGGTTCAATATTCCACCGGCCAGATTTTATATGGGAGAGACCGGCATATTGGGGCTGACCACCACTTTGACCGTTATAGCTTTTTTAACCGATTCGGTTTTGGTTTTGCCGATAATCGCCGTGCTTTTGGTCGCCGAATCCGGCTCGGTGATAGTTCAGCTTTTGAGTAAAAAATTTTTAAAGAAGAAGATATTTTTAGCTGCCCCGATTCATCATCACTTTGAAGGAAGGGGCTGGCCGGCTTACAAGGTAACCATGCGGTTTTGGATTATCGGTGCATTGGCGGCTATAATGGGAGTAGTAATCAGATTAATGGGAAATGTATAAAACTTTGAAAAAAAATTCAATTTTAATACTGGGATACGGAAGAGAGGGAAAGGACAACCTCTCTTTTTTACGTAGTCGGTTTCCGAAAAAAGAGATAGGAGTAGCCGACAGAGAGAGAAGGGAGGTCGACTTTAAAAACGTAAGAATCCATTTCGGTGAAGATTATCTCGATGCGGTCGAGGATTATGATATCATAATCAAATCTCCGGGAGTTCCGATGGCCGATCTGAAAAAGTTTTCGAAAACCAAGATAATAACATCACAGACGGATATCTTTTTGAAGTTAAACAGGGGAAAGGTGGTGGGTGTAACCGGAACCAAAGGGAAAAGCACCACCTGTCTCGCCATTTATACCGTTTTAAAAGAAGAACTCAACGAAGATATTTATCTTTTGGGAAATATAGGGAAGCCGGTTTTGGATTTTTTGGACAAAGAAGGCATTTTCATTTATGAGCTTTCCAGTTTTCAGCTCCAAACGACAACCGAATCACCGGAAATAGCTTTATTTTTAAATCTGTTCAGAGATCATCTCGATCAGCATGAAAATTTTAAAGAATACATTAATGCAAAAGAGAATATCACTCGCTTTCAATCCATTTCCGATATTTTAATTTATAACAAGGATGATGAATCGGTTAAAAAAATAGCCTCCCGGTCAAAGGCAAAAAAGATTGAATTCGATTCCGATGAAAGACTAAAAAAATCAGCCGTTTATATGGATCCCATCTTAAAAACGGTGGAACTGTTCGGTGTTTCTGAAAAGCGGGCTCGAAAAATAATTTCAAAGCTTGACTTTTTACCGCATAGACTCGAATATGTCGGAGAGTACGAAGGGATCGATTTTTATGATG